>CACZXL010000001.1 GCA_902785135.1 uncultured Erysipelotrichaceae bacterium
AAAATTACAATTATAAAAACCCTTGCAAAGCCTTATTTTACAAGGGTTCCCGGCATTATTTACCACAACATTGTTTATATTTTTTACCACTGCCACATGGACATGGATCATTTCTTCCTACTTTTTTACCTACTTTTCTAGGTGATCTTTTAGTAGATTTATCTCCACTATTATCAGATATTGGTTTTTCTACTTGTTTTCTTTCTAAATTTTGAGTTATTTGTGCTTTTAATAAATAAATTGTTGTTTCTTTATTTATTTTAGAAAGCATTTCATCAAATAAATCAAAACCTTCTTTAGTATACGCAACTAGTGGATTAGCTTGTGCATAACTTCTTAATCCAATACCTTCTTTTAAGTGATCCATTGTATTAATGTGTTCCATCCAATGTGTATCAACAACTCTTAGAGTAATAACCTTTTCAAAGTCATTAATGATTTCTTCTGGTAATTCACTAATTTTATTTTCATATTCATCAATTACTTTTTTATCTAAGTAATCTATTACTTGTTCTACTGGATCATTAATTATTTCAGATACTTTTACTGAAGAAGTTGCTAGTAAGTTTTCATTCATATATTCAACTATTTCATCACAATCTTGTTCAGTTAATTCTTTAGAATATATAGTATGATTTGTTACTACTTCATCTATGTGTTCTTTTATTAATTTAATAATTGATTCATGTATTGATTCTTTATCTAGTATTTCATTTCTTCTAGCATACATTATTTCTCTTTGTTTAGCCATTACATCATCATATTGAAGTAAACTTTTTCTTATGTCATAGTTATTTCCTTCAACTTTCTTTTGAGCTGATTCAACGTTTCTAGTCATAGTTTTACTTCTTAAATTGATTGTAGTTCCTAAACCAGCAGCTTGAAGAATATCTTTAAATCTATCTGTACCAAATCTAACCATTAAATCATCTTCAAAAGATACATAGAATTGTGAATAACCAGGATCTCCTTGACGACCTGCACGACCTCTTAACTGATTATCTATACGTCTTGATTCATGTCTTTCTGTACCAATTACACATAGACCACCAAGTTCTTTAACACCTTCACCTAATTTAATATCTGTACCACGGCCGGCCATGTTAGTAGCAATAGTTACTGAATTCTTTTCACCTGCTTTAGCGATAATTTCAGCTTCTCTTGCATGATTCTTAGCATTTAATACTTCATGTTTAATCTTAGCTTTAGTAAGTAATCCACTAATTAATTCAGATGTTTCTACTGCGATTGTACCAACTAATATTGGTTGTCCTGTTTTATGTCTTTCTTTTATTTCTTCTACTATTGCATTATATTTATCTTTTTTAGTAGCAAATATTAAATCTGCCATATCTGTTCTTATAACTGGTTTATTAGTAGGTATTTCTATAACATACATGTTATAAATTTCTCTAAATTCCTCTTCTTCTGTTTTTGCAGTACCTGTCATACCAGCAAGTTTTTTATACATTCTAAATAAGTTTTGGAATGTAATAGTCGCTAAAGTCTTAGTCTCTTCATTTATTTTAACTCCTTCTTTAGCTTCTATAGCTTGATGAAGACCTTCTGAGAATGCTCTTCCTTTCATTAGACGACCAGTAAATTGATCTACTATTACTACTTCGCCATCTTGAACTATATAATCTACTTCATTATGCATTATAAAGTTTGCACGTAATGCTTGATTAACATGATGAACTAATGCAGAATATTGTACATCATACATATTATCTATTTTATAGAATTGTTCACATTTTCTAGATCCTTCATCTGTTAAAGATATACTTTGTGTTTTTTCATCTATATTAAAATCTTCATTTTCTTTTAAGTTTTGAACAAATCTTTGAGCATCCATATATTGTCCAGATGTATGCATAGATCCACCAGAAATAATTAATGGAGTTCTAGCTTCATCTATAAGAACAGAGTCTACTTCATCGACAATTGCAAAGTTTAATGGTCTTTGAACTCTATCTTCTTTTCTAACAACCATGTTATCTCTTAAATAGTCAAATCCTATTTCATTATTTGTAGAATATGTTATGTCAGCATTATATACTTCTTGTTTTTCTTCTGGAGATAAATCTCTTCCATTTATTCCTACTGTTAAACCTAAGAAATTAAAAATTTGTCCCATCCATTCAGCGTCTCTTGATGCTAAGTATTCGTTAACTGTAACAATATGAACACCTTCACCAGTAAGTGCATTTAAATAAGCAGGCATAACTTCTGTTAAAGTTTTACCTTCACCAGTTTTCATCTCTGATATATTACCATAATGAATTGATATTGCACCTAATAACTGAACATAGTATGGAAATTCACAAATAACTCTTTTAGATGCTTCTCTTGCAGTAGCAAAAGCATCAACTAATATATCATCTAATGTTTTTCCTTTTTCTAATTCCTTCTTAAATTCTTCAGTTTTCTTTTGAAGTTGCTTATCAGTTAATTTTTCATATTCTTCTTTTTTTGCTTCTATTTTATCTGCTATTAAAGTAAATTTTTTCATTTCTTTATATTCATAGTCAAATAACTTTTTTATTATACCCATAATTAATCACCAAGAATATTATACCAAATCTAACAACCTAAAACAATAAAAAAACATTGAATATTCAATGTTTCTTTTAAACTTTTGATCCTAATTTCATTCTCTTATAAACAAATACTGCTGAACCTATTATAATTATACCTATCAAAGATAAAACTATAATTTGAACATACGCTGTTGTCTTTTTATCTATATTTAATGAGAAATTTATTCTTTTCTTAGATGTATTCTTATTTAAAGACCAAATCATTATATTATCTTCTTTATTATCAGCATTTGTACTTAGTATCTTATATGGTGTATCAATCTTAATTTGTAATAAAGATATATCAAAATCATTTACTACGTTTGTAGATGGAGAATTATCTAACTTAAATATAGATGTAGTATCTATATTTAATGTTTTTTTATCCTTTGTATAATTGATATCACTAAATAATGATCTATATAACTTACTTTCAAGAACATATTCTTCAAAAGAATCATATCTTGTTTTATATTTAATCTTTACATCTTTTTCTGATGCAGTAACTTTATAATCTTCTTTTGGTATCTTATTATTTTCAAACAAACGCAAAGTGTTATCATATAAACCATCTTTTATAGGAAGAGTTAAATCTACACTTTCTTCTATAGATAAATCTTCATTTATTTTTAGATTATATGTACCTGAGCAACCAGTCAAAACTATAACTAATACTAATATTATTAATAATTTAATCTTTTTCATATTAATTCCTTTCCAAAGACAAATATTCATAACTAACGGAATTTATACTATTAAAACTCCATGCTTTATTATTACTATTAGCCTTAATTATTTGACCATATCCAGCTGAATTACTAGGACATATATAATCACTATCCCTATTGTTAGGATTCAAAATATATAATTCATTTTGTGAATTAACATTATAAATAATAATATTTGATTCATCACAAGCAAAATTATTAAAATTAGGTTTTACTATTACTTTAGCAAGAACTACTCCACCTTGATTAACATAATTAACAAGCATAGATTCATCAACATAGGATACTCTTAAATGATATTCATTTGCTAATGCATTTAATAAATCTTCTGTTTTAACACCTTTTTCGCAATCAAAAATATTATATTTAAAAGCAACATGCATAACTTCAATAGGATCTATATTTTTTTGTAATACACTAGATACTAATATGGAAACAGCAGTTAAAGTATTTCCATAGTTTTTCATATATAATTCTTTATCTTCACAAACTATTTTTTTATCACTTAATGGTAACTTATTATTACTAAAATAATATACATTTTTTCCTGTAGGTCCTTTATAAATTTCATTTGTTATTATTTTTTCTAGAATATTTGGATCCTTACTAAAACCTGTTCCAGTATAATCAATTGTTGATTTAGAACGTTTTATATAATTTATATTTGAATTAGTAATGCAACTATTATTTGATATTTTTAAAACAATAAATAATAGAAGTATAATAATCTCTAAAACTAATAGTTTATTGTTAAACCTATCATACTTTTTAATAATAGATGATACTACAACAAATACAGGTAATACAAATAAAAATATAATTTTTAGAATAAGAACTAACGTTAAAAACGAACTATTTGTACACATATTAATTCCCCTTTTCACTCATAATATCAAAATTATTATTACTTAAATTATATATTTTTCCAGGTACAGTTTCATGGAATGAATAAATAATACTATTTACTCCAATTTGATAAGAATCATCATCAAACAAATTCATAACACAATCAAATATAATAAAGTTTTCATCCAATATATCTGTTCCTTCTACTTCATTTTCATATAATACTTCATAATTTGTTTTATTATCTACTTTTATAACAAATTCATAACATTTTTCTGTATCGGGCAATGACATAACAGAATAATATTTATCATCATTAAAATTACCAAAGAATATCAACTTTTCAGCGTTATTTAATTCTACTACTTTAATATAATTTAAATCTGATAAATCACCATCTACACCATATTCTTGAAATACTTTTGTAATGGCAGTTGATTCATCTTTCATTAAACTTTCTCTTTCTGAATAAGAAGCAGGATTAATATTATCAGTATAAGCATAACCATAATCATAAGTATCTATTGCCTTATTGTTTTCATCATACATTGAAAATTTACTATTACCTTCATTTATTACTCTGAAATATCCTTGATTAATAGTTTTATCATAATACATAACATTTAATTTTTTATTATTTAGTTTCATATAATCATAAGAACTAATACTATTTTTATTAACTATATAAGTATTGTTAGAATATACTAATATTTTTTTTGGTTTAATAAATAAAGAACATGCAAAATAAAGAATGATTAATAAAAATACAACTACTATTTTATAATTATTTTTCATATTTCCTCCTTATTTTAATGGATCCATTAAATAAACATATCCTTCAAAATCACATTTTCCTCTAAGATTCTTTAATTCATCAAATGTAACCCATATAGATTGGAATCCCATTCCACCATCAGATTTTTTCCAACCTTCAGATAATAATACTTTGTTATTAGTAGCATCAACATCTTCAATGAAACCTACATGTCCATATTCTGGATGTGAACTATTACAATTCTGTCCCCAATAACTAGTACATCCTTTGTCAGTCCATCTCCAAGCGACTAATGAACCCGCTCTAGGCTTTTTATAATCATTTGAACTTTGGAATTTTATTAATGAATCTTCTGAAGCAGTACTTTCATCATCACCTCTTACACTTGAATGACCAGAAACTGCTATTGGATACCAAGCCCATCCATTACCATTAGACTTTCTAATTAAACTTAATTTAGTATTTTTTTCACTTTCTGATAAATTAGAAGTAGATAAAGCTTCTATAGCTCTATGTTGAGCATACCAAACACATTGATATAAGTTACTTGCACTCCAATCATAATAACTATTACTACTAGTAGGTGCAGATGTTCTAGTTTGGAATATACCATTATTAGATCCTAGTCCTAAATTACTATTAGATGCAGATGAAGAACTAGTTGTTACAGGTGGAATATAAGTTGTTTCCCATCTATTCATATGATATATATAATCAGTTTTACAAGAATAAACATCACCTGTTAAAGTATAATTAGATAAGTTTAAACCCAATACAAAGTTTACAAAGGCAGGTGTTATATAGATTAATAAGAAAGCAATTAATCGTTTTATAAAATTACTCTTACTCTTTTTATATACTTCAGGAAAATTAGAACCAGCTGTTACTATTTTAGAAAAATCTAAAGAACCAAATATAATAAATAGAAAAGGAGCAATAATATAAAATAATGACATAACATTGTTTGTTAAATCTTTTAAATCTGAATTAAAAATATTAGAGCATTGATCTTTGTTTTCTTTTATAATCTTTTTTAATTGAGGACTTTGACATGTTGTTTGATCATTATATTTAAATAGCTTTGATAATAAAAAAGCTTTTTTAGTAGTATCATCATTACACAATTTAACAGTATCACTATCTAATGTATCTTCACAATCAGTCTCTTCTAATTCATCTACTACTGCGTTATATTCATCGATAGTTTCTAATATTGTAGAACAAGAAACATCTTCAGCATGTACTGAAAACGGAATTAAAAATATAAATAAAAATAAAATTGTTATTATTCTAAATCTTTTTATTCTCATATATATAACCTCAAAATTATTATATCTTAGATACTATTTTTTTACAAGAAAAATAGCCTAGATTTTTCTAGACTATTTTGTTTCTATAATTCCGTAATTTCCACTTTTTCTCTTATATAAAATACATATTTTATCAGTTTCTGAATCTTTAAATACAAAGAAATTATGTCCTAACATTTCCATTTCAATAATTGCTTCCTCTTCATCTATAGGTTTAAGCTCTAATTTTTTTCTCTTAACAATTTTTTCGTCTTCTAAAAATTCATCTTCTAATATTAATTCAAAATCTTCAATTACCTTTTTATTATTCTTTTTATTTATTTTATCTTTATTCTTTCTTATTTGTCTTTCTAATTTATCTACAACATTATCTATTGCTGCATATAAATCTTCATTTACTGATTCGTTTCTTAAAGTAAATGTATTAGTAGGAATAGTAACCTCTATCTTTTGCCCTCTTCCTTCTTTTTTTGTAAGTACTGTTGCAGTATATTCATCTGTATTAAAATATTTATCTAACTTACCAAGTTTTGATTCAATATACTCTTTTATGGATTTTGTATTATCTCCTCTAATAATATATTGCATAATATCATCTCCTTTTATTTATTATACAATAAAAGCTGCTAAAAAGCAGCACTTAATTCTCTTTGTTTTACAGGTGTAACGTCAGTTGCTTGTAAACCTTTATCAGTTTTTATTAGTTGATAAGATACTTCTTGTCCTTCTTCTAAAGTTCTATATCCTTCAATTTTAATAGATGTATAATGAACAAATATATCTTCATTGTTATTACCATTAATAAAACCGTATCCTTTCTCATTATTAAACCACTTTATTATTCCTCTTGACATTTTTTATTCCTCCTTCTTTTTATGTCCAAATAAATCATAACTCAAATTATTAACTTTTGTTACAAATATCAATCTAAAAAATACGACATATTTTTTTATTTTAAATCAACTAATATTGTTTGATAAAACAACTTATCATCATAATTATTTATTACTTCTAATTTATTATTTCTTCTTATAATATCCTTAACTATTAAAAGACCATAACCATGTCCACATCCTTTAGTTGTATACCCTTTTTTACCAATTTTATCTAAATTACAATCTCTATTATATGAATTAGAAATAGTTATATTTATATAATTATTATCTAGGTTAATATCTAAATATACTTCCTTTTTTTCAGATAAGGTGGCTGCATCTATTGAATTATCTAAAAATATACCAAACAATTTTGTTAAGTCTCTATATAAGCTTAAATCTAAGCTTTCAAATAACTCTTTTGTCTCTAAATTTATATATGGTGAAAATAATATATCATTATCTTCCATTTTCTGTAATTTATAATATAACAGTTTTTTTAATCCACCATTATCAAGATTAGATAATTGTCTGATTTCATAATTTTGACCTGTCCTACATTCTCCTACAAGTGAATGCAAATATTCTTTTAATCTCTTTTTATTATCAATATACCCACTTAATATCATCAATTGATTATTATACTCATGATTCATTTTTCCTTGATCACTTATTATGTCCTCATAAAATGAAATTTTTTTAATTAAATAATTAGTTTTACAGTTATACTTCTTTAAAATTAATACTAATATTAGTACCTCTGAAAATAATAAAAATAAATAATACATATTTCCTCCTATTTTATAGCCACAAACAAAAATATACTAATAGTAAGTAATACAAAATTATACAATTTAAAAAAGAAGCTAATTTAGCTTCTTTATTTTTTCATTAATTCTATCTCTAATTTTTCTTATACCACTAATGGAATAATTGTATTTAAAAGATAAAGATATATCACTAGTTTTATTTATATAAAATTCATAACAAATTTTATATTTGATACTATATTTTTCTACTATTTTTAAAATTGTTTCTTCAAATACATCTATAGGCATACCTCTATATAATGGAGAGTAAGTCTTTTTTACAAATTTAGAAGTAACATAAGATAAACCTACTCCTAATAATATGGGTATAATAATACTAAAACCTACTGGCATAGTAACTCTATTCAAACAATAATATGTTGAGTTAGACACTATAAAACAAATCAACATACTATTAAAATGAAAAGCTTTACCAAAGGATCTTTTTGATAACCAAAAAGAAGTTAGTATGAAGATGCATTCTACAAAAGTATTATTTAATCTAGCGACCAATAATATTAGAACAACACTAAAGATATTCCAAATTAAACTAAGAAAAATATAGATTATTATCGTTAATTTTTCAACCTTGTCTTTCTTTTTAAATTTTTTAAGATTATTTTGATAATTTTTTCGCAATTTTAGCAGCGATTTCTTTAAGTTTTGTTTCTTTTGCGAAAATGAATAAGCTTCCGCCTCCCCACATAAAAGTACACCTCCTTCGTATAACTTATAAGTAATAATCATCAATAGAATATAATCAAAGTTTAATATAAAATTGATAACAAAGTTACTATAATCAATTTTTAAATTACCATTTCTAATTATTCCAGATATAATCTCATATAAAATCATTAACAAGGATATTTTAAATAGTTTAACAATCCTTTTAAAATTGAATCTCTTTTCATATATTATTACTGAAATAATAAAAACGGATAAATCTAAAATTATTGAAAATAATACATTATTAACAATATTCTTCGTATAATAACCATTAAAGTAATTGATTCCTGTTACAAATAAGCCATAAATTTTCATTTTCGTTGAATAATCATTAAAAGTCATACTTAATAATATATAAGTATAAATATACAAACTAATAAAATACCAAATATAATCTAATTTATATTTTAGTATGATATTACTAATTTTTAAAACTATAGTATTATTAGTATCTATACCAAAATAATTTAATCCAACTATCTTAAGTATAAAAACTATTACTAATACAAAAAGATACACTTTTATTGATGTTGATAAATATTTTTTATAATCTTTAAACATATACTTCACCTGACATAATAAAAAAAGATGTTTTTATCATCTTTTTCTACTTTAAATCAATTATATTTTCTATTACAATCTATGTCAATCAAGTTAACAAATAGTAAATATTATTTTTTCTTATTTGTCTTAAATTTATTCTTAATATTCTCTTGTATTTTTTTTCTATCAAACACAATATTAGTAGTTAAAACAATCCAAGATATTATTACTAATAATATAGCATATAGTATTTGACCTAGTTTTGAATTTTGTAATACATATACTATTGATGCCGCTGAGAATAATATTTGAATTAAATATATTATTAATACTGTTTTAGTTTGATTTCCAGATAATTTTAATATTTGATGATGAAAATGTTCTTTGTCTGCTTTAGCAAAAGATTCTTTTTTTAGTATTCTTCTTATAATCGCAAATAATGTATCTAATATAGGAATTGCTAATATTAATACAGGAACAATAAATGATGTTAATGTAACGTTTTTAAATCCTAATAAAGATATTACTGCAATTATATAACCCAAAAACATTGATCCACTATCACCCATAAATATTTTTGCTGGATGAAAGTTATATACTAAGAATCCTAAAGTAGCTCCTATCATTATTAATGATAATGAAGCATCTAATCCATTATAAATACCCATTATACTTATTATTATAGATATTGTTATAAAGAAGATAGTTGCTATTCCACCAGCTAACCCATCTAAACCATCTATTAAATTTAAACAGTTAATTATTCCTAAAATAAATATAATAGTAAATGGTCTAGCTAATAAACCAAAATTAATATATAGTCCATAAGCTGAGATATCTTGCATAACTACATTACCATAATATACTACTATAATTGCTGCTATTAATTGACCACAAAACTTTGATATAGCTCTTATTGGATTAATATCATCTATCATACCAACAATTATTAAAATAAATCCACCTATTAAAATAGATATCATTTGAGGAGTTTGTGAACAGAATAACATATATCCTAAAAGAAAACCTGCAAATATTCCTAAACCTCCTAATCTAGGCATAGGTTTTTTATGAACTTTTCTTTCATTTGGTATATCTAATGCATTTACTTTTTCTGCAATTTTCATTACAACTGGCATTATTAATACAACAAATAAAAATACTACTAATATTATTTTTGCATTATTTAAAATATTACTACTCATTTTAATCACCTATTTTAATTATAACATAATTATTAAAAAAAATAAGTACTAGACTTATTTTTCAATTAATTTAAGATTACTTAACATTATTCCTGTTCCATCTACTACACAAGTTAATGGAGATTCAGCTACTTTAACTGGTATCTTTAATTCTTCATTTAAAAGTTTATCTAATCCGTCTAACATTGCTCCTCCTCCAGTTAATACTACTCCATTTTCTACAATATCAGCGGATAATTCAGGTAAAGTAGTTTCTAATACATTTTTTGCACCATCTATTATTTCATATAGACTAGACTCAAGTGCTTCATATATTTCTGAAGATACAATTGTTTTAGAACAAGGCAAACCAGTTTCAAGATTTCTTCCTTTAACTACTTTCTTTCTTTTTTTATCATCATTTATGGCAGAACCTATTTCTATTTTTATTTCTTCTGCAGTTCTTTCACCTATTAATAACTTATATTTTTCTTTAATATAATCAATGATCTTTTGATCAAATATATTTCCTGCGACCTTTAAAGATTTACTTGTTACAATATCACCAAGTGATAAGATAGCTATATCTGTTGTTCCTCCTCCTATATCAATAACCATACTTCCATTAGGTTTTGATATATCTAAACCTGCACCTACTGCTGCTACTTTTGGTTCTTCTTCTATATAAACTTTCTTGGCACCAGTTACCTCTGCTACTTCTTTAATAGCTTCTTTTTCTACTTCTGTTATATTAGTTGGGCAACATATTAATATAGTTGGTTTCGAAAAAGTATTCTTAGCTTGTACTTTTTTTATAAAATGATTTAGCATAGCAACAGTTAATTCAAAATTTGCTATAACTCCATCTTGTAAAGGCTTAATTGCTTCAACTTTTCCAGGAGTTCTACCAAGCATTTTATATGCATCTTCACCTACTGCTAAAACTTTTTTAGAATTAGATTCAACAGCAACTACACTAGGTTCATTTAATACTATTCCTTCACCTTTAACATATATTAATATATTAGCAGTTCCTAAATCTATTCCTATATCTTTTCCAAACATACTAACCTCTATATTTCTTTTATTTTCTTATTATAGTATTTTTCAGGATTAACATATTTACCTTCTTTAATTAATTCAAATAATAAAGAATTCTTTAAATTCACATCTAAACTAATTTCTCCACTTTTTCCTATTACCGTTCCTTGAGTTACTTTATCATTCTTTTTAACATTAATAGATTTTAATCCTTGATATGTACTAATTAAATTATCATCATGTTTAATTTCAACTACATATCCTAATATATTATCTTTTTTAACTTCTATAACATCTCCGTCTAATACAGATAAAACATTAAATTCTGAATCTGAATTATAAAGTACACCTGAATTTTGCATATAAGTATTATTATAATAAATTATAGAATCCTCTTTATTTTGTTCTGAATCATAGAACTTTTTATATACAGTAACCTTATTAGAATCAAATGGTTTTAAAATAATCTTATCTTCATTCAAAGTTGGAATAACTTTATTAATAATACTATCGTTGACATATGTATATTGTTGATTTAATTCAGTTTTTATTTCTGGTTCACTACTTAAAGATAATAAAGTAATTATTAACCCAGAAAACAATATTGCGCTAAATACAGGAACAACAAATCCTTTTAATCTTCTCTTTTTCAATTTATTCACCTCATTTAAATAATGGATAATAAATTAAAAAATATACTATAATTTTTTTATTTCTGTACCTTGATAATAATATTTTATTATTTCTTGATATTTTTTATTTCTTTTTGCTAATGCATTTGCACCGTACTGACTCATACCTACTCCATGACCAAACCCTTTTGTAGTTATTAATATATTATTTGATTCTTCAATAGTAAAATCATTGGATCTTAAACCTAGCTTTTTTTGAAATTCTCTACCTTTAAAAGAAATACCATTAATATTAATACTTAGAACTCTATTAGATTCAGATCTTTTAATATTATCAACAATTAAAGAATCTTTATATGGAATTTCTAATTTATTATAAAAATCTTCTTTTAAAAATTCTTTTGTTACTTCAAAGGAATCTGTTTCTTCTTCATCAAAACTACTATCAACAGATTTAAGATAAGGCAAATCTTCTCCAAAAACATTTATATTATCTTCTGTTTTTCCATTACTTGTTGAAAAGAAAAAAGCATAAATATAATCATCATTATAAGAAATATATTCTCCTTTGGTAGAATTCACTATATTTTTAATCTTATTATAATTTTCCTCATATTTATTTCCCCATCTTTCTTTTAATTCCTCATTTGTAGAATAAACTTGAGATGAAGTATCATCAGTAACATCATATTCTTTATCAATATTGTTTTCAATTTGTTTTAAAGCATATGTTCTTGCCGCTACTGCCTGTGCTTTTAATGCCTCTTCTTCAAAATATAAAGGCACTTCTGATGATACAACTCCCACTAGATAATCTTCTAAATCTAAATTATCCACAGTATTATTGCTTTTTAAAATTCTAATATTTATTTTTTTTGATTCAACATTATTTGAATTAAAACCAGATAGTTTTGTAGTTATTTTATAAGAATAAAAAAAGTTAATAACCAAAAATGGAATACTAACTACTAACACAATAAAAAGAAGTAATCTTTTCATATATATCACCAATATAATATATGTTAATTACTTCTTTCATATTCACTTATTTTATTAATTCTTCTAATATGTCTTTCTTCTTCACTAAATTTTGTTTCTATAAAATTTGAAACAATTTTAATAGCTCTTTCTTTATTAATACTAGCCGATAAAGATATAACATTTGCATTATTATCTTTTTTTGTATATATTGCATCTTTTATACTATTTACCTTAGCACATCTAATTCCTTTAACTTTATTACATGCGATAGATATTCCTATACCACTTCCACATATAACTAAACCTAAACAATTATTTTTAACCACATATTCACCTAATTTAAATGCATAATCTGGGTAATCTCCAGATTCCTTACTATTAGTACCTAAATCAACAATATCATAACCTTTTAAATGTTTTTTTAGATACTCTTTTAATTCATATCCTCTATGATCAGAGGCAAAAGCTATTTTCATATAATCACCAATTTTATTATACAAAAAAATTAGACATAAGTCTAATTATTTTTCTTCTTTATTTAAACCATATTTAGCATTAAATTTTTCTACATTACCCTTTTTAGATGCTCTTACTTGTTTTCCTGTATAAAATGGATGACATTCTGAACAAACTTCTACGTGAATTTCATTTTTTGTAGACTTTGTATCAAATGTTGCTCCACAAGCACAAATAACTTTGCAATCTTGATATATTTCATTCTTTTCTTTTGCCACTTTATTTCTCTCCTCTCGCCATAACTAAATGTTATAGAATTTTTTCAAAAATCTATTATATTATAACAACATAAGTACTATAAATCAAGTAAAATATTTACTTATTTACACTAATTCTACATCTGCACCTATTTTTCTAAGTTTATCTACTATATTTTCATATCCTCTTAAAATATAATCAGCATTGTTAATTGTAGTAGTTCCTTCAGCTAATAATGCAGCTACTACTAGACCTGCGCCTGCTCTTAGATCTGTTGCATTTATTTCAGTACCTTTTAATTTAGTAGGACCTGTTATGTATGCTTTACTACCATTAACTTCAATTTTTGCACCCATTTTTAGCATTTCATATAGATTTAAGAATCTATTTTCCCAAATAGTTTCATCTATAGAAGATTCTCCTTTAGCTTGAGTCATTAATGAAGCCATAATTTGTTGTAAATCAGTTGGAAAACCTGGATAAACTAATGTTATTATTTCTGTTGCTTTTAGTCTCTTACTTTGTTTAACAGTAACACTATTCTTTCCAATTTTCATTTTAACATTCATTTCTTTTAATTTTTCTAATAAAGAATCTATATGTTTAGGAACTATATTCTTAACTACTAAGTTTTTAGCACAAGCTGCACCTAAAATAATATATGTTCCTGCTTCTATTCTATCCGGTAATACTGTATGAGTACATGATTTTAAATAATCTACACCTTCTATTGTAATAATGTCTGTCCCAGCACCTTTAATCTTTGCTCCCATTGCATTTAAATATTCAGCTATATTAGGAATTTCAGGCTCTTTTGCAGCATTCTTTATAATAGTAGTACCTTTTGCTCTAACAGCTGCTAACATAATATTAATTGTAGCACCAACAGATGCAAAGTCTAAATATATATCAGCACCAGTTAACTCATCAGCATCTAATATTATATTTTCATCATCACCTGATACTTTAGCACCTAAAGCTTTAAAACCTTTTAAGTGTAAATCAATTGGTCTTTTACCTATTGAACATCCTCCAGGAAAACTCATTTCTACATGTTTATATTTTCCCAATAAAGCTCCCATAAAATAATAAGACGCTCTTAATTTCTTAGCTAATTCTTCGTCAATAGGTTTATTGTTAATAGAACCAGAATGAATAACAACTTCTCCATTATTCTTTCTATCAATTTTGGCATCTAAATGAATTAAAATTTCTTCTAATGCATCAACATCAGAAATATTTGGAACATTAGAAATAGTAACATCTTCATCACATAATAAAGCAGCAGGAATTAAAGCAACAGCACAATTCTTTGCACCACTAATACTTATTTCTCCCTTTAATTCCTTATTACCATTAATAATTAATTTATGCATAAAAAAAACCTCCCAGTCTTATTACATATTATGACTAAAAGCATAATTTGTTAACAATATTTTATCACAAAGATTTAATAAAAAAAAGAGATTAAATACATAATCTCTCTTTTTTAAACCCCTTTTTAATATTAACTTCTAATTAAGCATTTAAAACTAATTTTCTAGTTCCATTTAATGAAGAAGTTTTATTGTTTGTAATGATTTCATTAAGCTTATCATGAGCTTGTCTCTTTCTATTACAATCAATTCTTTCATATTGATAATATTCCATAGTTGATAAGAATATAGCATAATCAATAATAATATTTGAATGTTCTATAGATAATCCATATTCAGCAGCTATTTCTTCAGCTTCAGGTGTTCTACCTTCATAATATGATGTACTAACATCCTCAGCTACTTTATTAATATCAAAACCATATATAACGCTGTCTTCTTTTTGTACTTCTTCTTTTAGATTTTCAATTAAATCTTCTATTTTTCTTTCTTCATTAGATGCATTAATCTTGATTTCATCTATACCATCGTTACCTTCGATATAAATTACTTGTGGTTGCATTGCACCAGCCATTCTTAATGCATATTTATGTTGATCAGAAATAACAAATAAGAATCCGTTAACTGTTGAACTTGATAAACCTGTATCATCGTTATTAAAATCAGTTACTTCGTTCTTTTTAATGAATGCGTTAATACTATCTATATCGAAAGTTCTACTTTCATTCATTAATTTTCTTTGTTTTTCTAATTCATCTTCCCATTCTTTAGTCTTTCTAGCAGTTATTTTACCACCAGAAATATTTTGATCTATAAAGTCAGATATTTTAGGAATTTCTGGAATAATTATTCCATCATCTTCTGGTTTAATATCACCATTATTTATAGTATTAATATTATCTATTTTTTGACTTACTTTATAAGGAAGCATAATTCTTTCAACATTACAATAAGCTAAAGCCATTTCATCTTCTGTGAATACTGGAGATCCAGCTTCATCAGTATATTTATCATTGATAAAGAAAATCATATTTCTAATTTGATCTTTATCAATACCAGTTTCTTCATAGAATTCTTGGTATTTTTCATAACTTTCATCTACAACTTTTTCTATAGAAGCATTATTAGTAATATCTAATCCATCAGTAACAACTTCTTCAGTTGTAGCTTCTGTTGTTACTACTTCAATATCTTCAGTTGTAGCTTCAGTAGTTGTTTGTGTTGCAGGAGCTGGAGTATCAGCTGTTTTAGTATTAGCTTTTCCACATCCAACTGGAGCGAAAGTTAACATTCCTGCAAGAATCATAGAAATTAATTTTTTATTTACTTTATTTCTTTTTTCCATAAATCATAACCCCCTTAAGCTCTATAAGTTAATGTATAAGCTCTACCACCTACAGTAACTTCTCCTAATGTATTTTCTTCTTCTTCATCTTCATCAATAATAGTTGGTTCATAGAATGTGTCATCTGCTGGAATTTCTATATATTGATCTTGATATTCATATTCATCATCTTCTGTATAAATAATAATAGGTGCATCAGTAGATGGGAATATTCTTTCTTCATCAGCTATTTTATTTTCTTCTGAAGTTGATGATTGATTATCAGTATTAGTATTTACATTTTCTTCTTCTTCGTCGTCTTCAATAGTTGTTGGTAACGAATTATCTGTATTTTCTTCTGAAGTTGATGATTGATTATTAGTATTATTATCATTTGTATTAGTATTTGTATTAGTTTCTGTACAATTTTCTTCTACTTTATTAATAATTTCATTTATTTTATCAGTATAATCATTTTCAGTACCATCATCTTCTATTTCTGTTGGTAATTCTGAATTATCATTCTTTTCTTCAGTAACAGTATCTTGTTTATCTTCATCTGTTCCTGAATATTCATCTTCAGTTTTATCTGAATTATCATCTATATTATATGTTTTTTCATCATCATCACTATCTGTTTCATCAATCTTATCTTTTGATGGAGTAGTGTCTGGAGGTGTTTGTTCTTCAGTTTTATCTTTTTTATCTTCGCCATCTCCAGTATATTCAGGTTCGTCCTTTTTCTTTTCATCTGTTACTTTATTAGTTTTTTCATCAGAATTTCCACCAGTCTCATCTATTTTCTTTTTTGATGGAGTAGTGTCTTTATTTTTGTTATCGTTATCATCTTTTTTATCTTTATCATCTTTTTTATCTTTATCATCTTTGTCGTCTTTTTCATCTTCATTATTTTCAGGTGTATCTGGTGTATCATCTGGAATAATAATTACTTTTGGTTGTGGAATTGTTTCTTCAGGATTATCTTTTGGTTCATTTTCTATTTCTTCTGGTAATACTTCTGTTGTAGTTGTTGTATTAGTGTTTTCTGTAGTATTTTCTGTATCATTAGTAGTTACAGTTGAAGTATCATTTGGTCCTTCACTATTTCCACCTGGATTTGTAGTTGTAGTCTTGTTCTTATCATCTTCATTAGATTTTTCATCTTTTTTGTCATCTTTATTATCTATAGATGCTTTTTCAGTAGACTTATCTTTTGAATTATCCTTATTATTATCTTTAGTATCGTCTTTCTTTTCTTCTTCAGTAGTTTGATCTTGAGTAGTAGTTACAGTAGATTCATTACCTAAACCTCTATCCTTATTTTTATTATATAATTTAATACCACCAAATACTAAACCACCTAATAAGACAGCAGTAAGACCTACTTTATACACTCTTCTTAATGCTACTTTTCTCTTTTGATGAATACCTGAATAATCTCCTGTAATTACATCATCAATTAATTTTTCGTTTTTAGCATATATTTTCTTTTGAGATAATAAATCTTTATAAGTACAATATTTTTTATAAGAAAGTTTACCTTGTTTTAACTTCTTTTCTAATTTTTTAGTACTTAACTTATTTAAGTAATCTCTTTGTTTAGCTAAATCTGCAGATAATTTTGTTAATTCTACAGCATTAGCCTCTGGATCTTTTGCTAATTTTTCAATTTCTAACATAATTGTTTCATATGTCTTTATTGTTTTCATAGTATTTCCCCCTTCGAATAAACGTGCTCTATACTAACATAATTTATTTTATTTGTCAAATTTAAATAAGCCAATATTAAATATAAGGAAAAAAAAGAGGATTTTTTACTCCTCTTCATACTCATTACTTATCATAATAAATTCTTCAATTGTTAATGATTCAGCCCTAACAGTTAAATCTTTTCCTAGTTTTTTTAAAGATTTTTCTATTTTTTCTAAATTATATCCTTTTAAATTATTTTTTAAATTTTTTCTTTTAAATTTAAAGGAATCTCTAACTATATTAAAGAATAATTCTTCATTATTTGCCTTATATTTATTAATTCTTTTAAATTCAATAATTGCGCTATCTACATTTGGTTTTGGAACAAATGAATTTCTAGATACATCCATTAATTTTCTTATTTCAAAATAATAATTTAAGAATATAGTTAATGAATTATATTCTTTCGAATTTGGTTTTGCATTAAATCTATCTCCAACTTCTTTTTGAACCATAACTACTATCTTTTCCACAGGAATCTTATCTTCTATTAATTTAGTTATAATTGGAGTAGTTATATAGTAAGGTAAGTTCGCTACAACATATAATTTCTTAAAATCATACTTCTTTATATCATCAATAGGATTACTTTTAAGAAAATCAGTATATATTATTTCAACATTTTCACGTGTTTCTAGTTGTTTATCTATTATTTCTTTTAACGATTCATCTATTTCATAACCTAAAACATTCTTTGCTTTTTCACTTATATAATAAGTAAGATAAGCTGCTCCTATACCGATTTCTATTACTAATGTATCTTTATCAACTTCTGATTTTGTTACTATATTTCTTAATATATTTTCATCTTTTAAGAAATTTTGACCAAATTTTTTCTTAAAATTAAAATCTTTTATTAATTCTTGATTCATAAATTATATAACTCCTTAGCATTATTCGTAGTAATTTCTATCACTTCGTCTTCTGTTAATTCTTTAATATCCGCAATTTTTTTCGCAATATATTTTAAATTTAAAGGACTATTTTGTTTACCTCTATTAGGTTCAGGTGATAAATAAGGACTATCAGTTTCTAATAAAATATCCTTTAAATCTATATTTTTAACTACTTCTACACCTTTTTTATTATTTTTATAAGTAATCGGTCCATCTATACCAATCTTAAAACCTAGCTTTATAAACTCTCTTGCCATTTCTAAACTACCTGAATAACAGTGCATAGATCCTTTATGAATATCCATTTCTTTTAATATATCATATACATCTTGTACTGATTCTCTAGCATGAACTATAACAGGTAAATCATATTCTTTAGCTAGTTTTAATTGAGCCTTAAAATACTTAATTTGCTTATCTTTATTATCTTTTGTCCAATAATAATCAAGTCCAATCTCTCCAATTGCGACTATTTTTTCATTTTTTATTAATTTTTCAAGTTCTATAAGGTCTTTTTCCTCAACTCTATCTATTGTGTCATAGTTTAAACCAATCGCTGCATATACATTTTTATATGTTTTAGAAAGACTAATTATATCTTTACTAGATTCAATATCAACAGCATTAACTATCATAGAAATATCTTGTTTATCACATTCTTCAATTATATCTTTATAATCTGACATTTCTTCTTCATAAACATGGCAATGTGTATCTATCATTTTTCTTCACCTAAAAAGATTATACCATAATTAGTATAATCTTTTAATTATTAATTAGTAGAACCAATTCCACCTTTTCTTTCACCATCAGCTTCATCATCATCTGTTAATAGGTATTTTTGGAATATTCCTTGAGCGTATTTTCCACCTTTTTCACAAGTGAATACCTTATCTCCTTCATTTTTTAAAGCTACAAATATATGTCCCTCATTATCTGGATTATTATAATAATCTGAATCAATAATTCCTGTTTGATTACATAATCTAACATTATATTTAAATCCCATACTACTTCTAACTAGAATAGCTAAAAATTCATCACCATTCATATCTGCTTTTATACCTGATGGTACTTTAATTATTTCACCAGGTTGTAATTCAAAAGCAAATGGACTTATAAAATCATAACCAGCTGAATGTTTAGTAGATCTTCTAGGTAATTCTATATCAGAATAACTACATTTATCTTTTAAAACCTTTTCAAATTCTTTTTCGCTTATTTTTTCAAATTTTCTCATATTTACTACTCCTATTCTATATATAATTATATCATTTTTTACTTAAAAAAGATAGTAATTATACTATCTCTTTCTTTATAATCTTTTTGTGTTTTTTACTTCAACTTCTACTTCTTTTTCTTTGTTTTGTTCTAAATATATTTGAGTATTTATAACATATATTGGAATTTCAAAATATTTAGCATGTTTTATACTTTGATCATTTATTTTATCAAAACAAATTATATAATCTGGTCTTATTCTATTTCCATTTTTATCTTTTCTATTAATTATAACTTCATTATAATTTTTCTTATTTTGTATTTCAAAAGGTAGTGGAACTTGTTCATAATATTTTTCTTTAGTATTAAAACCATGCATTTTAGACCCCATATCATGATTATATGCTCCATATATTATATCTTCAGGAAAATTGTTAAATCCATAAATAACTTCTGTTCTATTTAAAAATGCAAATAAACCGACACTAGTACTACTAGTAACATTTTCATTACTTATTATTGAGGAACATATAACATTATTTCCGCCAGTTTCCTCATCCCATATATTTGGATTTTCTTGCAATTTATTACCTATTTTTGCATTATTCCAACCATCTTCTTTTTTTGTTGGAATACAATGAGCCATCATCATATATGGTTGACCTTCTAAATTATATACATCAATCTCTTTTCCATTATTATCTAGTATTGGTTCTCCATTTTCATCTAAAAGTGGATTACTTTTTATATCTTTATTAAAATTATTAAATTCCTTCTTTATTAATTCAACAAATGTAATTCTTTCTAAAGAACTTAAGTATGCTTCAATTTCATTATAATTCCTTTTAAATTGTTCTATTTCTTCTTTTGTATATCTATTAATATTTTCTTTTATTAATTTATATTCACTATTGATCAATTTATAAAAAGTATATTCATTACTATATTTTTTTAATAATTCATATTTATTATTTGATGAATCAATTCTACTAATTAAAGTATAATAATTATTTGCATCATTTTCAGAAATTCCATATTCTTTATCAAGAAAAATTTTTTTTATTTTTAAATAATACTTATAATTATCATCAACAGATAATTCATATATACTTTTATTAAAATCTTCCTCTTTAAGTAAATAAAATATATCTCTTCCATATTTACATATATCGCTTATTAATTCATAGTTTCCTATTTCATATATTTTTAATATTTTATCAATTTCTTTACTAGTATAAGCTGTTGATTGAGATAATATCCATTTATATACCTCTAAATCAAACTTATTAATAAAATTCATATCTAATAGTCTTGTATCAAAACCATTACCTTCCATTATGTTTTTTATATCCGGAATATTATTAAAGACATATAACAATCCCTGTTCATATCCATCTTCTAATATCTTATTAATTAAATCAATTCTAATATTTTTTGTATTTACAAAAAGCCATACTTTTGATTTACCTATTTCATTATTTGAATATAGAAAATCTAATGTTTTATTATTAATATAGTTAGAATTATCTTTTGTATTATTAAATCCCCAACTTTTATTCCATGAAATATGGCCTAAAAATTCTTTTAGTAATTTTGTTTTATTTGATAGTATTATTTCTTTAATGTTATCTGAGAATATCTTATTATCAAATTCATCATATAATTTATCAAAATCTGGGTGCATTAAAATCCTTGAATCCAAATTTGAAGATTCTAACAAATGAAAATTAGATTTAATTTTTTTTAAGCAAAATACAAATTCTTCATCATTATTAATACCAGAAAAAAATTGAATATACCTGATTTTTTGTTCAATTCCTTGTATATAATCTAAATTATATGAAAATTCGTCATAATGATCAGAAAAAACTTGATTATTTTTTATTTTTTTAATTATTTCGTCATCTAAATGTATGCTCTTTAATTCTGGATATTTTTTATTAAATAACGCTTTAGAAATTAGATTCATACCATCACCTACTTTAAATATATTATATCACAATAAAAAGACATTAAATTAATGTCTTTTTTATATAATCTAATAAATCTGTAAAGTAATAAATAAAATGTTTATCTAGTCCACTTAATAATAGTTTTATAAATAATCTATCATTTTTATAATTAAATCTAAATTTATCAGATAATTTAGAAGCATATACAAATAAATCTGATACATCCAATTTATCAACTATATCTTTATTAATAGATAATTCTACATATAGATTATTTTGAACCACATCATTTATTCCAAGTGATTTAGCTTGTTTTTCAAACCATTCACTATACATATAAACAATTACATCTTCTTTTAATTTACCAAATCTATCTTCTAATTCTTGTTTAACTTCTTCAATTCTTTCCTTAGAATCAATCTTATTAATGATTTTATGTATTTCAATCTTTAATGAATCATTATTAACATAATTATTAGAAATATGAGTAGAAACCTCAATTAATGGTTTTTCATTTTCTATTACTTCTTCTTTTATTTCTAATCCTTTTAATCTTGCAACTTCATCATTAAGAATCTTAACATATAGATCATAACCTACTGAATCTATAAATCCAGCTTGTTCTGAACCTAATATATCTCCTGCACCTCTAATAGATAAATCTCTCATAGCAATACTAAATCCACTTCCAAGTTCAGTAAATTCTTTAATCGCATTAAGTCTTTTAACTGCAGTTTCATTTAATACTTTAGTTTTACCATACATTAAATATGCATATGCAATCTTATTACTTCTTCCTACTCTTCCTCTTATTTGATAAAGCTGAGATAAACCAAATCTATCCGCGTCATATATAATTAATGTATTAACATTAGGTATATCAATACCTGTTTCTATAATAGTAGTACACAATAATATATTAAATTCATTATTAATAAAACTGTTCATTGTGTCTTCTAGTTCTTCTTTAGACATTTGACCATGCGCAATTCTAATATCAGCTTCTGGAATTAATTTTTGAAGTTCCATCTTCTTTTCTTCAATATGTTCTACTCTATTATATAGAATAAATACTTGTCCATTACGAGACATTTCTTTATATATAGCGTCTTTCATAAGAGCATTACTTTCTTCTACAACATAAGTTTGAACTGGATAACGAGATGCTGGCGGAGTTTCAATTAATGCTAAATCTCTAATACCAACAAGTGACATTTGAAGTGTTCTAGGTATAGGAGTTGCACTAAGAGTTAGTACATCAACGCTAGCTTTATATTCTTTTATTCTTTCTTTATGAGTAACACCAAATCTTTGTTCCTCATCTATAACAAGTAATCCTAAATCTTTAAACTTTATATTAACATTTAATAATTTATGAGTACCTATAACAAAATCTATTTTACCTTCTTCTAACTTTTGATATATTTCTTTTACTCTTCTTTGTGAGGTATATCTATTTAATAACGCAATTTCTATACCAAAACTCTTAAATCTTTCCAATGCATTAACATATTGTTGATTAGAAAGAATTGTTGTTGGACAAAGATACGCAACTTGCTTACCTGATGCGATAGCTTTAAATATTGCTCTAAAAGCTACTTCTGTCTTACCATAACCAACATCTCCACATAAAAGCATATCCATTGGTGCTTCTGATTCCATAGCTTTTTTAATCTTTTCTATTGCAATATATTGATCTTTTGTTAAATCATAAGAAAATTCTGAATCAAATTCTTTTTGTAGATCATCATCTTTCTTAAAAGCAAATCCCTTTTGCATACTTCTTTCAGCAGAAATTTTTATTAATTTATCTGCGATATCTTTAACTTTATTCTTAATTCTTAGTTTTGTCTTTTGCCATTCTGAACCACCGAGCTTGTTTAGTTTAGGCGCAAGACCTTCTTTGCCTGAATACTTACTAATTAAATCTATCTTTTCCACAGGAATAAATAATTTATCTTTACCTTGATAACTAATTTCTAAGTAATCTTTTTTATTACCATTTTTAGTAAGAGTTTTAAGACCATTATAAACACCAATACCATGATTAATATGAACTACATAATCTCCTACTGTTAAATTATTAAGATCTTTTATCTTAGAACCTGCTTTATATTTATTCTTATAATTAACATTCTTTATCTTTTGACCAAATAATTCATTTTCAGTGATAAATATGTATTTACCTATTTCAAAACCTTCATCATAATCTTCTTTAATTATATTTAATTCATTTTCATAAATATGATTTATATCTGTTACTCTAGAATCAATTTCTAAGAATTTTTGAACATTTTCTATTTTCTTATTACTATTTAAACAAATAATTATAGTTTTCTTTTTAAATAATGATGTTTTAATATATTCATTAATAGCATTAACATTAGATTTAAAGTTTTCTATATTTTTTGCACCTAAATTATATATCTTATCTAGTTTAATTCCAGAAAGTAAGTTATCCACAGTTAAAAGGTATATTGTATCTTTAAACTTAATATCTTCTAGATTAAACATATAATTTGTCTTGCATTTTTCATCTAATGCTTGGTCATAATCAAATATCTCTTTTCTTAAAGAAACATATGAATTATTTAACTGATTATAATCTTTAATAATAGTAATAGGATTATCCAAATAATCAAATATACTAAATACTTCTTTTGTAACAAGAGGTAAATACTTTTGTTTTTCTTCTATTTCTATCCCGTTTTCATTAATAAATTCTGAATATGTATTAATATTAATCTCTTTTATTTCTTTTTCTGATCTTTGAGTACTTGGATCAAAATATCTAATTGAATCTATTTCATCTCCCCAAAACTCTATTCTTATAGGATTATCTTCTTTAATTGGAAATATATCTAATACAAATCCTCTAGATGCGATTTCTCCTGTATTTGTAACTGTAGTCTCTGGATTATAACCTAAAGACATTAATTTAGATACTAGTTCATCTTTATTAACTGAATCACCTTTTTTAAGAGAAATAATGCTATCTTTCCATAGTTTTTTACTTGGTAAGTATCTAAGTAATCCCATTAAATTAGTAATTACTATGTTATTTTTACCTGTGGATAATTCATTTAGAGTATTTAATCTTATAGATAATAAATCAGGTGATATCGCTAAAGCTTCACTTGTTAAAAAATCATCCATAGGAAATAAATAACAATTATCATTTAACTTAGATAATGATTGATATATAACGTTCGCTTCATATAAAGAATTAGTGACAACTAATATATCTCTATTAGTTTTTTTATAGATATTAGACACTGAAAAAGAGATTAACTCATTAGTTAATCCTGTTATACCAATATTATTAAATTTTTCAATTTCTAATATCTTATCAAACATAAAATCATCTCTTATTATATTTTCCCATCAATAAATCAAAATTCATCTTGAAAAAATCGTCTATGATATTTAAACAAATATCATAAGATTTTTCAAGTATTTCTTTATCTTCTTTAGAAAATTTACCTAGTACATAATCTTTAGTATCTCTATTTTTATCATTAGATATACCTACTTTTAATCTTTTAAAGTTATTTGTACCTAGTTTTTGTTCTATATCTTTAATTCCATTATGACCTCCAGAACTAGATTTTTCTTTTAATTTAATCTTACCTACTTCCATATCAAGATCATCTTGAATTACTAATATATCATCTATATTAATCTTATAAAAATCCATTACTTTTCTTACTGAATCCCCACTTAAATTCATAAATGTTTGAGGTTCTAGTAATATTACATCTTCATCATTAATACTAGTTTTAGTATATTTACCATTAAACTTATCTTTATCTAATTTTAGATTATTCTTTTTTAAATATAAATCTAAAACATTAAAACCAATATTATGTCTTGTATTTTCATATTCTTTTCCTGGATTTCCTAGTCCCACAATAAGTCTCATACTAATCCTCCTTTATATAATTCATTATATATCTATAAATGTCTCCCCAATTATTTACTTCTTTTAAATATTCATTTTCTTCTAATTTCTTAATATTTGTATCTCTAAAATATAAAGTATTTATTTTATTACCTGATATCTCTTTTACTATTTCATAATAATCATCAATCATAATATCTATATTCTCTTTTTTACATATTGCTAATTTATCATTTTGTTTCCAATAAATTTTATCAAATTTTATATTATTTTCATCTAGTATTCTTTGAGCATCAACCATCATTTCTTCTAAAAAGTTACCTCTAGCAGTTATACAAATTAACTCTATATCTTCTTTTCTTAATAATTCATATACAGGTTTAAATCCAGCCATTATTGGGCTATTCTTAGATACTTCCATAAAATACTCATGTATAAATTCTTGTTTATCTTCTTCGGACCAATCATATCTTTTTTGAAATCTTGGTTCTTCTCTATTTACTAGAGTATTTCTGTTTTTTTTCATATCAAAGATTTCTTCATATGTTCTATAAGTTGTTTCACTATCAAATACTACACCATCTAAATCTATACCAATTTTTAACATATTTACTCCTTATTTTCTAGATACATTTTATATACTTCATTCTTTGGCATATTATGAAGTTTAGATACTTCTTTAATCGCATCTTTATCTCTCATACCCTTTTCAACAAGCATTTTTATATGATCTATAACATCAATGTCATCATAATTTTCTTCTGTTTTGTTTTCTTCAACAACAATTACAAATTCTCCTTTAGGATCAGTGAGTTCTTCTATAACGCTCTCTACTGTTCCTCTATATATTTCTTCATGTTTTTTACTAATTTCTCTTGAAATACTTATATTTCTATTACCAAATATTTCTTTAATTAGTTCTAATGTTTCTTTTACCCTAAATGGTGATTCATAAAATATTATAGTATACTTTAATAGTTTTAATTCCTCTAATTCTTTCTTCTTTGCACTTTTTTTACTATTTAAAAAACCATAAAATAAGAAATGATTAGGATTAAGACCGCTATTAACTATAGCAGGTGTAAAAGCAGTCGCACCTGGTAAACATACTACATTGAATCCAGAATTAATTACTTTAAACACTGATACATATCCTGGATCACTTATTGATGGAGTACCTCTATCAGTAATTATAGAAACATCAAAACCTTGATTTAAATAATCAAGGACTTTTAAATATACTTCATCTTCATTAAATTTATGACATGGTATTAACTTCTTTTTAATATCAAAATAATCTAATAACTTTTTAGATTCTCTTGTATCTTCAGAAAATATAACTTCTGAATTTTTTAATGTTTCCACACCTCTATAAGTCATATCTCCTAAATTACCTATAGGAGTTGGTACTAAATATAGTGTTGGTTTACCATCATAACTTTTTTGACTCATATTAACACCCCTTAAATATATTTTCTATTTCTTTTCTATAATCTCCATTTTCTTCATGAATAATTAATGGCTCTAATACTTTTAAAGCATTATTACCATTCTTAGTTCCTTCAATAATTATCATATTACTCTCAGTTTTTTCTTTTGGATAAATAAATTGTATTCTTTTTGGAGATATATTATATTTTTCCATTAATACTATTATTTCAGATAATCTTTCTGGTCTATGAACTAATACTAAACTACCATTATTTTTTAATAGTTTTCTAGATAATTTAATAATATCTTCTAAAGTTATTTCTATTTCATGTCTTGCGATAGATTTTATTTTATTATCATTCTTTTTAGTTTCTTCATTTATTTTAAAATATGGTGGATTACATGTGATTAAATCAAATGTATCAGTTTCAAACCTTTTTCCTAATTCCTTAGCGTCCATATTTAATAACTCTATTTTATCTTGTAAGTTATTAATTTCTATGGATTCCTTTCCTAGTTCATATACTTCTTTTTGTATTTCCACAGCATATATTTTATTATTTACTTTAGTAGAAATAAGCATTGGAATTGGACAGTTACCAGAACATATATCTATTACTTTCATATTAGGTTTTAGATTAAGAAAATTGTATAAAAGTACTGAATCTAAAGAAAAATTAAAGAAATCTGTATCTTGAACAATTTTCATATTAAAACCTAGTAAATCATTAATTACTTTCATCTTGGAATATTTCTATAACATCTTTATCTTTAGTTTCTATTTTATATGAATGTCTAAAGATATCAACAGATATTACTTTACCTTTCTTTCCGTCTTTATCTATAATTTGACCTATAGAAGGATAATTTTTCTTTTCTTCTGAATAAGTATCATCCTCATATTCTAAACAACATAATAATCTATTACATGCACCATTAATTTTTGTTGGATTTAATGATATGTTTTGATTTTTAGCCATATTAATAGTTATATTATTAAATGAATATAAGAATTTAGAACAACATAATGGTCTTCCACAAGGTCCTAAACCACCAACTTCTTTAGCTTTATCTCTAGGACCAATTTGTCTAAGTTCAATTCTTACTTTATATATAGCCGCAAGTTGTTTAGCTAGTTCTCTAAAATCAACTCTATCGTTTGATATATAAGTGAAATATAATTGTGTTCTTTCAAAATTATATGAAGCATCAATTAATTTCATATCAAGTCCATCTTGTTCAATTAATTCTTTGCATTTTTCAAAGGCTGCTTTAGCATCTTTAATGTTATTTTTATGTTGATTATAGTCTTTTTTAGTACTAATTCTTACTACAGGTTTCATTGGATCAGAGTTCTTCTTCTTTTTAATAGTAGTTAATTCTACTATATAACCAAATTGAAGACCTCTTTCTGTTTCAACTATAACAGTAAGTCCTTCTTTTAAATTTAGATTATTTGTTAAAAAATAATACTTTCTACCATATTTAGTAAATGTTACACCCGCAACTTTTAATTCTTCCATAATTACACCTCACTAAATTTAATTATGAATTCATCCATTAATAGTTTTAAATTCATATTTGTTTCTAGCTTAATTTTTGTATTTTCTATAAGTTGTAATTTGCTTTGTATTTTATCTATATTATTTAATTCAATTATCTTCTTCATTTCTTCTAGATAATCATTCATAAATATAATTTTTCTAGAAATCATAAAGTTTAACATATCATAATAGAAATATAACATAAAGTCAAATAATATATTTATCTCATCTTTAGATTTATATATATCAAATATAGAGTCCTTAAAATGTATAAATTCTTTCATTTTTAATTTTTCTATTTGATCTATAAAACCAATCATGTTTTCTTTTAGTTTATTAAATTCATCGTTGAAATCTTCTTTATCATATACTTTATTTTTATATTCATTTAATAATATATCTAATTTATTTAATTCTTCTTCTTTTTTATTCTTAAATATCAAATTTTGACATCTAGATTTGATAGTTGGTAAAACCTTAGGAAGATTATCTGTTAATAGGATTGCAACTATATTTTCACTAGGTTCTTCTAAAAATTTAAGAATTGTATTAGCAGAAGAAACATGTAGCTTATCAGCTCCATTAATTATATAAACTAATTTATTTCCTAATGTAGGTTTTACTTGAAAAGATTGTTGTAAATCCAATAATTGTTCTTTTTTTATTATATTATTTACTGGTTCAATAATCTTTAATTCTGGATAGTTATTATTATCAATCATATTACATATTTGTTCATCATAGTTCTCAGTTATTAGTTTTTTAGAAAAAGAAATAGCATAATCCAGCAAAAAAGACTTATCATTTGATATAAATAGATAAGCTTGAACTAGTTTATTATTTTTAAAACTATTTAATAATAATTTTGTAACTATTGGTTGATCATCTATGTAATTTTCTAACATAACTACCTCTATCTAGAAGTTAATTAAATAAAATATAATAAGTCCAATAAATCCTGGAATACCTAATATTGTTGTTATACCAATTGTCCATATATTAATAGGAATTGGTAAATTAAAATGAATCATCAGTATATTATAAGCATATAAAATACCAAAACATACTACTAATCTTTTAAACAACTTAGCTAAGTATTTCATTATTATCACCTAATATATTTTATTTAAGTAACAACAATTTTATGATACTTTATTTCTACCTTCTAACGCTCTTTGAATAGTAAGTGAATCTAGATATTCCATATCTGCTCCTACAGGTATACCTGCAGCAATCTTTGTTACAGTTACATCTGTTCCTTCTAATAACTTTGTTATATATAACGCAGTTGTTTCACCTTCCATACTCATATTCAAAGCAAGTATAACCTCTTTTATATCTTCTTCTTTTATTCTATTTATTAATTGATTAATTTTTATATCTTCTGGATTAATTCCTTCTAATGGAGAAATTAATCCTTCTAAAACATGATATTTACCTTTAAAAGCATTTGATTTTTCAAATAAAATTAGGTCTTTAGTACTTTCCACAACACAAATAGTAGAAGAATCTCTTGTATCATCTGAACATACCAAACATAATTTTGAATCTTCTGTAAGATTATTACATCTTTCACATTTTACTATTTTAGTTTTAACATTATTGATTGCTGTGGAAAACTTTTCTGCATTTTCATCTGAAAATTTTAAAACTGCAAAACTTAATCGTTCTGCATTTTTTTCACCAATTCCTGGCAATAATTTAAAACAATCTATTAATTCTTCTAAACTCTTAGGAAACTTCATATTAGAATAAACCTGGCATCATGCTTTTATATTTACCTAATTTACCTTCCATGGCTTTATCTGCTTGATTAATACAATCATTAACAGCAATTAAAATCATATCTTCTAATGCTTCTATATCATCTTTTTCTATATCTTTACTAACAGTAACTTTCTTAACTGTTTTATTTCCATCCATTTCAACTTCAACTAATTCTTGTTTTGCTGTAAAAGTCATAGCTGCTACTTCTTTTTGTGATTTTTCCATATCTTTTTGCATTTTTTGTGCTTGTTGCATTAACTGATTAATATTCATATTCTACTCTCCTATCTCTAATAGATCTTCAAATTCATTTTTTTCTGAAGAATCTTTATTATTTATTTTATTTATAATATCAGTTTCATCTAATATCTCTATATCTTCTTTATTTTTAATTCTTTTTATATATTCAGGTCTCTTTTCATTCCAAGCATTTTCATTATAAAAACAAACCTTTAAATCTTTTGATAGTTTATTAATAAATAAATCTTCGATTTCTTTAAAACTATCATATAATTCATTAAGAATATTATTATTAGATGCTGTTATTATTATACCATCTTTTGAACCAGCTTTAATAGAACAATCTAATAATAAATTAAATATTTTTCTTTCATCTAAATTATCTAAATTACTTTCTAAATTATTAAAGAATTCAACATATTCTTTAAGAGATTCTTTATCTGCTATTCTAAGTATATTATTTAATCTTATATCCATTAACTCTTTATAATTGTCATATTTTTTAATATCTTCTTCTTTTTTTGGTTCTTCTTTTTTTATTTCTGTTTTATTATTATCTTCTTTTTCTATTTTAATAGACTTTTCTTCTTTTTTAGATTCTACTTCAATAATTTTTTTATCCTCAATACGAACATTTGTATTATTAAATATATCTAATAATTTTATTATTAATAAATCAAAATAAATTTTCTTTTCTTTTATATTTCTAATGTAATTTATATAATCAGTAATTTGATAAATAATATTAATAGCGTTATCTTTGCCTACTTTATTTATCAAATCATTTTTATTATTAATTTGATATTCAATTAATGAATTCTTAATATATTTAATTATATCTTCACATACAAATATAAAGTCTTTACCTTCTTCATCTATCTTATCACTTAAATTAAAAGCCTTATCTATTTCATTATTATATATGTAATCAATAAATAAATTTATATCTTCATCACTTAATCTACCATTTAATAATAAAACATCTTCTTTATTAATATTTCCATTGGTATATGAATTTAATTGATCTAATAATCCGATTCCATCTCGTAATCCACCATTAGAATTAATACAAACTTGTTCTAAAGCATCTTCAGATATTTTGATGTTTTCTTGATCACATATATATTGTATTTTTTCTTTCATTAAATTAACTGGAATTGATTTAAATTCAAAACTTTGACATCTAGACATAATAGTTAATGGTACTTTTTGTGGTTCTGTTGTCGCAAGTATAAATATTACATGTCTTGGTGGTTCTTCTAATGTCTTTAATAAAGCATTAAAAGCTCCAGCAGATAACATATGTACCTCATCTATTATATATACTTTATATTTAGAAAATGTTGGCATTAATGTTACATGATTTTTTATTTCACGAATTTCATCTACACCATTATTTGATGCAGCATCCATTTCAATAATATCTACATTTTCATTACTATTTGATAATTTACAAATTTCACATTCTTCACAAGAATTACCATCTTTTGTATGTTCACAATTAATTGTTTTAGCAAAAATCTTAGCTATACTTGTTTTACCTGTTCCTCTAGGACCAATAAATAAATATGCATGAGTTAATTTGTTATTATTAATCGTATTTTTTAATGTTTGTACTACAATCTTTTGTCCGCAAACATCATCAAAAGTTTTTGGTCTATATTTTCTATATAATGCTTGGTATAACATAATCATTTTCCTTTCATATTAATTATAACATATTTTATAAAAAATCTATATAAAATAAAGGTAAAATAAGTATTATGTTTCACGTGAAACATACGTAATTTTATTTAATGATAATAAAAATATTCCCCGGGAAATATTTTTTACATAATTTTTAAATAATATTTTTAAAGTTAATAAAAAAACAATGTTTCACGTGAAACATTGTTTTATTTTTATTAGTTTTAATATTGTATATAACTTTTTATAATAATTTTATTAAAAAATATTTCCCGGGAAATATTTTTTTAATGTTTCACGTGAAACATTAGCGTTTATTTTTAAAAAAATTACTTAATTTATTAGAAAATAAATTATTTTCTATATATTTATATTCAGGAGTTGATTCAGTTTTATAATTATTTTGTTTAGAATAAAAATATACATTTTTAATTCTTGATTTTTTTATTATACTTTTACACATTTCACATGGTTCTAAAGTAATATATAATTCACAATTATCTAATCTCCAATTATTTAGTTTTTTATTTGCTTTTTTTATAACATTTATCTCTGCATGATTTAATACTGAATTATTTTTTTCTACTTTATTATAAGATTTTGCGATTATTTTATTATTATATACAATTAATGCCGCAACTGGTACTTCATTATGTTTTATAGCTTTATCCAATAGTTTATTTAATTCTTTAATAATAATATCTTGATTCATAAAATCTCCTTGCATAAAAAAAGCACACACGAAAATTAAATGTTAAGGCTGCTATATTTCTATCCTGACCTGGTTCCAAGTTTTTCGTTGTGCATAAATAATATACTATTTATTTAATAATAAGTCAAATTAAAACAATGTTTCACGTGAAACATTGTTAAAAATATGTATTATTATTTAAAAAAATATTTCCCGGGAAATATTTTTACTTTTATTATTAATAATTAATTGTAAAAAAAAGTATATGTTTCACGTGAAACATATACTTAATTATTCTTCTGAATTGTTTTCTTCACCTATTTCAGTATTATTATTATCATTTGATATTTCATCTTGATTATCTTCTAGATCATCTCGCTTAGATATTGATACAGTTGCTACTTTTTGTTCATCTTTTAATGTTATTAATCTAACACCTTGAGTTACTCTACTCATTTTTGATACTTGATCTAGTCTTATTTTTATAACAATACCACTATCTGTAATAATAATTAAATCTGAATCTGGTTCAACTTTATTAATTGATACTAATGCACCATTCTTTTCAGTTATATTTAATCCTTTAACACCTTTACTTCCTCTATGTGTTAATCTATATTCACAAACATTTGTACGTTTTCCGTAACCTTTTTCAGTAATTATAAGGATTTCATCGTCTTCATTTATTACTGATGCACTAACACAAGAAGTTGATTCATCTATATCAATACCCTTAACACCACTAGCAGTTCTTCCTAGTATTCTGATTTCATCTTCATTAAATTTAACCATTCTACCATTTGAAGCTCCTATTAAAATTTGATCATTACCATTTGTTAAGAATACTGCTAATAATTCATCATTTTCTTTTAATCCAATAGCTATCTTACCACTTACTCTTATATTTTCAAATTCAGAAATAGATGTTCTCTTAACTAATCCTCTCTTAGTAACGAAAGTAATTAATTTATTTTCAATACCTTCTTCTACTCTAACAGGAAGAATAGCTTTAACAAATTCATCTTTTTCAATTGGTAATAAGTTTATTATTGGTAATCCTTTAGCTTGTCTACTAAATTCTGGTACTTCATAACCCTTTATTCTATATACTTTACCTTTATTAGTAAAGAATAATACATGATCATGAGTCTTTAATGTTACCATTTGTTCAACAAAGTCTTCTTCATTAGTAGCCATACCTTTAACACCAACTCCACCTTTGTTTTGAACTTTATATGTATCTATTGGTAATCTCTTAATATAACCTTTATTTGTTAAATTAATAATTATATCTTCTACTGGAATTAATGATTCATCTTCAATATAATCAATAGCAGTCATATCAATCTTAGTTCTTCTATCATCAGAATATTTATCCTTAATTTCTAGTAATTCTTGTTTAATAATAGCTAGAACTTTTTCTTCACTTGCTAAAATAGATTTATATTCTTTAATTTTTTCTAGTAAATCAGCAAGTTCTGCTTCAATCTTATCTCTTTCTAATCCAGTTAATCTTCTTAACTTCATTTCTAAGATAGCATCACATTGTATTTCTGTTAAAGCATAATTACTCATTAATTTATCTTTTGCTTCTTGATCTGTCTTAGAACCTCTAATTATTTTAATAACTTCATCTATATGATCTAATGCAATTTTTAAACCTTCTAAAATATGTACTTTATCTTCTGCTTTCTTTAAATCATATTGTGTTCTTCTAATAATTATTTCTTTTTGATAATCAATATATTTAGAAATAATATCCTTTAAACCAAGAGTTTTTGGAACTCCTTTATCAAGCATTAAGAATATTACACCAAAATTCTTTTGAAAATCAGTATGTTTATATAAATTATTTAATACTACTTGTGCATTTGCGTCCTTTTTTAATGTAATAGTGATTTTTACACCATCTTTTAAATCAGTATGATAATCTGCTATTCCATCAATAGTTTTATTGTGGACAAGTTCAGCAACCTTATTTTTTAATATTTGAGTATTAACACCATAAGGTACTTCATCAACAATAATATAATGTTTACCATCTTTTTCTTCAATAGATGCCTTACTTCTTATAGTTATTGTTCCTCTACCTGTCTCATATGCATTTTTTATACCACTATTTCCTAGGATAATACCACCTGTTGGAAAATCTGGACCTTTAACATATTGCATTAATCCCATTGTATCTATATCAGGATTATCTATATAAGCTACACAACCATCTATTACTTCACCTAAGTTATGTGGTGGAATATTTGTTGCCATACCAACAGCGATACCCATAGTACCATTAACTAAAATATTAGGAAATCTTGATGGAAGAACTGCTGGTTCTTTTTCAGATTCATCAAAGTTTGGAATCATATCAACAGTTTCTTTTTGTATATCTCTTAATAATTCTAATGAAATTTTAGATAGTCTTGCTTCAGTATAACGCATTGCTGCTGCACCATAACCTTCAATATTACCAAAGTTACCATGTCCATCTACTAAACAATTTCTATAACTAAAATCTTGTGCCATGTGTACCATAGCTTCATAAATTGATGAGTCACCATGTGGGTGATATTTACCCATAACATCTCCGACTATTCTAGCCGACTTTTTATGAGGTTTATCTGGAGTATAACCTGATTCATACATTGACCATAAAATACGTCTGTGAACTGGTTTTAAACCATCTCTAAGGTCAGGTAATGCTCTTGCTACTATAACACTCATTGAATATTCTAGGAATGAGGTTTCAATTTCTTTAACTATATTATTTTCTTGTAATCTATCTCTACTGTGATCCATATTTTAACCCTCCTATACATCCAAATTCTCAACATATACAGCATTTTCTTCAATAAATTGTCTTCTTGGAGCAACTTCTTCACCCATAATTTTTGAGAATGCTGCATCTGCATCTGCTAAATCACCAACTGTGATTTTTCTTAATATTCTTTGATTTATATCCATTGTTGTTTCATTTAATTCTTCAGCGTCCATTTCACCTAAACCTTTCATACGAGCAATTTCGTATCTTGTATTAGGATTTAATGAAGCTATATATTCATCTCTTTCTTCTTCATTTAGAACATATTTTCTTGTTTTACCATGAGAAATTCTATATAAAGGTGGTTGAGCTGCATATACATGTCCTGCTTCAACTATTGGTCTAAAGAATCTATAGAATAATGTTAATAATAATACTCTAATGTGTGATCCATCTACATCGGCATCGGTCATTATTACTATTTTGTCATATCTTAACTTAGATAAATCAAATTCATCACCAATACCAGTACCAAATGCAGTAATAATAGTTCTAATTTCTTCATTTGATAAAGCTTTATCTAATCTAGCTTTTTCAACATTTAAAATTTTACCTCTTAGTGGAAGAATTGCTTGTGTCATTGAATCTCTACCTTTAATAGCAGATCCTCCAGCTGAATCTCCTTCGACTAAGAATATTTCACATTTAGATGGATCTTTATCTTTACAATCAACAAGTTTTCCACCGAAGTTAATTGTATCTAAATCACCTTTCCTTCTAGTTAATTCTCTTGCTCTTTTAGCTGCGACTCTTGCTCTTGCTGCAGTCATTGTTTTATCAATAATTAATCTTGCTTGTTCTGGATTTTCCATTAAATATCTTTCAAATCCACCAGCAAATACAGAATCTGCAATTTTTCTAACTTCAGAATTACCTAGTCTTCCTTTAGTTTGTCCTTCAAATTGTGGATTAGGATGTTTACAAGAAACAATCATTGTTAATCCTTCTTTAACATCTTCACCAGTAAGAGGATCATCTTTTTCTTTTAATATATTAGCTTTTCTAGCATAACTATTAATAATTCTTGTTAATGCTCTTCTAACTCCTTCTTCATGAGTACCACCATCATGTGTATTAATATTATTAACAAATGAATAAATACTTTCTGAATAACCTGAGTTATATTGCATTGCTACTTCAAGATAAACACCATTTTCTTCACCTTCTAAGTGAATTATTTCTTCTTGAATAGGAGTTTTAGATTTATTTAAATATCTAACATATTCACTAATACCACCTTCATACATGAAAGTATCTTTCTTTCCTTCTCCTCTTTCATCAGTAAGTGTTAATCTTAAACCTTTATTTAAGAATGCTAATTCTCTTGTTCTTACTTTTAATGTTTCATAATCATATATATCTGTATCAAATATTTCAGGATCTGGTTTAAAAGTAACTGTTGTACCTGTTTCATCTTGTGAACATATACCTATTTCAGTTAATTTTTGAGTAGTTTTTCCACCATTTCCAAATTTACATTCATAAATTTTTCCTTCTCTTTGAACTTTTACTTCTACCCAGCTTGATAATGCATTAACTACTGATGCACCAACACCATGTAATCCACCAGATACTTTATATCCTCCACCACCAAATTTACCACCAGCGTGTAATACAGTATAAACTGTTTCTACTGTGGAAATTCCAGTTTTTGGATGAACTGCTACTGGTATACCTCTACCATTATCAACAACTGTAATAGAATTATCATCATGTATAGTTATTTCAATATGAGTACAAAAACCTGCTAAAGCTTCGTCTATAGCATTATCAACAATTTCCCATACTAGATGATGAAGACCTTTAACATCAGTTGTACCAATGTACATACCAGGTCTTTTTCTTACTGCTTCTAATCCTTCTAATACTTGAATATCAGATGCATCATAATTATTTTCTGCCATTTTTACCACCTCTTGTTATTTTTCCATTTTCAACTTCAAAAATATCTGCATTTTTTACTATTTTTTTATCTATATTATCTAAATCAGTTGATGTTATAAATACTTGTAAATCATTTTCCACATATTTAATAATGTTTCCTTTTTTTATTTTATCAAGTTCACTAAATATATCATCTAATAAAAGTATTGGTTCTTTTTTATACTCTTGTTTATATATTTCTATTTCTGCTAGCTTTAAACAAAGAATTGCTACTCTATGTTGTCCTTGTGAACCATAATTATTAATTTTTACATTATCTATATATATAGAAAAATCATCTTTATGAACACCCAGTAAAGTTACTTGATTAAATATTTCATTATTTAATAACCTATCATATTTTTCTTGCAATTGATATTTAAGATTTTCTTCTTCACAATCATCAATAAAAGAATCATAATAAACCTTAATATTATCTTTGTCAGTTATATTTTTGTAGATGTCTTTTATATATTTATTAATTTTATCAACAAATTTTCTTCTTTCTAAATATATTTTAATATTTAAATCTATTAATTTATCAGTTAATATATCAAAATATTCTTTATTTATAGAATCATTTGTTTTTAAATATTCATTTCTTGATTTTAATACTTTATTATATTCAGATAAATATCTTACATAATCATTATTAAAACCACTTATTTCTACATTAAAAAACGATCTCCTTAATTGTGGTGATCCTTTAATTATTTCAAGATCATCTGGACTAAACATAATTGCATTAATATTAGATAGGTATTCGCTTACTTTTTTTAATGGATTTTTATTGATAGATACTCTTTTTTCTTCTTTTTTTATTAATAATTCATATTCTGTTTCTTTATCATTATCTTCAATTAATCCAATAATCTTAGTAAATAATGAATCTTGTTTTAATAAAAATAAATCTTTACTAGTCCTATGTGATTTAGTAACTGCTAATACATATATACTTTCCAATATATTAGTTTTACCTTGAGCATTATTACCGATAAAAATATTAATTTTTTTATCAAATTCAAGAGTTATATCATCATAATTTCTAAAATTTTTAAGTTGTAATTTTTTTAAAATCATTTAAACCCTATTTTTTTGACCATATTTTTACCATACCACCTTAAATAATGCTCCTACACATACAATACTATTATATCACAAATACGGCCGTTTTTGACCTATTTTTTTATTTTTTTATAAAAAAATGCCACTTATTCAGCAGCATTTATTCTTTTTCTTAAAACTGATTCTAATTTAGTAGCTCTTAATACTTGATTATCAAAAGATCCAAATGAAATATTTAATTTAATTTTCTTATTATTATCAAATAATAACTCAGTTTTTCCATTTTTACTTTCATAATCTTTAATATTATTTAGACCTATCCATACACAATCTAATAATCTTGGTGAAGAAGTAGGAAAATATATTAAATTCTTACTTTCTTCTATAATTATAGGAGCTTTATGAGATATGCCTATTAGTTTTTTAGTTCCTTCATGTCTTCCATTATATGAACTTCCAAAATATTCACAACTATCTTCTATTATTTCCATAACAGGTTTATTAACTATAAAAATATTATTCCTTTCTATTATTTTTGTTTCATTTTCTGATATTGGTATAAGAGCTAAAGTATCACAGTTTACTTCATAAGAAATCATAATTATTCCCCCTAACATTAATTGATTTCTATATATTATTTTCTCCAAAAAGAAAACAATACCCCCTATTTTTCACAAAATAATTAAAAAAAATGTAGATTTTTGTCGAAAAAATAAAAAAAGTTCAATTTTTTTGAACTTTTTATTATTAATAAGTTTTAATTGGCATTAATAATTGTAATAAATCATCACTATCTTCTGTATTTAATATTATAGGACTAATTTCACTATTTAAAAGTATTCTTACATCTTTACTATTAATAGTTCTTAAAGCATCCATCATATGTTTTGCAGAAAAAGCAATTTTAATATCTTCATTATTATCTTTTGAAATAGGAAGTTTTTCTTCTACTCTACCAATCTCTGGAGTATTACTTGTTACAGTTAATACATTACCATTAGTTTCAAATTTAATAACATTCTTTTCTTTTTCACTAGTTAATAAAGATGCTCTATCTACTACATTAAATAATTCATTTAAATCAGCTTTTATTATTAATTTAAATTCACTAGGAATTAATCTACTTATATTAGGAAATACATCATTTAATAATCTAGATTGAAATAAAATATTATCAAATTCAAATAAAACTTTATTAGTAAATATATGTATTTTTATATTATTTTCTTCTTCATTTATTATTTTTACTAATTCACCTATATTTTTTCCAGGAATAACTATATTTATAGGATTTTCCACAGAGTTATTTAATTTAATAGTTTTCTTAGCTAATCTATAAGAATCTGTAGCAATACATTCTAATACATCATTATCTATTTTTAAATTTAAACCAGTTAAAATAGGTCTTGATTCTTGTGTAGAAGTAGCATATATAGTTTGATTAACCATTGTTTTTATAACTTTTTTATCTAATTCAATAGGTTTATTACTTTTTTCTATATTTAAATTAGGAAATTCATCAGGATCAATACCATTTAAATTAAAATTAGAATTTTTATTATATATATTAATCTTTAATCCATCTATAACTTCGATATTAATTTCTCCATCAGGTAATTTTCTAACTATATCTAATAAGAATTTACCTTGAATTACTATTGAACCTGTTTTTTCTATTTTATCTATATATTTTTTATCTATAAATACTTCTATATCTATTTCATTATCACTTGCTACTAAATATAAACCTTCATCTTTTAAATCAAATTTTATTCCTGATAATACTGGTATTACATTTTTAGTAGATACAGCATGTGCAACATAATTTAAGTTTTCTAATAATATTTCTTTCTTTATACTAAACTTCATTTTAAACCCTCCTATTTGCAAAATGATTTTTTTATTTCTTTTTTTATTTTAATACTATTCTTATTATTATGGAAGTGGAAAATGTATAAAACTACATTTTTTCCTTTATTTATAACATAATTACCTGTTTAAAACTATGTTAATAATTTTTTATTTTTCCACCCTATTCTATTTTTTCTTTAATTTCTTCAATTATTTTTTCTAATTGTTTATTATTTTTTATCTCATTAGCTATTCTATCACAAGAACTCATAACTGTCGAATGATCTCTTCCACCAAAAGCCATACCTATTCTTGGAAATGATTCATCAGTTAATTGTCTACTTAAATAAATAGCTATATGTCTTGGAAAAGCTATTGTAGCAACTCTTTTCTTTGATTTTAAATCATCTACAGATATATTATAATATTCTGCCACAGCTTTTTTTATTTTTTCTATACTATTTGTATTATCATTAGTTTTTCCACCATGAATTGTACCTTTTAAAGCTTCTATTGCTAGATCTAAAGTAATTCTTTCTTGATAGAATATTGTAGAATAAGCACAAACTCTTGTTAATGCCCCTTCTATATTTCTAACATCTGATTGACAAGTATTAGCAATATAATCTATTACTTCATCATCTATTTCAGATGCAAAATTCATATTTGCTATCTTATATCTTATTATTTTTTTTCTTAATTCGTTATCTGGTGGAAAAATATTAACTTTTAATCCCCAATTAAATCTTGTTCTTAATCTATCTTCTAGATTCTTTAAATCATCTGGTGAATTATCACTAGATATAATTATTTGTTTTTTATCTTCAAACAATGTATTAAATGTGTGGAAAAATTCAGTTTGTGTTTTAGGTGCTGTTCCTAAAAATTGAATATCATCTATTATTAATACATCTATATTTCTATATTTTTCTTTAAAAATATCTTTTTTATCATAATTTGTACCTTCATTATTTCTATTATTAATACCTGTATAATCACTAATAAATGTTTCAGAAGTTACATATAATACTCTTTTATTTGTATTTTGAATAATATAATTACCAATAGCATGCATTAAGTGAGTTTTACCTAATCCACTATTTCCATATATAAATAAAGGATTATACATTTTACCTGGATTTTCCGCCACAGCTAAAGCAGTAGCTTGAGCAAATCTATTACTCTCTCCTACCATAAAATTTTCAAAAGTATAGTCTGGATTAAGATGTGCTTTTTTATAACTATTATAAGGAACACCTGATTCTTCTTCTTCTGTACTTAAAATTTCCACGGGTTTATCATTACTTATTTCATTTTCTAAAACAAATTTTAATATAAAATTAGTACCAGTAATAGAATTTAAAATATCTTCAATTATATCTTTATAACTTTCAGCTAAATGTTTTTTATGTGCAATTGTTGGTACAACTATTACTGCTTCCTCTCCTAAAGAAAATAAATAGGTATCTTTGAACCATGTTTCATAACCAAGAGACGTAACTCGTTTTTTTATCATACTAAGAAATTTATTCCATATCATATCTTTATTATCCAAGTTAACACCTCCCCCAAGGTTCATACCTATTTTTTTGTTAATTTAATTATACCTCTTTTTCTTTATTTTTCAACAAAAAACAGAGAAAAAAGTTATACACAAACGATCTCCACAAGTTTTTCCACTTTTGAATTATTATAAAATATATTTAAAATTGTGTTTTCCACATTTTCCACAAATTTTATAATCCACTTTATACAAATCCACAATTATTTATTTTCCACAATTTTGTGTACAATTGTTGAAAATATTTATAGCTTTATATTATATATAAAAAATTAAAAGTTTTCCACAAAAACTGTTAAAAAAATGTATTAAATTTTAATTTTGTTAAAAAGTGATTGACTTATCAACAAAAAATCATTATAATCTATTATGTTTTATGGACTTGGAGGTGCGATTTATGAAAAGAACTTTTCAACCAAATAATAGAAATATGAAAAAGAAACATGGATTTTTTTCAAGAGTTAAGGGTAAAGTATTAAACAGTAGAAGACAAAAAGGTCGTAAAAGATTATCTAAATAAATAATTCCACATATTGTGGTTTTTTTTGTATTATGTGTAAGGAGTAATATTTATGAAGAAAATTAATATCATAAAGAAACAATCCGAAATAGATTACATAATAAAAAATGGTAAAATGATCAAAAATAGATACTATTATTTATATAATATATATAATAAGGAAAACAAATACTATAGATTTTGTATTTGTGTATCTAAAAAACTAGGAAATGCTGTTACTAGAAATAAAAATAAAAGACAAATAAAAGATATTATTGATAAGAGTAATTTAGTATTTTCAAGGGAAAATGATTATGTTATAATATTAAGGAAAGAAATTAATAACCTATCTTTCGATGAGAAGAAAAAATATTTAATAGAAATATTATGTAAACTAGAAGGAGAAAAAAATGAAAAATAAAATTAAAAAAGTATTAGTTATATTTTTATTAGTTTTTATTTTAACAGGTTGTGCAACAGCATTAAAAGATAAAAAGACTAATAAAGTTGTTTATTATGAAAATGATAAAGTTAAAATAGTTCTTAATGAAAATATATTATGTCAACCTACAGATAAAGGATTAGTTAAAAAATATAATAAATATAAAAAACAAATAGATATTAGTAAACTACCTAAATGTGAAGATTTTAGAATAAAAGATACTAAATATGATGGTATTTGGGAAACACTATTTGTTAAACCACTAGCTTGGTTAATTGTTAGAATTAATAAAGTAATAAAGAATTATGGTTTTACAATTATTATTTTAGGTTTATTAATTAGATTAATTCTAGCTCCATTTACACAAAAAACTGCTATGCAATCTGAAAATATGAAAGCTATGCAACCAGAAATGGATAGATTAAATAAGAAATATGAAGGTAAAAATGATCAAGAATCATTACAAAAGAAATCAATGGAAACAATGCAATTATATAAAAAATATGGTATTAATCCATTCTCAAGTTGTTTATTTGGATTTATACAAATTCCATTATTAATTGCTTTCTATGAAGCTATAAATAGAGTTCCTGTTATATTTGAAGGAAAACTATTTGGCTTAATTCTTGGATCTACACCTTTAAAAGCTATAACAAGTGGACATTATGAATATATAATTATAGTTATTCTAATAGTTGGAACTACATTCATTCAACAAAAATTAAATAAGACAGCACCAACACCTCAAAAAGGTGATGTTAATCCTAATATGATGGGAAATATGTTAGTTATTATGGTAGCAATTATGTCTATTAATTTCTCAATTGCTTTATCATTATATTGGATTGCTTCTACATGTTTTACAATTGTTCAAAATTTAATTGCAAAACAAATTAAGAAAAGTAAAGATAGTAAGGGAGTGTAGTAAATGAAAATATATACATATGAAGGAAAAAATATAGAAGAATTAACATTACAAGCTTTAAAAGAGTTAGATGTTAAAGAAGATGAAATGATTACTGATGTTAAAGAAGAAACAGTAGGATTATTAAAAAAGAAAAAATATACTTTAAAAGTTGTTTTAAAAAGTGAAGTATTAGAATTCTCTAAAAACTATATTAAAGATATAGCTAAAGGAATGGGTTTAGATGATATTCAATTAGAAACTCAAAGAACTGAACAACATTTAAAAATAACAATGCATTCTGAAAATAGTTCTATATTAATTGGTAGAAATGGTAGAACATTATCTTCATTACAAACACTTTTAAGATCTGCAATTTCTAATAAAATAGAAATGAAAGTAAATATAGTATTAGATGTTGAAAACTATAAAATAAGACAAGAAAAAAATATTGAAAGATTAGCTAAAAAATTAGCTAAAGAAGTATTAAAAACAAAAGAACCTATAACAATGGATTCAATGAATTCTTATGAAAGAAGAGTAGTTCATAATGTATTAGGTAACTTTAAAGGTATTACAACTGAAAGTGAAGGGGAAGAACCAAACAGAAAAGTTGTTATAAAACCAGTAGAATAAGAGATTAATATCTCTTTTTTTTGAATAGGAGGATAATATATGTATGATACAATAGCAGCTATTTCAACTGCGCAAGGTGTAGGAGCTATCTCAATTGTTAGAATTAGTGGGGATGAAGCATTAGAAATAGTAAATAAAATATTTGATCAAGATATTTATAAATATGAAAGTAATACTATAAATTATGGTCATATTATAGATAAAGATAAAATAGTTGATGAAGTTCTTGTATCAGTATTTTTAGCGCCTAAAACATATACTAAAGAAAACATTATAGAAATTAATACTCATGGGGGTATATCAGTTACTAATAAAATATTAGAATTATTATTAGAAAATGGAGCTAGATTAGCTGAACCAGGTGAATTTACTAAAAGAGCGTTCTTAAATGGTAGAATAGATTTAATTGAAGCTGAATCTGTAATGGATTTAATAGATGCAAAAACTGAAAGTGCTAGAAAAATGGCTATTAATGGTGTTGATGGTAGATTATCTAGTAAAATTAATAAATTAAGAGATAAAGCTCTAGATATTATTTCTAATATAGAAGTTAATATTGATTATCCAGAATATGAAGATATTGAAGTAATGACTATTGAAGATATAAGAAACTATTCTAAAGAATTAAATAAAGATATAGATGATTTATTAAAAACATCTGAAAGTGGAAAGATTATAAAAGAAGGTATTAATACAGTTATTTTAGGAAGACCTAATGTTGGAAAAAGTTCTATTTTAAATAGATTATTAGATGAAGAAAAAGCTATTGTTACTGATATTCCAGGTACTACAAGAGATATTGTTGAAGGAAGTATTAGATTAAATGGTGTATTAATAAATTTTTTAGATACTGCTGGAGTAAGAGAAACAACAAACACTGTGGAAAAAATTGGAGTAGAAAAAAGTTTATCATTACTTGATAAAGCTGATTTAGTATTATTAGTTTTAAATAATAATGAAAAATTAACTAAAGAAGATAAAGAATTATTAGAAATAACTAAAGATAAGAAAAGAATTATTGTTGTTAATAAAATAGATTTAGAATCTAATATAGATTTAGATATGGATTATGTTAAAGTAAGTGCAGAAAAAAATAATATAGATGAATTATTAGATAAAATAAATGAATTATTTAAGTTAGATGAAATAAATGATGGAGATATGACATATATATCTAATGCTAGAGAAATATCTTTATTAAAGAAGGCAAAACAATCTTCAAATAATCTAATAAAGTCTTTAGATGAAGGTATACCTATAGATATGCTTGAAATAGATATTAAGAATATAATAGATTATTTAGGTGAAGTAACAGGGGAAAGTTATGATAATGAATTAATAGACAAATTATTTAGTAGATTTTGTCTAGGAAAGTAGGATATATGAAAAATATAGGAATTATAGGTAGTGGTGCTTTTGGATGTGCTCTAGCTCATACTTTTAGCAAAAATAATAATATTATTATGTGGTCTTTTACTGAAGAAGAATATAATAGTATTAATAATAATCATTGTTGTTTATCAGTACCTAGTATTAAATTAAATAATATTAAAGTATCTTTAAACCTTGAAGAGGTAATAAATAGTAGTGATATCATTGTTTTGGTAACACCTTCAAATACAATTAGAAAAATGTGCCAAGAAATAAAAAAATACTATAACAATCAAGATATCTTATTAGCGTCAAAAGGAATGGAAAATGATAAATTATTATCAGATGTAATTAAGGAAGAAATAGGAGTAAATTCTTCAATTATTATGGGTCCATCTTTTGCTGAAGAAATAGGAGAGGATTTACCAACTTTTGTTGAATTATCAGGTAACAGAGATTTAGTAGAAATATTAAATAACGATATATTTAAGGTTTCTTATAATAATGATTTAATAGGATTACAAGTAGGTGGAGCATTAAAGAATGTAGTAACTGTTGCTTCAGGAATAGTAGAAGGTTTAGGTTATAAAGTTAATACTTCTTCATATATTATTACTGAAGGATTAAAAGAAATTAAAGAAATAGGTATAAAATTAGGTGCTAAAGAATCTACTTTTTATGGTTTATCTGGTTTAGGTGATTTATATGGTACATCATTAAGTAATAAAAGTAGAAATAAAAGAGCAGGTATATTAATCGGTCAAGGTAAAGATTTAGAATATATTTATAGTGAAGTAGGAACAACAATAGAAGGTTTAGATACAGTTAAAGATGCAAAATATTTAATAGATAAATATAGTTTAGATTGTCCATTAATCAATAATTTATATGAAATTATATATAATAACAAAGAAAAAAGTAGTATTATAGGGTAATACTATTTTTCTTTTTAAAATTATTGTGTTAAAATACTATTTAAATAGAGGTGATATTATGTCTAAAATAGAATTAGTAAACGCCTACAAAAGAACTACAGAAAATGATATTAGAAAGGATAATTATTTTTTTGAAAGATTTTTATCATTAAATAAAAGAAATCTTATAAATAGATCTTTAAATTTTAATGAAGAAACTAATGAATATGTATATGAAGGATATGGAGAACTATTGATTTTACCAGATGGTTATTTTCCAGTAACAAGTGATTACGTAGATAATGTATATATTTCGGATTCTTCTGATGTTTTATATAAATTAGTATATTATCCTGGTTTAGAAAAAGAAAATGAAGAGGAAATGGATACAACATCAGTAATTACTAAAATTTCTAAACAAAAAATATACTTAGAAAGAGAATATATTTTAGAAAGATCATCATTTTTAACTGAAGAAAAATATGGAGAACATAATCCAAATCAGTTATTATGTGCTTTAGAAAATATTGAGAGTGGAAATTATACTTCATTTACTAATAAGGAACATGCAAGAGAAGATTTAAGACAAGTTCCACCAGAAGAAATTAATCAATTAACAAGACAAATATTATATAAATATGATTTAATTAATAAAAATTCATATATAAATGATTCTGATGTTAGAAAATTATTTGTAACTTATATTAAAGAAAAGGTAAGAAAAGAAAAAATGGATAGGGTTAAAAATAATGTTTTATCTTTAACTGATTTATTAACAAATATGGATTAAACTACTTTTGTAGTTTTTTTCTTTGTAAAATTATAATAATTATAGTATAATACTTTTGCTTGAAACTTTTATTTATAAAAAGGGAGGTGAATTTTATGTATGATGCAATTGTTGTAGGTGGAGGACATGCTGGTTGTGAAGCAACTTTAGCATTAGCTAAAATGGGGTTTAAAACTCTATTAGTAACAGGTTCTATTGATAAAATTGCTATGATGCCATGTAACCCACATATTGGTGGATCTGCAAAAGGAATTGTAGTTAGAGAAATAGATGCACTCGGTGGAATGATGGGTAAAGTAGCGGATAAAACATTACTTCAAATGAAAATGCTTAACTATGCAAAAGGACCAGCAGTTAGATCATTAAGATCACAAGGAGATAAAGTTGCTTATCCAAAAGAAATGCAAAGATTATTAAAAGAGGATAAGAATATAGAAATTATAGAAGATATGGTAGAAGACTTAATAGTAGTAGATAATACTATTGTTGGAGTTAAATTATCTGGTGGAGAAGAGATTAATGCTAAATCAGTAATACTTACAACTGGTACATACATGAAAGCAGATATTCTTGTTGGAGATACTAGAACAAGACAAGGACCTTCTAAAACAAGACCTTCCTTATTTTTATCAGAAAATTTAGAAAAATTAGGTTTTAAAATACTTAGATTAAAGACTGGAACACCACCAAGAGTGGAAAGAAGTTCTATTGACTTTTCTAAAGCAAAAATGGAACCAGGTGATGATAAACTTTATACATTTAGTTTTGATGATAAACCTTATTATAAAGTAGAAGATCAAGAACCATGTTATTTAACTTATACTACTCCTGAAACACATAAAATCATTAGAGATAATCTAGAAAAATCTAGTATGTATGGAGGTATTAAAGAAAAACTTGGAACAGGTCCTAGATATTGTCCATCAATAGAAGATAAAATAGTTAGATTTGCAGATAAAGAAAGACATCAATTATTCTTAGAACCAGAAAGTAGATATTTTGATGATATATATATACAAGGTTTTTCTACTAGTATGCCTCATGATGTTCAAGAAAAAATGGTACATAGTTTACCAGGACTTGAAAATGCAAAAATACTAAGATATGCATATGCAATTGAATATGATGCAATAGATTCTAGAGATTTATATCCAACTCTTGAAACTAAGATAGTTGAAAACCTTTATACAGCAGGCCAAATAAATGGAACTAGTGGCTATGAAGAAGCTGCATGTCAAGGATTAATGGCTGGTATAAATGCAGGTCTAAAAATGCAAGGAAAAGAACCATTAATATTAAAAAGAGATGAAGCTTATACTGGTGTTCTTATAGATGACTTAGTAACAAAAGGTGTTAGAGATCCATATCGTTTATTAACTTCAAGAGCGGAATATAGATTATTACTTAGATCTGATAATGCAGATTTAAGACTTAGAAAATATGGTTATGAAGTAGGTCTTATATCTAAGAAACAATATGATAAATTAATTAAAAAAGAAGAAAATATTAATAAAATAATAGAAGAATTAAAAGAAATAACTATAAAATCAGAAAAGAAAATGAATGGTATTGAATTTGTTAAAAGAACTGAAAATAACATTTATGATATAGAAGATAAATTAAGTACTAAATATGATGAATTAGAGTTAGAACAAGCAGAAATTCAAATTAAGTATGAAGGCTATATTAAAAAAGCTAGAAAAGAAGCAGAAAAAATGAGAAAGTTAGAAAATAAAAAGATTCCTGTGGATATTGATTATGATAAGGTTCCTAACTTAGCTTCAGAAGCAAGAGTTAAATTAAAGGAAGTTAGACCAATGTCATTTTCTCAGGCTAGTAGAATAAGTGGAGTTAATCCAAGTGATATAGCTATATTATCAGTATATATGAAGAGGTATTTTAATGAATATAAATAGTTTTAATGAAGAAGTAAAAAAATTGGGTATAACATTAACAAAAGAACAAATGGATACACTAGAAAAGTTGTATGAATTACTTATTAATTATAACGAATATGTTAATTTAACAAGAATAGTGGAACATGATGAAGTATATTTAAAACATTTTTATGATAGTTTAACTTTAATTAAAGCATATAACTTAAGAAAACCAGCAAGTTTATGTGATGTTGGAACTGGTGCAGGATTTCCAGGACTAGTTCTTGCCATTTGTTTTCCACAGTTAAAAGTAACTTTGATAGAAAAATTAAGAAAAAAAGTAGATTTCTTATTTTTAGTAAAAAAAGAATTAGAATTAGATAATGTATTTATTTGTAATGAAAGAGCAGAAATATTTGCTAGAAATAATATTGAAAAATATGACATAGTTACAAGTAGAGCATTTGCTAGATTAAATATATTAACAGAAATATGTATGCCTCTTGTAAAAGTAAATGGATACTTTATTCCGTTAAAAGCAACATTAGATGAAGAATTAGAAGAAGCTAAAAGTACTATAGAAATAATGAATTCAAAACTAGAAGAAGTTATTACTTTTAATTTACCTGTTGAAAACAGTATTAGAAACTTACCTGTTATTAAAAAGGTTGGAAATAATAAACAAAAGTATCCTAGAAAATTTAGTGAAATTAAGAAAAATCCATTGTAAAAAATGGATTTTTATTATATTATAATATATGTATAAGAATAAAAAGTGAGGGGATAAATATGAATAATATGGAAAAAGAAATTATTGAAGTATCTTTAGATGATATTATTCCTAACCGTTTTCAACCTAGATTGTCTTTTGATGAAGATGCATTAAATGAATTAGCTAAATCTATAAGACAACATGGTATTATTCAACCATTAGTACTTAGAAAGGTTGGAAATAAATATGAAATAATTGCGGGTGAAAGAAGATATAAAGCTTCTTATATCGCAGGTCTTACAAAAGTTCCAGCAATTGTTATTGATTTAAATGATAATGAATCTGCTGAAGTAGCAATTGTAGAAAATATTCAAAGAAAAAATTTATCTCCAATAGAAGAAGCAAAGTCTTATAAAAAATTATTAGATAGAGGTTATTTAACACAAGATGAATTAGCTTCTAGAATGGGTAAAACTCAAGGAGCTATATCTAATAAACTTAGATTATTAAATTTATCTACAGAAGTGCAAGATGCTTTATTAAATAATCAAATTAGTGAAAGACATGCAAGAAGTTTATTAAAAATAGAAAATGAAGATGAACAAATAGAGATACTAAATAGAATTATTACAGGAAGATTAAATGTTAGAGATACAGACAATCTTATAAATTCATATATCAATAATGAAGAATATATTCCGGTTGCACCTCATAAAGGTTTTGGTTTAGGTAAAGGTTCTTCAAGTAGTAGTTCAATTGATTTTAATACATTTTTTGATACAAATAATGAGGATAATACACCATTAACAATTGAAGACAAAGTATATCCTTCTATAGAAGATAAAACATATCTAGAAATAGAGGATAAAGTATATCCTGCAATAGAAACAGAAGAAACACTATTATTAGAGGATGAATCTACTGAATCTAAAAAAGATGTTCTTCAAAGAAAAATAAAGAATTTTATTGAAGAATTAAAAGCTGAAGGATATGATGCAACTTATGATAATTATGAATTTGATAGAATATTTGAATTTATAATAAAAGTACAAAAATAAAATACCAATTTATTGGTATTTTTTATTTATCTTTTTTTCTTGGTTCTGTTCCTTTTAAATAATATATAAATTTTTTTCTTTTTGAATTGTTAGTAGCTAATTTTCCATTGAGAGGGTTTACTAATACAGCAGTAACGTTTTTAGGCTTATCATACCATTTAGTTTCTTTATCTCTTAAAAATGATTCCATAGTATCAATCCATATATTTCTTGCTATTTTAGAGTCATCTTTTGTTAGATTATCGTTATTATCATATCCAACCCATGTACCTAGAGTATATTCTTTATTATATCCAACTATTAATGAATCAGTGTTAGTACTTCCTGTTTTAATTGAATATTTTTTTGTTATTTTAGGTCTTATACTTAGACAAGTTGGTTCACTATAATCTATTAGATTATTATCATAACAATTTGTTAATAGTTCTGTTAAAATATATGAATAATTATTATCTAATACTCTTTTTTTATTTATTTTATGTTCATATAGAGTGTTATTTTTATTATCTTTAATTGCTCTTATAAGATATGTATCTTTATATACCCCTTCACTTGCTAATGTAGAATATCCATTAGTTAATTTAATTATGTTCATTTCACTTGTTCCTAACGGTAAAGACACATTATTTTTTACATTTTTTATTCCAACTTTATTAAGTGTATCAACTAACACATTATCTCCTAGAAAAAGGTTTGTTTTAAGGGCATATATATTATCAGAGTACGCAAGTGCTATTATCATAGGAATCTTTTTATTTGCGTATATATCACCATAATTACTAGGTTTATAATAATCATTATCTAGTTTAAAAGAAGTATTTTCAGATAAGAATAAAGAAGATGGAGTAAAACCATTTTCTAAAGCTGCATAATATAAAAATGGTTTTATAGTAGAACCTATTTGTCTTTTAGAATTTATTGCTCTATTATATTGACTCTTTTCGTAATCTTTTCCACCTATTAACGCAATTATCCTACCAGTATTATTTTCTATCATTACACTAGAAGTCTGAATATTATTATTTTCATCTATATTATTTTGGATAGATTTTTCTAATGATTCTTGAGCCTCTATATCTAAATTTGTATATATTTTAATACTATTATTATCTAAATAATCATTAGGTAATACTTTTATATCATCTAATTCCTTCATAACCGCATCTTTATAATACATTAATGTTGTTAAATTTAATGTTTCTTTTTTTCCATAGTAAGTTAATTTTTCATTAAAAGCTTTATTCATTTCTTTTTTTGATATATATCCCTCTTTATACATATTATTTAATACTTGTTTTTGCCTTTTTTTCGCACTTTTCTCATTGTTAATAGGTGAATATTCCTGTGGATATTTAGGTATACCCGCAAGCATAGTAGATTCCGCTAAAGAAAGATCTTTAGATGATTTATTAAAATAATAGTGAGAAGCATTTTCTATTCCAAAAACACCATTTCCATAATTAATAGTATTAAGATATCCTTCTAGTATTTCATCTTTAGAGTAATTTATTTCCATTTTAAAAGCCAAATATGCTTCTTTAATTTTTCTTTTATAAGTTCTATCAAAAGTTAAATATAAGTTTCTAGCGTATTGTTGTGTTATAGTAGATGCTCCTTCTTCAATAGAACCAGATTTTAAATTAACAAAAAATGATTTTATTATTCTTATATAATCAAAACCATTATGTTTATAAAATCTTTTATCTTCAGTAGATATTGTTGCATTTATAAGATTTTTATTAATATGAGAAAGAGGTATCCATTCTTTAGATCCATTTCCTCTAAAAAATTCTTTATTGTTTTTATCATAAAGAATTATATTATTTGTTTTCTTTAAATCTAGCTTTGGAGTTAATTTAATAAAGGTATACATACATGTTACAAAAAAAGATATTAAGAATACCAAAATAACAAATATTTTTAACATAATTTTTCTTTTTTTCATAAAATCACCATTAATCTATTTATATTATGTAAAAAATAATATAAAATATAAGTGCATTTTTAATAACTATATGTTATAATGCTCTTGTTAAAAAGAGGTGTTTTTTATTAAACATATATTAGTTGATTTATATATAAAAAATAATGATGAAGAATTATCTTTTACTAATATTGATTGTATTTATAAAAATAATAAATTAATTTTTAGTATAAATGAAGATAATTATGATATTACTAAAAAAGAAAATATTATTTTCCATAAAGAGAATAAAGAATCTATTATTGATTTTGAGTTTAAAGATAATGTTTTAACAAAAGGTACATATTTTATTAAAGATTTAAACTTTTATATGGATGCGAATATTAAGACAATTAAGTATATAGTAGAAAATAATATTATAGATATAGAATATAAGCTATGGCTTCAAGATGAAGAAATAGGTGAGTTTATTTTAAAAATAAAAGTAAAGGAGTAGATATTATGTTAGATATTAAAAAAGAGTTATCTGATTTATTAGATGAAAAAGTAAGTGTTGAAACATATAATTTGATTAAAGAAATCAAAGAAAAAGATAAAGGCGATTATACTTTTCCATGTTTCGCACTCGCTAAAGAGTTACATAAAGCACCTAATCAAATCGCAGATGAATTAAAAGACTCTATCAAATCTGAATTAATAGAAAAAATAGAAAGCATAAACGGTTACTTAAATTTTTATATTAATAAAGAATATTTAACTAAAGTAGTATTTGAAGAATATGAAAATACTAAAAATGAATATGGTAAAGGTAACGAAAAAGGTACTGTATGTGTTGAATACTCATCACCTAATATAGCAAAACCATTCCATATAGGTCATATGAGAACTACTCTTATTGGACATGCTTTATATAATGTTTATAAGTATTTAGGATATAAAACAATAGGAATTAATCATCTTGGAGATTATGGAACTCAATTTGGTAAATTAATAGAAGGATATAAGCTTTGGGGAGAAGAATATGACCTAAGTACTGATCCAATAGATAAATTAGTTGAAATATATGTTAGAATTAATCAAGAATGTGAAAATGAAGAAGTACTAGAAAGATGTAGAAATAATTTTAAACTTTTAGAAGAAGGAGACGAATACTGTGTTTCTTTATGGAAAAAGTTTAGTGAATTAAGTATGAGTGAATTTAATCAAACTTATGAAAAATTAGGAATAAAGTTTGATGAAATAAAAGGAGAAGCTTCATACGTATCAGATAAAGATAATATTTTAAATATTTTAGAAAAAAATAATAAATTAGTAGAAAGTCAAGGCGCTAAAATAGTTGATTTAGAGAACGATGGAATAAATACTCCTTGTATTATTGAAAAAAGTGATGGATCTTCTATATACGCAACAAGAGATTTAGCAGCGATTAGATATAGATCTAAGACATATGATTATGATAAATCAATATATGTAACTGGTTATGAACAAGATCTTCATTTTAAACAAGTATTTGCAGTAGCTAAATACCTAGATTTAGATCCTAAATATGTAAATGGCTTAGAACATGTATCATATGGTATGTATCGTCTTAAAGAAGGTAAAATGTCCACAAGAAAAGGAAATTTTATTAAATTAGAAGATATATTAAATGATGCTATAGAAAAAGCTAAAGCAAAAGTATCTGATAAGAATCCAGATTTAGAAGATATAGATGATGTAGCTAAAAAAGTAGGTATAGGTGCTGTAGTATTTGGAGATTTATATAATTCAAGAATAAAAGATGAAATATTTGATATAGATGAAATGCTTGAATTTCAAGGAGAAACATGTCCTTATATTCAATATATGTATGTAAGAATAAAGAGTATTTTACGTAAACTTGATAAAGAAGTATTGATAAATGATATAAAATATGATAAATTACATGATGATTTATCTTATGACTTAGTAAAGCAAATTTATAATTTTAACAATACATTAAAAGAAGTTGTAGATAAAAATGAACCATATATATTATCAAGATATCTTATTAAACTTGCTCAAACATATAGTGATTACTATAATACATATAAGATATTAAGTGATGATATGGATGAAAGAAATTCAAGAGTATACTTAATTAGTATAGTTGCGAATATTTTAAAAACAGGTTGTAATCTATTAGGAATAGAAATGCCTGAAAAAATGTAGAATAAAATTCAAAATCTCATATTAATATAATTGGAAGGAAGATTTAAAAATGAGTATAAGAAAAAAGACTTTAGAAGAATTAGAATTAATGAGTTATACAGATATAGCTTATGAAATAATTAAGGAAGATAAAAAGAAAAAATATAATACACCAAATCTTTTTAAAGAAGTATGTAAATTATTAGAATTATCTGATGAAGAATTTGCTGATAAAATAGCAGATTTCTTTACAGCGTTAACAACTGATGGAAGATTTATTCTAATTGATTCTACAACATGGGATTTAAAAGAAAATCACGTTGTTAAAGTTGTAGTTGATGATGGTGATGAAGAAGATATAGAAACAGATGAAGAATCAGTATCAGAAGAAGATTCTGAAGATACTGAAGATATAGAAGATGATTATTCTGATGAAGCAGTAGATTCTTCAAGTGAAGATGAAGAAGATATGCAAGATTTAACAATAGTTGATGAAGAAGATATAGAAGAATAGGAGGCAGTTATGATAGAGAGATTAGAGACAACATTAAATAGATATAATGAAATAGCTGAAGAACTATCTAAACCAGAAGTACTTGGTAATGTAGAACTAATGACTACTCTATCAAAAGAGCAGTCTCAAATATCAGAAATAGTTGATAAATATAAAGTATATAAAAAAGTACTTAGTGATTTAGAAGAAGCTAAAGAATTATTAAATGATAAAGAAATGGCAGAATTAGCTAAAGAAGATATAAATAGTCTAAGTACTCAAAAAGAAGAATTAGAAAAAGAATTAGAAGTATTATTACTTCCTAAAGATCCTAATGATGATAAAAATATCATTGTTGAAATAAGAGGAGCAGCAGGTGGAGATGAAGCAAATATATTCGCCGGTGATTTATTTGATATGTACTCTAGATATGCTGAAAATATGGGATGGAAAATAGAAATAATAAATGCAGAAGAAGGAACAGCAGGAGGATACTCTCAAATAGAATTCATGATTAAGGGAGAAAATGTATATTCAAAATTAAAATATGAATCAGGTTCTCATAGAGTTCAAAGGGTTCCAGCTACTGAATCACAAGGTAGAGTTCATACATCTACAGCAACAGTATTAGTAATGCCAGAAGTACAAAATGTAGATATAGAAATTAAAGATGAGGATGTAAGAGTAGATGTTTATAGATCGTCAGGTGCAGGAGGTCAAGGAGTAAATACTACTGACTCTGCAGTTAGACTTACTCATATACCTTCAGGAATAGTAGTAACTTGTCAAAATGAAAGAAGCCAATTAAGAAATAAAGAAAAGGCTATGGAAATTTTAAAAGCAAGATTATATGAAGAAGAACAAAGAAAACAAGATGAAGAATTAGGTTCTGAAAGAAGAAATAAAATAGGAACTGGAGATAGATCTGAAAAAATAAGAACTTATAACTATCCACAAAACAGAGTAACAGATCATAGAATAAATTTAACTATTATGCAACTAGATAGAATAATGCAAGGTAAACTTGATGAAATAGTTGAAGCATTAGTAAATGAAGATATTAGAAGAAAATTAGCAGGAGAATAATTTTCTTTTTTTATAATTGGAGGTATTATGACAGATTTAGAATATTTAAAAAAATATTATAAAGGTAATATAGATGATGCTATTGAAAAATTAAATAATGGAGAACCAGTTCAATATATAGTTGGTGAAGTAGATTTTTGTGGAAATATATTAAAAGTAAATAAAAATGTATTGATTCCAAGATTTGAAACAGAAGAATTAGTTGAACAAACAACTAAGTATATTAAAGAATATTTTCATAATCAAATAGAAATATTAGATATTGGTACAGGTTCAGGAGCAATTTCTATATCATTAAAGAAAAAAACTAATGCAAATATTACCGCAACAGATATTTCTAAAGAAGCATTAGAAGTTGCAAAAGAAAATGCAAAATTAAATCAAGTAGATATAAATTTTATAAATACAAATATATATGAAAATATAGATAATAAATTTGATGTAGTAATAAGTAACCCACCGTATATTTCTTATGATGAAGATATAATGGATATAGTAAAAAATAATGAACCACATTTAGCGTTATACGCAGATAACAACGGATTATATTTTTATGAAGAAATATTAAAAAATATTAAAAATATTCTAAAAGAAAAATATCTTATTGCGTTTGAAATAGGTGAAAAACAATTTAACAATATAAAAAAATATAAAGAATTATATCTACCAGAATCTAGTATAACTTGTAAAAAAGACTTACAAGGAAGAGATAGAATGGTATTTATAACAAATATTGAATAAATTAAAAAGAATCATCCATAAAGAAAAAGAAAGGATGATTTTTTTATGAAAAAAATTCTATTGTTATTATCTATAATTAGTTTTATATATATAGGATTAAATTATAAAGAAGATGATAATATTATTCCAGATGAAGCAATTAGATTTAGAGTAGTCGCTAATTCTAATACAGTTTATGATCAAAATATTAAACTTCAAGTAAGAAATACTGTTCAAAATGAAATATTTAAATTAATAAAAGACTCTAAATCGATTGATGATACAAGAAAAATACTAAAGGAACACCAAAAAGAGTTATATGATGTAATCAATAATAAACTTAAAGAACTAGATTATAATAAAGGTTTTGAAATAAAATATGGTTTTAATCATTTTCCAAAGAAAAAATATAAAGGAGTTACTTATAAAGAAGGTAATTATGAATCACTAGTTATTACTTTAGGATCAGGTAATGGTGATAACTTTTGGTGTGTATTATTTCCACCATTATGTTTATTAGAAGCAGATGATAATTCATCATCTAATATTGAATATAAATTCTTTGTTAAAGATTTAATTGATAAATATTTAAAAAAATAGACCTAAAAAAATTTTTGTGGTAAAATTATTTTAGGTGATAATATGGGAAATATAGAAATTAAAATTAAAAAAATGAATATGACATCAATTATTTTTTCAATAATATTTATTTTAATTGGTGCCTTTTTATTAGCGAGACCAGAAGACGCTATCCATCTAGTTAGTTATGCATTAGGAATAATACTTATTCTATGGGGATTGATATCTATAGTACAATTCTTCGCAGATAAGGAATCACAAAACTATTTAGATTTTGGATTTGTAGTAGGAGTATTTGTATTTATATTTGGTGTTATTATTTTAATAAAACCTAATATAATCGCAAGTATAATTCCATTATTACTAGGTATATGGATGCTAATAAATGGTGTAACAAAACTATCTTATGCATTAACTTTAAATAAAGATAAAAATGCAGCTGGTTCAATAATAATATCTATCTTAATAATAATACTTGGTATATTATTAGTATTTAATCCTTTTGCTGGAGCTAAAACTTTAGTACAAATATTAGGAATTACTATTATAGTATATTCAATATTAGATTTAGCAGAATGTTTCGCAATCAGATCAATAGTTAAAAAAGGTAAAAAAGAAATAGAAAATCAAGTGATTGAAGCTGAGTATACAGAAAAATAACATCTACTTTACACTTTTGAAAAAATAATATTGCTATGACAAAGAAATGTATTATATAATAAAATTGACATTATACTAAGGAGGGATAATATGAAAGTAACATCAGTTAATGTTAAGAAAATCGAGAAAGACGGTTCAAGAATGAAAGGTATTGCTTCAATTCTATTAGATGACTTAATCGCAATTCATGATATTAGAATTATTTCTGGCGATAACGGATTATTTGTAGCTATGCCTAGCAGAAAAACTGCAACAGGAGGATATAGAGATATTGTTCATCCAATCACTCCAGAAGGTAGAGAAATGATTGAAACTGCTATTTTAGGAGAATATGAAAAAGCAGAAGATCCAGTTGAAACTACTGAAGAAGAAAAAGAAGAAGAATAGTTCTTCTTTTTTATTTGCCTACATATATTTAATTATGGAGGAAAAATATGGATAAAATAAAAGAAATAAGTACTAATTTAAGTCATTCGTTTTCAGTATCAGAAAGAAAAAACATAATAATAACAGGTATTATTAAAATAGATAGTTTTGATAAAGAAGAATTTCTAATAGAAACAGTACAAGGTTTTATGCATATTAAAGGAGAGAATTTAGAAGTAGTAAAGTTGGATACATATCAGGGAAATGTTACAATAAAAGGTAAGATAGATGGTATTGATTATATAGAAGAAACAAATAAAAAAGAAAACTCTTTGTTCAATAAATTATTTAGATGATTTTAATAGTGCAAATTAAAATTCTATTTTTATCTTTTATATATGGCTTATTCTTTAGATACACATATAAAAAGAGTAAAGTATATTTGTTAAATAAAAATATTATATATAAGACTATAATTAATCTATTATTTATGATAGATCATTCATTAATTTTCTTTATTTTAATTAGAAAAATTAACAATTCAAAATTACATATTTATATGTTTCCTTTCTTTATCTTAGGTTATTTATTCTTTGATTTTTACTTTACACATAAAAAAAATAAAAATTGACTCTATATTTTTATAAGTGATATACTAAAAATGAATAACTATGTATATAGAAAGGAGCGTATATATGAAAAGAAAAGAAACAAAAAGAAAAATGTTCATTATTGCGATTATATATATAGCTCTTGGTGCAGTTTTATTACAAAATGTAGTAACTACTATGTATCAAATATATACTAAGAATAAAGAAAAGAAAGCTTTTGAACAAGAATTAGTAGAATTAAAAGAAAAAGAAGATGAATTAAAAGCAACTGTTACTAAACTTCAAGACCCAGATTATGTCGCAAGATATGCTAGAGAAAAATATCTTTATTCCAAAGATGGAGAAATAATAATTAGAATACCAGATTAGGTATTCTTTTTTTATTTATTATGATATAATTAAATCAATAATAAGGAGGAATAAAATGAAAAGAATAGTTAAATTATCATTTGTTTTATTATTAGTTGTAATTCTTTCGGGTTGTAAAAAACAAGTAGTGACAAAATGTACTTTGAATAATGATGAAAGTAGTAATGGATTTTCTATTAAATCAGAATATAAAATATTTTCAGATGACAGCGGAGTTAACAAAGTAGAAACTGAAGAAGTAGTTGAATCAAAAAATAAACAAGTATTATCATATTTTGAAAAACAATTAAAAGAACAATATAAGTATATGAATGAAACTTATAAGGGATATACAATAAATATAACTAATAAAGATGGAAAAGTTATTTCTAAAATCAAAGTTGATTATAATAAAATGAATTTAGATAAGTATACAAGTGAAAATCCAGCTTTAAAGGATTATATCAATAAAAATGGAAAAATTACTTTAGACGGAATGAAAAAAATGTATAGTTCTCTAGGTGCAACTTGTAATAAATAATTGGAATATCCAATTATTTTTTTGTTTTCAATGGATTTAAATAATAAAAAGGAGAATAAGTTTATTAGAAGCATAATTTTATTTTATTTTAAAATGTGTTATTATATAGGTGGTGAAAGAAATGGGGATAAATGAAATAAATACTTTGTCACTAGCATATTTAGGTGATGCGGTATATGAAATCAAAGTTAGAGAGTATTTAATTAGTTTAGGTATTCAAAAAGTAAATAAGTTACAAGATAAAGCAATGAGTTTTGTAACAGCAAAGAAACAATGTGAATATATAAACTATTTTATAAATAATAATATATTAACTGAAATAGAATTAGATTATGTTAAAAGAGGTAGAAATGCATCTGTCCATTCACATCCAAAAAATACTGATATAGTTACTTATAAATGGGCGACAGGATTTGAATGTTTATTTGGATATTTATATTTGGAAAAGAAAACTGAAAGAATAGATGAATTATTTAATATGATATTAGAGGTGAAAGAATGATAGTATTTGGAAGAAATGTTGCTGAAGAAGTAATTAATAGTGGGAAAGAAATAAAAAAAGTTTTTGTATCTACTACTTTTGATGATAAAAAGATTCTTAATTATTTAGAAAAGAATAATATTAAAACAATAAAAATGAATAAAAGAGAAATGGATAATAAATATAAAGGAAATCATCAAGGTATAGTTTTAGAAATAGAAGATTTTAAATATGGGAAATTAGATGATTTATTAAATGATAAATTTATAGTTATGTTAGATCATTTAGAAGATCCTCATAATTTAGGCGCAATAATTAGAACTTGTGAAGCAGCTGGTGTTGATGCTATTATTATTCCAAAAAGAAGAGGTGTAGAAATAAATTCTACTGTTATGAAGGTATCAGCGGGTGCTTTAAATAATATTAATATAGTAGAAGTAAATAGTTTAGCTCAAACAATTGATAAATTAAAAGAATATGGCTTTTGGATATATGGTACTGACATGGATGGTACAAATTATACTGATGTTGTTTATGACACAAGAACATGTCTAGTAATAGGTGCAGAAGGTAATGGTATTTCAAGATTAGTAAGTGATAAATGTGATTTTATTATAAGTATTCCTATGGCAGGAAAGATTAATAGTTTAAATGCATCTGTAGCGGCAGGTATAACTATATATGAAGTAGTAAGACAAAAAATGAAAGGTGAATAATATGTCTAAATATAAAAATGAAAATGATAATGAATTGTTATATTTAGTTTCTGAAAATAATGAAGATGCAAAACAAATATTTTTTGATAAATACGATAATATGATAAAAATTAAAGCATTAAAGTATAAAAGCTTTACTGAATCAAAAGGTTTTGATTATAATGATCTCCTTCAAGAAGGAAGATTAGGTTTAACACAAGCTATGAATGATTATAAAGAACAAAAAAACGTAAAGTTTCAAACATTTGCTAATTTATGTATTGATAGACAAATAGCATCTTTTTTAAGAAATATAGCGAGAGATAAACATAAGATATTAAACGAATCTATTTCTTTAGATTCTACAACTAATACAATAGGTAGACCATTAACAGAATTAATATTAGATGATAAAAATATAGATCCAGAATTATCTTTTATAGAAATGGAAGAAAAAACAGAATTATATAAAAAAATAGAAGATTTATTGACACCATTAGAACAAGATGTTTTTAATTTAAGAATTCAAGGTTTTACATATAAAGAAATATCTGAATTATTAAATATTACATCTAAGGCAGTAGATGGCGCAATAAGTAGAATTAAAAATAAAATTAGTACAATGATAAAACAATAAAAAAACACTTAAAAACGTTGACTTATAAAGGGTTTTATGTTAATATTTACTCAAGAAGGCACAAAGAAGTGTTTTTTATTTTGGAATAAAGGTGATTTTATGGAAAAAATTAAAGATTTATTTTCTGATATGAAATCAGAAGTAAAAAGAATAAGATGGTGTAAAGGTAAAGAATTATGGAAGAACGTATTAATTACTGTTGTTACAATTACTTTCTTTGCATTATTCTTTATTGCTATTCAATATATTATAGTACTAATAGGTATGATTGATTTTAAATCAATTATTAAGACTATTAGTGAGTGGTTTTAGGAGGTATTAACATGGAAGAAAAACAATGGTATGTAGTTAATACTTATTCAGGACATGAAAATAAAGTTAAAGAAAAATTAGATATGCGTATTCAATCTATGAACATGCAAGACTATATTTTTAGAGTTATAGTACCTGAAAAAACAGAAATTGAAATAAAAGATGGTGTAAAGAAAGAAAGAGTTAAAAAACTATTCCCAGGATATGTATTAGTTGAAATGATTATGACTGATGAAGCTTGGTATGTAGTTAGAAATACTCCAGGTGTTACTGGTTTCTTAGGATCATCTGGTAAAGGTGCTAAACCATTCCCATTATTTAAACATGAAATAGATAATATTCTTAAAACTATTGGTGTTTCTGATAAACCAGTTGTTGTTGATCTTAAAGTTGATGATAAAGTTAAGATTAATGATGGTCCATTCAAGTTAATGGCTGGTAAAGTATTAGAAATAGATAAAGAAAATAATAAAGCAAAAGTATCAATAGATTTATTTGGTCAAGAAACTACAGTTGAGGTTGACTTAACTCAAATAGAACTTGACAAATAAGTATAGACAAACATGTAAAAACATGTTATATTATTATGGCACTATGTATTTTTATATATAGATGAAGTGGGAGGCATATAAGTCATTTGTACCACTCGCGGAAAAAATTTATAGGAGGTGTTTTTCGTGGCAAGAGAATTAGTAAATAAGGTAAAACTTCAAATCCCTGCAGGAAAAGCTACAGCTGCTCCACCAGTTGGTACAGCATTAGGTCCATTCGGTATTCCACTACCAGATTTTTGTAACAGATTTAATGACGCTACAAAAGATAAAATGGGCGATGTAGTTCCAGTAGAAGTATATATTTACGATGATAGATCATTCGATTTCAAAGTAAAGACTTCACCTGCTGCATTCTTAATTAAGAAGGCTGCTGGAGTTAAGAAAGCCTCATCAACAGGAGCAAAAGATGTTGCTGGTTCAATTACAAGAGATCAATTAAGACAAATCGCTGAAACTAAATTACCAGATTTAAATGCTTATACAGTTGAAGAAGCTATGAAAATTATTGAAGGTACCGCTAAAAATATGGGTATCGAAATTAAGGATTAGAATTTTACATATATAGATATGTGGGAGGATATATCCGCAAATACCACAAGGAGGAATAAATATGAAGAAAGGTAAAAAATACGTACAAGCTTTAGAATTAATAGAAAAAGGTAAAGCTTATACTAAAGAAGAAGCTATAGAATTAGTTAAAAAGACTAGTACTAGTAAATTTGATGGTTCTGTAGAAGTTGCTATTAATCTTAATTTAGATACTAAAAAAACTGATCAACAATTAAGAGGTGCTATAGTACTTCCAAATGGAACTGGTAAAACTAAAAGAGTATTAGTTTTAACTAAAAATGCTGATCAAGCTAAAGCTGCTAAAGAAGCAGGAGCTGATTTTGTTGGAGAAGCAGACTTAGTTGACAAGATTCAAAAAGAAAACTGGTTAGACTTTGATATAATTATTGCTACTCCAGAAATGATGCCTATGTTAGGTAAATTAGGTAAGGTTTTAGGTCCTAGAGGATTAATGCCAAACCCTAAAACAGGAACAGTTACAACTGATGTAACAAAACCAATTGAAGAAGTTAAAAAAGGTAGAATTGAATATAGAACTGATAGCTATGGTAATGTTCATGCTATTATCGGTAAAGTATCATTTGATGCTAAAAAGTTAGTTGAAAACTTACAAGCATTTGTTACTGTAATAGTTAAATCAAAACCACAAACAGCTAAAGGAACATATATTAAAAATATATCAGTATCTTCAACTATGGGTCCTGGTGTAAAAGTTGATGTTTCTACATTGACAAACTAATAAAAATAGTTATAATATAATTGTTATTGAAAAAGTTTCGTGTACCGAAGACAGTAAGTGTTTTATATAAAACTTAATTTCTTACCGAGGACAATATACTTATTATTTTAGAATAATAGAGTCTTTGTCCGTTGTACAAAGACTTTTTTAATATAAATAAGCAAGGAGGAAAGTATGGCAAACGCAAAAATACTTGAAGCTAAACAAACAGTTATTGATGAAATAACAGAAGTTGCTAAAAACAGTGCTTCATTTATCTTGTTTGACTACCGTGGTCTTACTGCTGAAGAAGTTGCTGAACTTAGAAGAAATCTTCGTGAAAACGGAGCAAAGTACAAAGTTTGGAAAAACACTTTAACAAAAAGAGCTATGGATGGTTTAAACTTTAATCTTGACGATTGTCTAAATGGTCCTAGTGCAATGGCATACTCAGATGATTCAGTTGCTCCAATTAAAGTACTTAGTGATTTTGCAAAAGAACACAAAGCACTTGAAATTAAAGGAGGAATTGTTGATGGAGAAGTTACAACATTAGAAAATATCAAAGCATTATCAACTTTACCATCAAGAGAAGGATTACTTACTATGCTTGCTTCTGGACTAATTGGTACAGTAAAAGATTTATCTATCGCTTTAAATATGCTTAGCGAAGAGAAAGAAAAAAGCGAATAATTGGAAGGAGAAATAAGAATATGGCTAAATTAAATGCAAAAGATTTTATTGCTTCATTAAACGAAATGAGTTTATTAGAAATTAAAGAATTAGTAGACGCTATGAAAGAAGAATATGGAATTGATCCAACTGCTGTTGCTGTTGCTGCTGCTCCAGCTGCAGGTGCTGCTGCTGAAGAAGCTACAGAAGTAACTGTTAACTTAGTTTCAGCTGGTGGTCAAAAAATCCCAGTTATTAAAGCTATCAGAGATATTACTGGTTTAGGATTAAAAGAAGCTAAAGATATTGCTGATAACGGTGGAGCTGTTAAAGAAAAAATTTCTAAAGACGAAGCAAATGATATTAAAGCACAATTAGAAGAATTAGGTGCTACTGTAGAAATCGCTTAATAAAAAAGACTTTATTTAAAGTCTTTTTTTTGTTATTATATGTTTGTGGTGATTTTATGAATCAATATTTTGATAATAACGAAAATTTAGAAAGTAATATTGTGGAAAACAAAGTAAAAGTATTAGATACAGATTTTTATATGTATACAGATAATGGAGTATTCAATAAAAAAGGATTAGATTTTGGAACAAGAGTATTACTTGAAAATATAGATATAGAAAACAAATACTCATTTTTAGATGTAGGATGTGGATGTGGTCCAATAGGTTTTTATATATTATTAAATAAACCAGACTCAGTTGTTGATATGATAGATGTTAATAATAGAGCAATTAAACTAACTAAGATGGGTCTAAAAAAGAATCATATTTCAGCAGAAGTATTCAATAGTGATGCATATTCTAATGTAGAAGGTAAATATGATTGCATAATAACTAATCCACCAATACATGTTGGTAAGAATAAAGTATATGAAATAATAAGAGGAGCTAAAGATCATTTAAATGCTAATGGTGAACTTTGGATTGTTATAAGAAAAGATCAAGGTGCTAAATCTTTAATTAATGATAATAGTGATTTATATAACTTTGAAGTAGTTAATAAAGTTAAAGGATTTTGGATTATAAAAGGTTGTTTAAAATAACAATCTTTTATTATTTGTAAAAAAATAAAAAAAATTTATTAAATTTTAAAAAACTTATTGACGTATCTTTATTTATTTAGTACAATCTTAAATTGGTACTATGTCCCTTTTTGGGCTTTTGGGACATGTTCTTTGAATATTATTGTTAGGGGTGAATCGAGTGGCTTATAAGATTAAAAAAGTATGTAAAGACCGTGAAAGAAGAGATTTTTCTAGAATTCATAATTCCTTAGAATTAAAGGATTTATTAGAGATTCAAAAGAAATCTTATCAATGGTTTATTGAAGAAGGAATCAAGGAAGTTTTAGATGAAATGTTCCCAGTAGATAACTTTGCTGGTACATTATCATTAGAAATTGATGATTATTCTTTAGATGAACCAAGATTTACTATTAAAGAATGTAAAGAAAGAAAGACTTCATATGTAGCTCCATTAAAAGTAAATGCAAGACTATTTAATAATGAAACAGGTGAAGTAAAAGAACAAGAACTATTCTTTGGAGATATGCCTATAATGACTGAAAGTGGTACTTTCGTTATTAATGGTGCTGAAAGAGTTATAGTTTCTCAATTAGTTCGTTCACCTAGTGTTTATTATGGTGTTGAGATGGATAAGAATGGTAGAAATATCTTCACATCTCAAATTATACCTAATAGAGGTACTTGGTTAGAATTCAAATTAAATAGTAAAGATGCTGTTGATGTTAAGATTGATAGAAACAGAAAAGTAACTGTAACTACATTCTTAAGAGCATTTGGATTATCATCAAACGCTGATATAACTGATTTATATGGTGAAGATGAATATCTATTAAATACTATGGAAAAGGATTCTACATTAAATACTGATGAAGCTTTAATAGAAATCTATGAAAAGTTAAAACCAGGAGAACCAGCTACATTAGATAGTGCTAAGAACCATTTAATTACTAGATTCTTCGATGCATTTAGATATGATCTATCAAAAGTAGGTAGATATAAATATAATAAAAAACTAAATGTATTAGATAGATTATTTGGACAAACATTAGCAGAAGATATCAGAGTTGGTAAAGAAGTTAAGTTCAAAAAAGGAACTGTAATAACAAGAGAAGTATATAATGAATTAAAACCATTATTACAAGAAGGATTAAATGTTGTTGAAGTAAAAATAAATGACGAATTAGATACTTATAATAAAGTACAAATCGTTAAAGTTTATGCTCCTAACGATAAAGAAAAAGTTGTAAGAATAATAGGTAATGATCCAACTATAGATGAAAAGAGATTAACTATATCTGATATATATGCATCAGTTTCATATTACTTAAACTTATTACAAGGTATAGGACAAGTAGATGAAATTGACCATTTATCAAATAGACGTGTTAAACAAGTTGGTGAATTAATTCAAAACCAATTCAGAATTGGTGTTACTAGAATGGAAAGAGTTATTCGTGAAAGAATGACTACTATAGAAGAAGCTGATGCTACACCAAAAGCATTAATTAATATCAGACCTATAACTGCTGTTATTAAAGAATTCTTCGGTAGTTCACAATTATCTCAATTCATGGATCAAATTAACCCAATTTCAGAATTAACTAACAAGAGAAGATTATCTAGTTTAGGACCAGGTGGATTATCTAGAGAAAGAGCTGCCATGGAAGTTCGTGACGTTAATGAATCACACTATGGTAGAATCTGTCCTATCGAATCTCCAGAAGGACCTAACATCGGATTAATTACATCTTTAGCTAACTATGCTAAGGTAAATGAATACGGATTTATAATGGCTCCATATAGAAAAGTTATAAATGGTGTTCTTCAAGATGAAATAGAATATTTAACTGCTGATGAAGAATTAGATTATGTTATTTCACAAGCAACAGTTGGTATGGATGAAAATGGTAAGATTACTGATAAAGAAGTTGCTGCTAGATTTAAAGGTGAAAATATAATTGCTAAAACTGAAGAAGTTAACTATATAGACGTATCAGCACAACAAATTATATCTGTTACTGCATCTTGTATCCCATTCCTAGATCACGATGATGCTCACCGTGCATTAATGGGTGCAAACATGCAACGTCAAGCATTACCATTATTAAAAGCAGAAGCTCCATTTGTAGGAACTGGTGTTGAATACATGATTGCAAGAGACTCAGGTGCTACAGTAGTTGCTAAAGCTGATGGTGTTGTTGAATATGCTGATGGTAAAAAGATTGTTGTTCAAACTAAAGGTGGAAAAGATGTTTATACATTAATGAACTTTGAAGGATCAAACAACTATACTTGTTATCATCAAAGACCAATTGTTAAAGCTGGCGACAAAGTAAAAAGAGATATGATTATTGCTGATGGACCAAGTACAGATAAAGGTGAATTAGCATTAGGTAAAAACATGACAGTAGCATTCACTACATTTGAAGGATATAACTACGAAGATGCTATTGTATTAAATGAAAAATTAGTTAAAGATGATGCATTCACATCAGTATATATCGAAAGTTTCTCTATTCAATGTAGAGATACTAAACTTGGACCAGAAGAAATTACAAGAGATATTCCTAATGTATCTGAAGATGCTGTTAAGAATCTTGATTCAAACGGTATTATTAGAATAGGTACAGAAGTTAGAGAAAATGATATATTAGTAGGTAAAGTTACTCCAAAAGGAGTTGTTGAACTTACTTCAGAAGAAAAATTATTACATGCTATCTTCGGTGAAAAGACTAGAGAAGTTAGAGATACTTCACTAAGAGTTCCACATGGAGTTGATGGTATCGTTCATGATATAAAAGTTTATACTAAGAAAGATAATGATGAACTTCCATCAGGAGTTAGTAAAGAAATAAGAGTTTATATAATACAAAAGAGAAAGATACAAGTTGGAGATAAGATGGCTGGACGTCATGGTAACAAAGGTGTTATTTCATTAGTATTACCAGAACAAGATATGCCATTCTTACCAGATGGTACTCCAGTAGATATCTTACTTAACCCACAAGGTGTTCCTTCTCGTATGAACCTAGGACAAGTATTAGAGTTCCACTTAGGTATGGCTGCTAAAAAACTTGGTGTTCATTGTTCTACTCCAGTATTTGATGGAGCAACAATTGAAGATATTCAAGATATGATGAAGGAAGCTAAAATGGATCCAGATGGTAAAACTGTTCTATATGATGGACGTACTGGTGAACCATTTGATTCAAGAGTAGCAGTTGGTGTTATGTACATGATTAAACTTGACCACATGGTTGATGATAAATTACATGCTAGATCAACTGGACCATACTCATTAGTTACTCAACAACCTCTTGGAGGTAAAGCACAATTTGGTGGACAAAGATTTGGTGAGATGGAAGTTTGGGCATTATATGCATATGGTGCTGCAAATATCTTACAAGAAATCTTAACTGTTAAATCAGATGATGTTGTTGGAAGAGTAAAAGTATATGAAGATATAGTTAAAGGTAATAGAATACATCAAGCTGGTATTCCAGAAAGTTTCCGTGTATTAATTAAAGAATTCCAAGCATTAGGCTTAGATGTTGCAATGGTTGATGAAACTGGAAAGAATATAGGAATTACTGAACTTGAAGCTGAAGAAAATAAAGAAAATAATTCAATGAGTTTTGACGATATTGAATTTGGACCAAAGAAAAATGATAAAATTGATGTTTCAGAAGTGACTGAAGAAGAAACAGAAGAAGTTTCTGATGAACCAGTAGAAGTAGAAACTGAAAAAATAGAAATAGACGAAGAAGGGGAAGGTGAAGAATAATGGATGCAAATAGATTTGAAGGAATAAGAATTTCCATTGCTTCTCCTGAGAAGATTCGTGAATGGTCTTATGGTGAAGTATTAAAACCAGAAACAATTAACTATAGAACATTAAAACCAGAAAGAGATGGATTATTCTGTGAAAAGATTTTTGGTCCATCTAAAGACTATGAATGTTCTTGTGGAAAGTATAAAAGATTAAGATATAAAGATATTATATGTGATAGATGTGGTGTTGAAGTAACTTCTGCTAAAGTTAGAAGAGAAAGAATGGGTCACATTGAACTTGCAACACCTGTTTCTCATATATGGTTCTTTAAAGGTGTACCTTCTAGAATGGGATTAGTTCTAGATATGTCACCAAGAGACTTAGAAGAAGTATTATACTTCGTAAGTTATGTTGTTATAAATCCAGGTAATGCACCACTTGAAAAGAAGCAAACTTTATCTGATAAAGAATATAGAGTTTACTATGAAAAATATGGTGATGGATTTGAAGTTGGTATGGGTGCTGAAGCTATTAAAAAATTATTAATGGAAGTTAATATTGAAGAAGAAATAGCTAAGATTCAAAAAGAATTAGATGGTGCTCAAGAACAAAAGAGAGTTAGATTATTAAAGAGACTTGAAATATTAGATGCATTTAAAGAATCAGGAAATAGACCTGAATGGATGATTATGGATGTTATTCCAGTTATTCCACCAGAATTAAGACCTATGATTCAATTAGATGGTGGTAGATTTGCTACATCTGATTTAAATGATTTATATAGAAGAGTTATCAACAGAAATAATCGTTTAAAGAAATTATTAGAGCTTGGAGCTCCTTCAATCATTGTTCAAAATGAAAAGAGAATGCTTCAAGAAGCAGTTGATGCCTTATTTGATAATGGTAGAAGAGGTAGAAACGTAACAGGACCTAGTAACAGAGCCTTAAAATCATTAAGTTCTATGCTTAAAGGTAAACAAGGTAGATTTAGACAAAACTTATTAGGTAAACGTGTTGACTATTCAGGACGTTCAGTTATTGTTGTTGGACCAAATCTTAAAATGTATCAATGCGGTATTCCAAAAGAAATGGCTCTTGAATTATTTAAACCACATGTTATTAGAGGTTTAATTGAAAGAGAAATAGTTCATAATATTAAAGCTGCTAAAAGAATGATTGAAAATCAAGATGATAGAGTATGGGACGTAGTTGAAGATGTTATTAAAGGACATCCAGTATTATTAAACCGTGCTCCTACATTACATAGATTAGGTATTCAAGCATTTGAACCTAAATTAATTGATGGTAAAGCTATTAGATTACATCCATTAGTATGTCCTGCGTTTAACGCTGACTTCGATGGTGACCAAATGGCTGTTCACGTACCATTAAGTTTAGAAGCACAAGCAGAAGCTAAGATATTAATGTTAGGATCAGGAAATATCTTAAAACCTTCTTCAGGTGAACCAGTTGTTACTCCATCACAAGATATGGTTTTAGGTAACTATTATCTAACTATGGAAAAAACTTCTGATAATGAAGGAAGAGTATTTAGAAATCCTAATGAAGCTTTAATGGCATATGAAAGAGGAGAGTTAGACTTACATACAAGAATAGCTATTCCTGTTAAAGCATTTCATCATAAAGTATTCTTAGCAGAACAACAAGATAAATATTTAGTAACTACAGTTGGTAAGATTAAATTTAATGAAATCTTCCCAGATGCTTATCAATATATTAATGAAGGAAGTAAAGAAAACCTAGAAGTTGGTACTCCAGACAAGTATTTCATACCTATGGGTGAAAATATTCCTGAATATATTCATAATTTAGCATTAGCTAATCCAATTAATAAAAAGAATATTCAAGCATTAATTGGTCAAGTATTCAAGAGATATAAAACTACTGAAACTTCAGTAATGCTAGATAAGTTAAAAGATTTAGGATTTAAATATTCAACTAAATCTGGTATTACAATGTCAGTTTTCGATGTTATGACTACTGATAAGAAAGACGCTATCATTGAAGATGGTAAGAAGAAAGTAGAAGCAGTTACTAAACAATATAAAAGAGGTCTTATTACAGACGATGAAAGATATGAAAAAGTTGTTGAAATTTGGAATAATGCTACAGACGCAGTTCAACAAGAACTAGCTGTTATAGCTAAAGAAAATAAAGACAACCCAGTATTCGTAATGATGGACTCAGGTGCCAGAGGTTCTATGGGACAATTTGGACAAATGGCTGGTATGCGTGGACTTATTGCTAAGCCTAATGGTAAAGCCGTTGAAATTCCTATCACATCTAACTTTAAAGAAGGAATGAGTGTGTCTGAATACTTCTTATCTGCACATGGTAACAGAAAAGGTATCGTTGATACTGCCTTAAAGACTGCAAACTCTGGTTACTTAACAAGAAGATTAGTTGATGTTGTTCAAGATGTTGTTGTTAAAGAAGAAGATTGTGGTACTATTCAAGGTGTTGTAGTTAGACCATTTATAAATGATAAAGACGGAAGTGTTATCGAAAGTTTAAGAAACAGAATAGTTGGAAGATTCACTAACAAGAAAGTTATTGATCCAAAAACTAAAGATGTTATTATTGAAAAAAATGAATATATTACTGAAAATATTGCAGACAAGATTATAGCTGCAGGTATTGAAGAAGTAGAAATAAGAACAACACTTACTTGTAAAACTCATGACGGTGTTTGTAAGAGATGTTATGGTAGAAACTTAGCTACTAACAATATCGTTGAAATAGGTGAAGCTGTTGGTATCATGGCTGCTCAATCAATTGGTGAACCAGGTACTCAGTTAACAATGAGAACATTCCACTCTGGTGGTGTTGCATCAGAAGAAGATATAACTCAAGGTCTTCCAAGAGTTGAAGAAGTGTTTGAAGCTAGAACTCCAAAGATTAAAGCAACAGTTGCTGAAGTTGGTGGAGAAATTACAAATATTGAAAATCAAAGTGGTAAATTTAAGATTACTATTAAAAATGATAAAGAAACTCATGAACAAACTACTAATTATGGTGTTAAGATCAGAGTTCAAGTTGGAGATAAAGTTAAACCAGGTGATATGTTAAATGATGGTTCAATTGCACCAAAAGAATTACTTGCTGTAACTGATCCAATTACTGTTCAAAACTATGTAATTCAAGAAGTTCAAAAAGTTTATGCATCTCAAGGTGTTGATATCTCAGATAAGCACATTGAAATGATTGCTAGAAAAATGATTAATAGAATTAGAATAGTTGATAAAGGTGATACTGACATGCTTGTTGGTAAAGTAGTATCATTACATGAATTTAGAGAAGGAAATAACAAAGTATTACTTGAAGGTAAGAAACCAGCTACTGGTAGACCAATACTTCTTGGTATTACTAAAGCCTCTCTTGAAACTGATTCATTCTTATCAGCTGCATCATTCCAAGAAACTACTAGAGTATTAACAGATGCTGCAATTAAGGGTAAATTAGACGAATTAAAAGGTCTAAAAGAAAATGTAGTATTAGGTAAATTAATACCTGCTGGTACAGGTTTAAAAGCATATTCAAAAATAGAATATGAAATGGAAAAAGAATACTACGATGAAGAACCACTTGACGTTTTAGAAGAAGAATTAGCTGAATAATTCTTCTTTTTTTTATTTTCATGTTATAATTGTTTCAAGGAGTGATAGTATGAAGTGTACTAATTGTGATTTTGATTTAAAACAAGACGCTATTTATTGTCCAAATTGTGGATTTAAAGTTGAAAAAGCAAAAAAGACTACTAAAAAAACAGAAAAAGTAGAGGAAAAAAATGAAGTAGTAGTTGTTAATGAACAAACTGATACAACTGGATCAAGTGTAGGTTGGGGATTTTTAGGATTCTTTCAACCAATTGCGGGATTAGTTTTATTTCTAGCTATGAAAGATAAACCACATATTGCTAAAGGTGCTGGAATAGGTGCATTAATTAGAGTTATAGTTACAGCAGTTTTATGGTTATTTTTGATTTGGGTTTCATTTTATTCAGTTGCATTATATTAAGGTGATTTTATGAGATGTAATTATTGTGATTATAAAGTGAATGAAGATACTATAATTTGTCCAAATTGTGGAGAAGATGTTCATACTACTAAAAAGAACGTTATTAAAGAGAATAAGTTAAAAGAAGAAAAGGAAAACCCAAAAATTCATATAGATGGAGATTATTCTGTTTTATTTGGTTTACTAGGTTTCTTTATTCCTCTAGCAGGGTTAGTATTATTTTTAGTTTGGATTAATACTAAACCAAAAGATGCTAAAGCCGCTGGACTTGGAGCATTAATAAGAGTAATCTTATATGTAGTATTAGCAATCGCTTTTGTATTTTTACAAGCTATAGTAAATGGATAATAAAAAAGTCGTATTTATATACGATTTTTTTTGTGTTATAATACACGTAGGTGATTTTATGAACAAATCTATAGATTTTATTAAGAATAATATTGATGATGGAAGTACTGTTGTAGTAGCGGTTTCTTCAGGTCCAGATTCTATGACATTATTATCATTATTATTAGAATTAAGAAAAGAAAAAAAACTAAGAATAGTAGTTGCGCATATTAATCATAATTTAAGAGATGAAAGTGAAGAAGAATTTGATTTCACTAAAAAATATGCATTAGATCATGATTGTGACTTTGAATGGATTAAATTTGATGAATATGAAACTAATTCTATTGAAAATGAAGCAAGAGAAAGAAGATATAAATTCTTTGAAGAAGTACTAAATAAATATAATTCTAAATATCTTTTAACTGCGCATCATGGAGATGATTTGATAGAAACTATATTAATGAGATTAACTAGAGGTTCTTCATTAACTGGTTATTCTGGTTTTAAAAAGATAAGTAAAAGAAATGGATATTTTATTTTAAGACCACTAATATTTTATACAAAAGAAGATATATTAAAATATTTAGAAAATAATAATATTCCATATAGAATAGATAAAACTAATTTTAGTAAAAAGTATACTAGAAATAGATATAGATTAGATATATTACCTTTATTAAAGAAAGAAGATATAGATGTTCATAAAAAATATTTAAAATTTAGTGAAGAATTAGAGGAAATTAATTCATTTGTGGATAATTATATTAATGGGAGATATGAAAATATTGTAAGCAATAATATGATTAATCTTTCTTTATTAAAAAAAGAAGATAATTACATAATTAAACAAATTTTGTATAAGTATTTATTTAATATATATAAAGACAATATTAAATTAATTGAGTCTAAACATGTTGATATAATTATTAATTCTATTTTTGATGAAAAATCTAATTTAGAAATATCTTTACCAAATGAAATAGTAATGCAAAAGAGTTATGATATGTTAATGGTAAAAAATGAAGTATTTATGGATAATTACAAAATAGAATTAAAAAGAGAAACAATATTCCCATTCGGTAAAATTGTCGCATTAGATAATACTGATTTAACTGATAATTATGTATGCCATTTAGATAGTACAACAATTAAATTTCCTCTTTATGTAAGAAATAAAAGAGATGGAGATTATATTGAGGTATTAAATCTTAAAGGTAAAAAGAAAATTAAAGATATTTTTATTGATGAAAAAATAAATAAAGATATAAGAAATAGTTATCCAGTAGTAGTTGATAGTGATGACAATATTCTATGGATTCCTGGTATAAAAAAATCTAAATATGATGGTTTAAAAGCAGGAAAATATGATATAATATTATGGTATAACAAGGAGGAAAATGATGAGTAAAAATACAAAAAGGCTTATAAGTCCATATATAGCTATATTTATTATAATAGCAGTTGTATTCTTTTTAAGCACAAATTATGCAGGTAAGACAAACACATTAACATATAGTGTTTTTAAACAAAAATTAGCAAAGAATAAAGTTGAAACTGTAGAAATATCACCTAGTAAAGAAAGTTCTGTTTATACTATAACTGGTAAATTAAAAGGTTATAGTAAAGGAGAAAAATATGTAGTTAAAGCTCCATTAAGTGATGAAACATTATCAACTATTAATGGTTACCAAACAAAGAATAAGTTTGAAGTTGAATTTTCTTCAGATCCATCTTCAACATTATTTGTTAAGATATTAAGTTGGGTTCCATATATTTTGATAGCTGGTTTTGCATTATTTTTATTAAATAAACAATTAAGTACAGCAAATAAATCTATGGATTTTGGTAAAAGTAGAGCAAAATTACAATCAGATAAAGATAAAGTAACATTTGATAATGTTGCAGGTTTAGTAGAAGAAAAAGAAGAACTAAAGGAATTAATAGATTTCTTAAAAGATCCTAAAAAGTTTACTAAAATGGGTGCAAGAATACCTAAAGGTGTACTACTTGTAGGTAATCCAGGTACAGGTAAAACTTTACTTGCTAAAGCAGTAGCAGGTGAAGCAAATGTTCCATTCTTCTTTATAAGTGGATCAGATTTCGTAGAATTATATGTAGGTATAGGTGCAAGTAGAGTTAGAGATATGTTTAGACAAGCTAAACAAAATGCACCATGTATTATATTTATAGATGAAATAGATGCTGTTGGTAGACAAAGAGGTACAGGACTTGGTGGAGGACATGATGAAAGAGAACAAACATTAAACCAATTACTTACTGAAATGGATGGCTTTGGTACAAATGAAGGTATTATTATAGTAGCTGCTACTAATAGACCAGATGTACTTGATCCAGCATTATTAAGACCAGGAAGATTTGATAGACAAATAACTGTTTCTCTTCCAGATAAGAATGAAAGAGAAGATATATTAAAAGTTCATGCCAAAAATAAAACATTTAATGAAGCAGTTAAATTGAAACATATAGCAGAAAGAACAGTAGGCTTCTCTGGAGCTGATCTAGAAAACTTACTTAATGAAGCAGCATTATTAACTGTTAGAAGAAATAAAGATGCTATTGGTATGAGTGAACTTGATGAAGCATATGATAGAGTTATTATGGGTCCAGCTAAAAAGACTAGACAATATACTGAACATGAAAAGCAAGTTGTTGCTTATCATGAAGCAGGACATGCTGTTGTAGGAATTAAGCTTGATGGTGCAGATGATGTACAAAAAATTACTATTATTCCTAGAGGACAAGCTGGTGGATATAACTTAATGCTTCCTAAAGAAGAAAAATTCTTAGCTACTAAGAATGAATTACTAGATAAGATTAGTGGTTATCTAGGAGGAAGAGTAGCAGAAGAAATAATGTTTAAAGAAGTTACAACAGGTGCTTCTAATGACTTTGAAAAAGCTACTAAAATTGCTAGATCTATGGTTACTGAATATGGTATGAGTGAACTTGGACCTATTCAATTAGAAGAAGAAACAGCAAGTGTATTCTTAGGTAGAGATTATAACAAGAATAAAAACTTCTCTTCGCAAGTTGCTTTCAAAATAGATGAAGAAGTAGCTAAAATAATAAATACTCAATATGATGTAGCTAAAAAGATTATTAAGGATAATAAAGATTTATTAGATTTAATAGCTAAATCATTATTAGAAAAAGAAACTTTAACTAGAGAAGAAATAGAGTATTTAGTTGAACATAAAAAACTTCCTACTGAAGAAGACTTAATTAAAGAAAAAAAATCAAAAGAAAAGGAAGAAAAAACTAAAAAAACTAAAGAAAAAGAAGACAAATAAAATTGTCTTTTTTTCTTTAAAAAATAACAAAAAATGATTGACTTTTAATAGTCAAAATGTTATATTATTAGTGCTGATTAATTAGAGTTTTGTTTTTACGCAAAACTTTAATTTATGTCAAAAAAAGAAACACCAGGTTGTGTGTAAAGAAAGGAGTATATAAAATGCCTACAATAAACCAAATAGTAAAACATGGAAGAAGTAAGAAAACAAAGAAGAGTAAATCACCAGTTTTAAATGTTAGATTAAATAGTTTAACAAAGAGAACTAGAGAATTACCATCTCCTCAAAAACGTGGAGTATGTACTCGTGTTGGTGTTACTACACCTAAGAAACCAAACTCAGCATTAAGAAAATATGCCAGAGTTAAATTAAGCAATGGTAGAGAAATCAATGCTTATATTCCAGGTGAAGGACATAACTTACAAGAACACAGTGTTGTTCTAGTCCGTGGAGGAAGAGTTAAGGACCTTATCGGTGTTCGTTATCACATTGTTAGAGGTACATTAGATACTGCAGGAGTTAACGATAGAAAACAAGGTCGTTCAAAATATGGTGCTAAAAAACCAAAAGAAAAGAAATAATAAGAAAGGAGTAATTATATGAGAAAAAGACATGTATTTCATAGAGATGTTTTAGCAGATCCTATATATAATTCTAAAGTTGTTACAAAGTTAATTAACAGAGTAATGCTTGATGGAAAAAGAGGAAAAGCTCAAACTATAGTATATAAAGCATTTGATATGGTACAAGAAAAGACAAATGAAAACCCAAATGAAGTTTTCACTAAAGCAATGGAAAATGTTACTCCAGCTATAGAAGTTAAATCTAGAAGAGTTGGTGGAGCAAACGTTCAAGTACCTATCGAAGTTAATGCAACTAGAGGTGAAGCTTTAGCTTTAAGATGGTTAGTTGCAGCTGCAAGAACTAGAGGCGGAAGATCAATGGCTGAAAAACTTGCAAATGAAATGCTACACAAGAAACAGGTGCAGCATTCAAGAAAAAAGAAGATGTTCATAGAATGGCAGAAGCTAATAAAGCATTTGCTCATTATAGATGGTAGAAAGGAATATAAATATGGCTCGTGAATATTCGTTAGAAAAAACAAGAAACTTTGGAATAATGGCTCACATAGATGCTGGTAAAACAACTACTACTGAGCGTATTTTATTCCATACACATAAAATCCATAAAATAGGTGAAACACATGATGGTGAATCACAAATGGACTGGATGGCACAAGAACAAGAAAGAGGTATAACTATTACTTCTGCAGCTACTACAGCTTTCTGGAAAGGATATAGATTAAATATTATCGATACTCCAGGACACGTAGACTTTACTGTTGAAGTTTCAAGATCTCTAAGAGTATTAGACGGTGCTGTTGCATTATTAGATGCACAAGCAGGTGTTGAACCTCAAACTGAAACAGTTTGGAGACAAGCTAGTGAATTTAAAGTTCCAAGAATTATCTTTGGTAATAAGATGGATAAAGTTGGTGTTGATTTCAACTATACATTAAAAACTATTAAAGATAGACTTGGTGTTAAATATGCTCCAATTGAATGGCCAATAGGTGCTGGAGATGAATTCGAAGGTATTATTGACTTAGTTACAATGAAAGCATATAAATATGATGGTAAACCAGAAGAAGAACCACAAGAAATCGAAATTCCAGCAGATTATAAAGATTTAGCTGAAGAAAAACATGCTGAATTAATTGATGCTGTTGCTGAATACGATGACGAAATAATGGAAAAATATCTTGAAGGAACTGATTTAACAGTTGAAGAAATTAAAAAATGTATTAGAACTGGTGTTCTTGCTGCTGATTTCTTCCCAGTTATGTGTGGTACTGCATATGGTAATAAGGGTGTTAAGTTATTACTTGATGCTGTTATTGATTACTTACCAGCTCCAACAGATATTGAATCAGTTAAAGGTACAGATTTAAATGGTAATGAAATAGAAAGACATCCAAATGATAATGAACCATTCTCAGCATTAGCATTTAAAGTTATGACTGATCCATTCGTTGGTAAATTAACTTTCTTTAGAGTTTATTCTGGTCACTTATCAAGTGGTTCATATGTATTAAACTCAAGTAAAAATGAAAGAGAAAGAGTTGGAAGAATTCTTCAAATGCATGCTAACTCAAGAACAGAAATATCTGATGTTTATACAGGAGATATCGCTGCTGCAGTTGGTTTAAAGAATACAACTACTGGAAACACATTATGCGATGAAAAGAAAGCATGTATTCTTGAATCTATGGAATTCCCAGAACCAGTTATTGAATTAACTGTTGAACCTAAGTCTAAAGCAGACCAAGAAAAAATGGGTATTGCATTACAAAAACTTGCTGAAGAAGATCCAACATTTAGAGCAACTACTAACCAAGAAACTGGTCAAACTATTATCGCTGGTATGGGTGAATTACACTTAGATATCATCGTTGATAGAATGAAGAGAGAATTTAACGTTGAATGTAACGTTGGTGCTCCACAAGTTGCTTATAGAGAAACTATTACAAGTGCTGCTGATTGTGAAGGTAAATATATTAAACAATCTGGTGGTAGAGGACAATATGGACATGTTGTTATTAAATTCGAACCTAATAAAGATAAAGGTTATGAATTCGTTGATGCAGTTGTTGGTGGTGTAGTTCCAAGAGAATACATTCCAGTTACTGATAAAGGATTACAAGAAGCTATGGAAACTGGTATTTTAGCTGGTTATCCAATGATAGATGTTAAAGCTACATTACATGATGGATCATACCATGAGGTTGACTCATCTGAAATGGCATTTAAGATTGCTGCTTCAATGGCTTTAAAAGAAGCTAAAAATAAATGTAATCCAGTATTACTAGAACCAATCATGAACGTATCTATTACAGTTCCTGAAGAATATTTAGGAAACGTTATGGGTGACGTTACTGCTAGAAGAGGTAGACCAATGGGTCAAGAAGCTATAGGTAATGCATTAAGAATTACTGCTATGGTACCACTTTCAGAAATGTTTGGTTATGTTACTAACTTAAGAAGTAATACTCAAGGTAGAGGTACTTACCAAATGACATTTGATCATTATGAAGAAGTTCCTAAGAATATTACTGAAGAAATAATAAAGAAAAACGCTAAAAACTAGTGTAAATAACTGAATAATACTTGAATTTTATTCAAGAATTAGATAAAATAATTTTGTACATTAAAAAAGGAGGAATTTTAAATGGCAAAAGAAAAATTTGATCGTTCAAAACCACATGTTAACATTGGTACAATTGGACACGTTGACCATGGTAAAACTACTTTATCTGCAGCTATCTCAAAGAGACAAGCAGAAAAAGGATTGGGTCAATTTAAAGATTATGCTGAAATAGATGGAACACCTGAAGAACAACAAAGAGGTATTACTATCACAACAGCACATATCGAATATGAAACTGAAAAGAGACACTATGCACACGTAGACTGCCCAGGACACGCTGACTATGTTAAAAACATGATCACTGGTGCTGCTCAAATGGATGGAGCTATTCTTGTTATAGCTGCTACTGATGGTGCTATGGCTCAAACAAGAGAACATATCTTACTTGCTCACCAAGTTGGTGTACCAAGAATCGTTGTATTCATCAACAAATGTGATATGGTAGACGATCCAGAAATGTTAGAATTAATTGAAATGGACGTTAGAGAATTATTAACTAAATATGGTTACGACGGAGATAATACTCCATTCGTATTTGGTTCTGCATTAAAGGCTCTTGAAGGAGATCCTAAATATGTAGAAAAGATTGATGAATTAATGGATATCGTTGATGAATATATTCCAACTCCAACAAGAGACGTTGATAAGCCATTCTTAATGAGCATTGAAGACGTATTCACAATCACAGGTCGTGGTACAGTTGTTACTGGACGTGTTGAAAGAGGTAGATTAAATCTTAACGAAGAAGTTGAAATCGTTGGTATTAAACCTACTCAAAAAACTGTTGCTACAGGAATTGAAATGTTCAGAAAACAATTAGACTATGCTGAAGCAGGAGATAACGCTGGTGTTCTTCTTAGAGGTATTAACAGAGAAGACGTTGAAAGAGGACAAGTTCTTGCTAAACCAGGATCAGTTACTCCACATACTGAATTTGAATGTCAAGTTTATGTATTAAATAAAGAAGAAGGTGGAAGACATACTCCATTCTTCAGTAACTATCGTCCACAATTCTATTTCAGAACTACTGACGTTACTGGTGAAGTAACATTACCAGAAGGAACTGAAATGGTTATGCCTGGAGATAATGTATCAATGACAGTTAAATTAATTTGCCCAATTGCCTTAGAAGAAGGTACTGAATTCTCTATCAGAGAAGGCGGAAGAACTGTTGGTGCAGGTAAAGTTACTAAAATTATTAAGTAATTATAAAAAATTAGAAGTGATTATATCACTTCTTTTTTTATGTAAAAAAAAGAAGCATATTAATGCTTCTTTTATAATACTGGTGTATTTAACCATTCTATAATAGGATTAATCTTATTATAGATTGCTGTTTTATTCTTATTAATAACTAGTGTGAATTCACCCATATATTCCTCTATATGAGCACCAAATCCTAGTTTAAATCTAGATAAACCACCTAGTGGTGCATCCTTGCTAAAATCACCTGAAATACCGTTTAAATTAAATTTATTATATCCTTCTTTGTGATATTTTTCCATTATTTGATAAATCATGTAATGAATTGGACAATAAGATCTAAAGTTTTGATCCATACCATATATTAAGAAGAATATTTCTTTATTATATTTAACAATTGCGCAAGATGCGATTAGTTTTCCAAAAGGATTTTCTTTAAACATATTTGTCGCACTTATTATATTTTGTTTATAATTATTTAAAAGCATATCAGAATGCATTTTTCTTTTAATTATATTATTTGTATTATTACTATTTATATTATCTTCTAATTCTTGGTTAATTGCGTTATTTCTAATTTCTTCTTCTTCATATAACTTTTTACTCATTTCTACAAACTTAGAAGAATTAATATTGGCAAAGTATATTTCAAACATATCTTCTTTACCAAATACTTCATACATATCTAGATAATAATTAAGTTTTCTAGAATGTTTCTTTTCAACAAAATCATAGAATTGTCTAATATTTTCAGGATTTCCCTTTAATATTTCTATACCTAATTTATCTGCTTTTCTAATTTTATTTCTTTTTTCTTTATTAAATTTATAGAATATATTATCTGTATCTCTAAATATTGATACTGCATTCCATCTAGGTTTTAAATTTTCAAAATTAAGATTAAAACCAGTATGTTCATATCCTAAATTTATAAGATTATTATATATATCTTCGTTATCTATATCAGGAGTAACTTCTCCTTTATTATTATGTGATTTATATATTAGAATAGGATCTATTTTAACAAACATAAAGTTTCTTCTTTTTAAATATTCTTTTAATTCGTTTGTAAATGTTTCTACTAGACTCTGATTAGTAAAATCTATTAAATATCCTCTAGGACAATAACCCCATTTATAACCAATAAATACTTTATTTACAAGTATAAGAGTAGCCGCAACAACAGTATCAGTTTCATCCATCAAACCTAAATAATAGTCATCAAATTGATGTCTATCCATAAGAGTACCGTATTCCGCTGTTTGATAGAAGTTTTTATATTCATATTCTTTAGCGAATTTATTAAATTCATCAGATTGTAATTCAACTATTCTCATACTATTCACTCCAATTATAATTATTATAACATATTAAGTTAAAAAATGTAAAAATTATTAATTATTTTATTTAAAGTGTAAAAAAAAGAGTATAATATTTATTGGAGGTTATATTATGGGTAAAATAAAAGATATTAAAGCAAGAGAAATATTAGATTCTAGAGGTAATCCTACAGTTGAAGTAGATGTTGTTTTAGATAATGGAATAGTTGGTAGAGCAGCAGTTCCTTCAGGAGCATCTACAGGAGAAAGAGAAGCTTTAGAATTAAGAGATGGAGATAAGAATAGATTTTTAGGTAAAGGAGTTTTAAAAGCTGTTAATAATGTTAATACTGATTTAAGAGATGCATTAATAGGTTTTGAAACAGGTAAACAAAAAGAATTAGATTATAAAATGATTGAATTAGATGGAACAGAAACTAAGTCTAAATATGGTGCGAATGCTATTTTAGGTATATCTATGGCATATTTAAAGGCATCTGCATTAGAAGAAGGAAAAAAATTACATGAATATGTATGTGATACATTTGGTGATGGAAACATGTCTGAACCTAGACCAATGATGAATATTATTAATGGTGGAGCACATGCAGATAATAAGTTAGATTTCCAAGAATATATGATTATTCCTATTAGAGATACTATTAAAGAAAGAGTAAGAGTAGGAGCAGAAGTATTCCATAATCTTAAGTCAGTATTAAAAGAAAAAGGATTAGTTACATCAGTCGGTGATGAAGGTGGTTTCGCACCAGATCTTAATTCAAATGCTGAAGGATTTGAATTAATTATGGAAGCTATTAAAAAAGCTGGATATGAACCTGGTAAAGATGTATGTATGGCAATAGATGTTGCAGCTTCTGAATTCTATGAAGATGGTAAATATAATTTAGTAGGTGAAGGTAGAAGTTTAACTACAGAAGAATTAATTGAATATTATGAAGAATTAGTTAATAAATATCCAATTATATCTATTGAAGATCCAGTAGATGAAAATGACTGGGATGGATTTAGATTAGTTACTGAAAAACTAGGCGATAGAGTTCAATTAGTAGGTGATGATTTATTCGTTACTAATAAAAAATGTCTTCAAATGGGTATAGATAATAAGGCAGGTAACGCTATATTATTAAAAGTAAACCAAATAGGAACAATTACTGAAACATTAGAAACAATAGAACTTGCTAGAGCAAATAACTATAAAACAGTTATATCTCATAGAAGTGGTGAAACAGAAGATACAACTATTGCTTCTTTAGCAGTAGGTTTAAATTTAGGTCAAATAAAAACAGGTTCTATGTCTAGAACAGATAGAATTTGTAAATATAACGAATTAATAAGAATAGAAGAAGAATTATAAGAATAATATTCCATATCATAAATATACTTTAATAAGGAGATATTTATGGATGGAATATTTTTTTTATTGCTTGCGTTTTTAACTATGTTTTCAAGTATTAAACTATCTTATTATGGTGATGCATTAAGTAAACAAACAAAACTAGGAACTGCATTAATTGGAGGTATTTTAATTGCGTCAATAACGTCTTTACCAGAATTTGTAACAAGTATATCATCAGTATTATTAAATAATCCTTCTTTATCTTTTGGAGATATATTAGGAAGTAATATGTTTAATATTTTTGTACTTGCAATATATAATATATGGTTTTTTAATACTGATTTATTTAAGAATTCAAGTTCTAAATATAAGTATGAATGTTTTATATTATTACTTGAATATTTATTAATATATATAGGAACAAAAACTAATCTATTTGATATGACTACTATATTACTTATTATTATGTATATTTTATATATGATAAAAGTAATAAAAGCAGAAAATGATGAAGTAAATTCTTATAAATATGTAAATAACCCATTAATAAAATTTATTATATGCGCAATTATTCTTGTGTTCTTAAGTATTTTATTAACACTTCAAGCTGATAAAATAACTCATATGTATCCTAAAATATCATCTTCTACTATAGGAGCGATACTTTTAGGTATAACAACATCTCTTCCTGAAGTAGTATCTACATATGCTTTAATTAAGTATGATAACACTGATATGGCAATATCTAATATGTTAGGAAGTAATATATTTAACTTTTTAGTATTATCATTATCAGATATATTTGTAAAAAACAATCATATTTATAATTATTCAGATATATATTCTTATACTTATTTGTTTGGAGGATTTTTAGTAACAAGTTTATTATTGATAACTATTATTAAAAAAAATAAAAATAAATATTTTTATATACTTATTTCTATTATAATGTCTTTAATTTATTTGCTTATTTGGTATTTTCAATTTAAATAAAATGTGGTAAAATACTAATATTGACTGGAGGAAAGAACATGGATGTAGTATTAATGGTAGTTTCAGTATTATTAATAACAGTAGTTTTATTACAAAGTGATAAATCAGAATCTGCAGGAAATATATTAATGGGCGCTAACTCAGAGTTATTTGCTGAAAGAAAAGAAAGAGGATTTGAATTATTTATAAGTCGTTTCACATTAGTTTTAGGTATTATATTTTTTGTAGTATGCTTAGTAATGTCATTAATTAAATAAAAAATCTATAAAATATAGGTTTTTTTTATTTATTTTAAATAAAAGTTATACTATAATACAATTAAAGAGGGTTATATTATGAGTAATAATAATGGTAAGGTTTTTAGAGAAGCAATTAAAATATTAGATTCTAGAGGTATACATAAAAATACAATTACAGCAGAGATGGAGATTGATAATCTTCAATTCAACAGATATTATGTTGGTAGTAGAATTCCTAGCGCTGAACTAGTTAATAAAATTATAAAACGTTATGGTTTAGATTTAGAATTAATAGAAGAAGAAACTGTTAAAGAAGAACCAATTATACTTCCAAAACAAGAAGAACCAGTTCCTCAAACAGAGCCAATTATATTAACAAAACAAGAGGAACCAGTACCTGAAAAAGAACCAGAATTTACTTTTGATATGAATGATTTCTTAAGAAAATTTAATTCATTAAGTGATTATAATAAAAAGACTATTATAGATATGGTTGATTCACTAACAATAGTTCAAAGCTTTGATAAAGATAAAGAAGAATCTAAAGTAGTTAAACATGAACATTTAGGAATAAGATTGAAAAAATAACTTTATAGTTATTTTTTTTATTTTATGATAAAATTATAGTAATGGAGGTTCAATATGAGAGACTCAATTTTAGAATTATTAGGAAAAGATGAAAAAGCATTAGATTCAATGGAAATAGCAAATAATTTGCATTTAACTTCTGTTAGTGAAATTACTTCATTAATGGAAGTACTACAAGATTTGGAACAAGAAATGCTTATCTATAGAACAAGAAAAGATAAATATATGTTATTCAATAATAGTCATTTATTAAAAGGAAAGATACACGTTAATAAAAGAGGTTATGCCTTTGTATCAGTAGAAGGTTTAGATGATGATTATTATATAGATGAAAAGAATATTAATGGTGCCTTAAATAACGATATTGTTGTTATTGAACCAGTAAAAGGAACTGGTAAAAAGACTGAAGCTAGAGTTATAAGGGTTCTTAAAGAAGAAAATAACTTAGTAGTAGGTGAATTTAATATAGTTAATGGTAAGCCTAAATTTACTCCAGATGATGAAAAATTAAAAATGGAGATAATTATTGATAAAGAAGATTTACCTGATTTAGTAGATGGACATAAGTTACAAGTATCTATCGTTAAAGAATTGGGTAATTATAAATACTTAGGTAAAGTTAATAAAATAATAGGTCATAAAAATGATCCAGGTGTAGATATTTTATCTATTATGTATAACTATGAAATAAACGATGTATTTAATGATTCAGTTATGGATGAAGTAGATAAATTACCATCAGCAGTTTCTGAACAAGAAATGGTAGGTAGAAGAGATCTTAGAGATCAAATGATTTTTACTATAGATGGTGATGATACTAAAGATATAGATGACGCAGTAAGTATTGAGAAAAAAGGAGATAATTACGTTTTAGGAGTACATATCGCAGATGTATCTTATTATGTTAAAGAAGGTACTGAGTTATATAAAGAAGCATTAGATAGAGGAACATCTGTATATCTTGCAGATAGAGTTGTACCAATGCTTCCACATAAATTAAGTAATGGTATTTGTTCATTAAATCCAGATGTAGATAGACTTGCAATATCTTGTGTTATGGAAATAGATCCACAAGGTAAAGTAATTGATCATGATATTTTTGAATCAGTTATTAGATCAAGAAAACAAATGACATATAAAAATGTTAATAAGATTTTAAATAATGAAGAAATACCAGAAGGTTATGAAGAATACGCTGAAACATTAAAATTAATGGAAGAACTTGCAGAAATTCTGAGAAAAGAAAAGCTATCTAGAGGTTATTTAGACTTTGATGCAAAAGAAGCTAAAATAATTGTTGATGATAAAGGTAAAGCAATAGATGTAGTATTAAGAGAACAAGATAAAGGGGAAAACTTAATAGAGGATTTTATGATCGCAGCTAACGAAACAGTTGCGTCTCATCTATTCTATTTAAATTACCCATCTATTTATCGTGTTCATGAGGTTCCAGATGATGATAAGATTAAAGACTTTATAAATCAAATATCTGCATTAGGAATAAATGTTACAGGTAAAAGAGAATTCTCTAATCCTAGAAACTTAAAATCTATATTAGATCAATTAAGAGGAAGAGAAGAATATGATATTTTATCTAATATGCTTTTAAGATGCATGAGAAAAGCAGAATATAAAGATCAAAACTTAGGTCACTATGGTCTAGGATCAAAATGTTATACACATTTTACTTCTCCTATAAGAAGATTCCCAGACACAACGGTTCATAATTTACTTAGAAAATATATATTTAATGAACCAGAACCAAAAGAATTAAATAAATTAATAGACTATTATAAAGATATACTTCCATCTATCGCAGAACATTCATCAGAAAAAGAGAGAAATTCAATTGATTGTGAAAGAGACGTAGAAGATATGAAGATGGCTGAGTATATGGAAGATCATATTGGAGAAGAATTTGATGGTGTGATTGATACAATTCTTAACTTCGGAATGTTTGTTTGTTTACCAAATATGATTGAAGGATTAGTAAAATATGATACAATAGTAGGCGATTACTTTGAATTTAATGAAGAACTAAATATGCTTATTGGTAAAAAGACAGGCAAAAAGTTTAAATTAGGTCAAAAAGTAAGAGTAAAATGTATTGCAGCATCTAAAGAAAGTAGTACAATAGATTTTGCACTTGTAGAAGGTGATAAGAATGGAAATAGTAAACAGAAAAGCTAGATTTGATTATGAAATATATGATACTTTTGAAGCAGGAATTGTTTTAACAGGTACAGAAATCAAATCAGTAAGAAATGGTTCTTGTAATTTAAAGGATAGTTATATCATGATAAAGAATAATGAAGCATTTATTCTTAATATGCATATATCTCCTTATGATAAAGGATCTATATTTAATGAAGAAGAAACTAGAACTAGAAAACTATTACTTCATAAAAATGAAATATTAAAACTAAAAGATAAAATATCTATAAAAGGTTTTACTATAGTTCCTTTAAAATTATATTTTAATAAGGGACTAGCTAAACTAGAAATAGGAGTAGCTAAAGGTAAACATACTTATGATAAAAAAGAATCAATAAAAGAAAGAGACATCAAAAGAGAAACAGATAAGATGTTAAAGAATAGGTATTAGTATGAAAATAGGTATTATATTTGCGTTAAAAGAAGAGTTAGAAGCACTTCTAAAAGTACTAACTCTAAAAAAACAATATGAGATATTTGATTTAACTTTTTATGAATGTGAATTAGATAATAAAGAAATAGTTTTAGTAGAATCAGGAATAGGCAAGGTTAATTCAGCTAGAACTACCCAAATATTAATAGATAATATGAAAGTGGATTATATATTTAATATAGGAGTAGCTGGTGCAATTAATCCAGGTGTATCAGTGTGTGATGTAGTAATAGGAGAAAGATTAGTACAACATGATTTTGATGTAACACCATTTAATTATGAAAAAGGACAAATTCCTAATGTAGGAAAATTTATAGAATCAGATGATTACTTAGTTAATATCGCTAAAGATATAAAAACAGATTCAAATGTACATGTTGGAGTAATCGCTTCTGGTGATATATTTGTAAATGATCCTAAAATGAGTAATAAAATTGCAACTAAATTTAATGCATTATGTTGTGAAATGGAAGGTGCATCTATCGCACAAGTATGTTATTTATCACATATACCATTTTTAGTAATAAGATCTATATCAGATTCAGTAAATGGAACTAATGAACTTACATATGATGATTTCTTATTATTAAGTTCAAAAATGGTTGCTAAATTCATGAAAGAATTATTAAGTAAAATATAAGTCAAATAATGTATGATTATTTGACTTTTTCTTTATTTTGCATATAATTTTATGCATGGGGCTGTAATTGGCTTCGACAGGAATATAGGGTATTTAGCTGCAAGTCGGGTGTCCACGTGAGAGACAAAAAGCAATAAATGCTAAAAATATTAAAAACGTATTTGCAGGACTATTCAGAAGTACTAGTGCTGCTTTAGCCTAATTATAAAGGTAAATACACTTTCTATTTATTATTTTCTACGTAATTTATAGAAGGTTCGATTTTAGTAGAATATATTATTACTAATGTCTATAGGTAATAATGAATTTTATAGACTTACTAAGTATTTAGGTTGTTAATTACTTTTGTACTTAGGACATATTCTTAATTAACTAAACTTGTAGATGTTACTTATTACGTATTTTTGGACAGGGGTTCAACTCCCCTCAGCTCCACCAGATTGATTATAAAGTCGAAATATTCGGCTTTTTTATTTTGTATGTTATAATGTAATAGGTGATTATATGAAAAAAATATTAACTACATTACTTTTATCCACAGGAATACTTTTATTAACAGGTTGTTCTAAGTTATATACTTATGATAGGGTTGTTAGAGAAAGTAAGAATAAAATATCAAGAGATATTGTTATAGAGAATCCAGGGAGTATTAATAGAGATAATGGTTTAAAAGCTTATACTGCATATTTAGAAAGAGATAAATATAAAAAAATAACTATTATTAATGGTAAAGATACTTTATTACCTTTTGGACAAAACTATTTATGCACTGATTTCGCAGAAGTATATTTAGTATCTAAATTTAATGAATATAAGAATAGAAATAGTTTTAATTATAATATTTTATCAAATATGAATGTTGAATCAGTAAGTAGCGCTCTTCATCCGAAGTGTAAAAATTTAAAAATAACTATAGATTGTAATGAAAGAGAACAATATATGAAAGTATTAAATGATTTTATATTAAGATTAAAAAGAGAAGGTATTTATCTAAATGAAACTGGTGTTAATAGATATGAGATAGCTTGTCAAAATGGTCAAAAAAATTACTAGAACTAGATACTCTTAATAATTTTTAAGAATTCTTAGTTCTTTTTTTATGATATAATTATAATGGTGGTAGTATGAATATTAATTTAAATTTAAATAAAGATGGTATAAAAGAATTACAAAAACAATTTAATAATTTAACAGAAATATCTAAAAAATATGCAAAACTAGGATATGAAAAATCAGATCATATAAATTTTAGAAATCCAGAAAATGTAGATGAAGAAGATTTTGTTAAAAAAGCTAATATAAAAACATTTATATTTTTATTAGTAATAACACTAATCTTTATCACAACATTTATATTTGCTTTTATTGTTGATACTAAGTTATTAGTTAAGATATTACTAGGTGTTATTTCATTATTATGTGGATTCTTTACTTATAAGAGTATTTCTACTAAAGAATTAATGATTGGAAAAGCAATTTATAAAGAAAGAAAAAGAGATACAAGTGGAAAAAGAAGAACTTATTTATATTTTGTAACTGTTATAGATGAAGAAAGAAAACTTATTCATAATAGAATACAAATATCAAAAACAGAATTTGATATAGTAGAAGAAGGAACTCCTATATTAATATCTAAAGGAACTGGAAAAGGATATATTTATGAAAAATAAATAGTCCTTTTTTTATTATTTGTTTTATGTTAGAATATATTAGGTAGTATGGAGGATATATGAAGAAGCTTATAAGATTATTTATATTTCTTTTTTTATTAATTCCAATAAGTATAAAAGCAGATGTTGTTGATATAAATAGTAGAAATGCTGTTATGATAAATTTAAGAAATAATGAGATTTTATATGAAAAAGGAAAAGATGAAGAAATAAAAGTAGCTAGTATGCAAAAAGTAATGACTAGTTTAATTGCTGTAGAAAAAATAGATGATTTAGATGAACAATTTGTTATTCCTTCAGGAATGTTTGATGGATTAGATCCGGAACTAGCTGTTGTAGGTTTTAAACCTGGAGATACTGTATCATATAAAGATCTATTATATGCTACATTATTAAAATCAGGTGCTGATGCTGCATATGCATTAGGAATGGAAGTATCAGGTTCAGAAGAAGAATATGTTAAGTTAATGAATGCTAAAGTTGAAGAATTAGGATTAAAACATACTGTATTTAAGAATACCAGTGGTTTAGATGCAGAAGGACAATATTCATCCGCATATGATATGGCTATAATAATGAAATATGCAATGAATAATAAAAAGTTTAGAGATATTATATCAACTCCAGAATACACTACTACAAATGGTGATTATAAGTTTGTAGGTCCTGTTCATAAAGCAAAAGCACATGGTATGACATACTATATCGGTGGTAAAACAGGATTTACTGATGATGCAGGACTATGTTTAGTATCTTATGCATCATATAATGATGTGGATTATATTTTAGTAACCGCAGGTGCAGACCAATCTTTAAACGACCAAAACTTTGAAGATCAAAAAAACTTATTTGATTACTATATGCAAAATTATTCATTTAAAAATATACTTAAAAAAGGTTCTAAAATTAAAACTATTAAAACTATGTATAATGAAGATATAGATTTAAAAGCAAAAAGAGAAGTAACTATGTATCTAAATAATGATGTTACTAAAAAGAATCTTAAATATATATATGAAGGTAAAGAAAAACTTGATAGAAGTATTAAAAAAGGAGATAAAATAGGAAAATATACTATTAAATATAATGATGTAGTATTATATGAAGAAGATGTTTTATCACCAATAACAGTAATATTTAAATTGAGTAAAACTATGAAAATTGCGCTATTAATTATTGTAGGAAGTATGATTATTCATTTATTTTTAAGAAGTATTAGAAGAAAAAGAAGAAGAAAAAGAAGGAGACGTAGATAACGTCTTTTTTTATTAAATTTGACTTTTTTTGATATTTTATCTAAAATTTATATATAGACAATAGTGGTAGAGGTTTATTATGGTTAAAGAAGTTATTAAAAAAGAAGGATTAAGAGAAGACTATGATACTAGTAAGATTGTTTTCGCAATTAGTAACGCAAATAGGGAAACAGAAGATAAAGTTACTATTGAGGAAATAGATAAAATTGTTGATACTATTACTAAAAACAAAAATGAAGTTCTATCAACTAACGAGATAAATAGTATTATAGAAGAAGAATTAATTAAAATAAATAAATTAGATTTAGTTAAAAAATATATTTTATTTAATGAAGATCATTTAATTAAAATTAATACAACAGATAATGATATATTATCTTTAGTTGCGTGTGAGAATAAAGATACTATGGAAGAAAACTCTAATAAAAAAGCAACAACTATTCCAACTCAAAGAGATTTGATCGCTGGAGAATGTTCTAAAGATATAACAGATAGATTATTACTTCCAGAAAAGATAGTTAAAGCCCATAAAGATGGTATACTTCATTTTCATGATAAAGATTATTATGTTCAACCTATGTTTAATTGTTGTTTAGTTAATTTAGGAGATATGTTAGATAATGGAACAGTTATAAATGGAAAAATGATTGAATCTCCTAAAAGTTTTAGAGTAGCATCTATTGTTACTACACAAATAATTGCGGCTATATCAGGCGCACAATATGGAGGACAATCAATAGATATTAAACATCTAGCAAAATATCTAAGAGTAACTTATGATAAACATTATAAAAAGAGATTAGAAAAATACACTGAAAAGGGTTATACAAAAGACGAAGCAGAAACAAGAGCAAAAGAAGACGCAAATGATAGAATGTTAGATGAATTAAAATCGGGTATTCAAACTATTCAATATCAATTAAATACATTTATGTCTACTGATGGACAAACACCATTTGTAACTATATTTATGCATATGGAAGAAGGATTTGAATACGAAGAAGAACTTGCGTTAATAATAGAAGAAATATTAAATCAAAGAATAGATGGTATTAAAAATGAGAATGGAGTACCTATTACTCCAGCATTCCCTAAACTAGTATATGTTTTAGATGAATGTAATAATTTAACTGGTGGAAAATATGATTATTTAACTAAATTAGCGGTTAAATGTTCTGCAAAAAGAATGTATCCAGATTATATTTCAGCTAAGATAATGAGAGAAAACTATGAAGGCAATGTATTTAGTCCTATGGGTTGTAGAAGTTTCTTGTCTTGTTATAAGGATGATAATGGCAAATATAAATTTGAAGGTAGATTTAATCAAGGAGTAGTAAGTATTAATCTACCACAAATAGGTATTATAGCGAATAAGGATGAAGAAAAATTCTGGAAGCTATTAGAAGAAAGATTAGAATTATGTTATGAAGCTCTAATGATAAGACATAATCATTTAAAAGGAGTTATATCTGATGTTTCACCAATTCATTATCAATATGGCGCAATCGCTAGATTAAAGAAAGGTGAGAAAATTGATAGATTACTTGAAAATGGATATTCAACTATATCTCTAGGTTATATAGGATTATATGAATTAACTTATTTAATGACTAATAGATCTCATACTACAAAAAGAGGAGAGGAATTCTCATTAAGAGTAATGAATCATTTAAGAGAAAAAACTGATGAATGGAAAAAGAAAACAGGAATAGGTTTTGGTTTATATGGCACACCTGCAGAAAGTTTATGTTATAGATTTGCTAAAATAGATAAAGAAAGATTTGGTAGTATTGAAAATGTAACTGATAAAGGATACTATACTAATTCATATCATGTGGATGTTAGAGAAAAAATAGATGCGTTTAGAAAATTAAAATTTGAAAGTAAATATCAAGTTATTTCATCTGGTGGCGCAATTAGTTATGTAGAAATACCAAATATGAATAAGAATATAGTTGCGTTAGAACAATTAGTTAAGTATATATATGATAATATTCAATATGCTGAATTTAATTCAAAAAGTGATTATTGCCAAAATTGTGGTTTTGATGGTGAAATAATTATTAATGATGATAATGAATGGGAATGTCCTAATTGTCATAACAAAGATCAAAAAACAATGAATGTTGTTAGAAGAACTTGTGGATATTTAGGAGAAAACTATTGGAATGTAGGAAAAACTAAAGAAATAAAAAATAGAGTTACTCATTTGTAACTCTTTTTTTTATTTTCTATTGAAAAAATAAAATAATAATGATAAAATGTTCTTAGAATAAAAAGCGAGGTTAGAGAATATGAATATGGATAAAATATTAGAAATAGTAATGAATTTTATAAACGAAAATACAACTTTATTAATTATTATTTGTGTATTCTTAATATTTGTTTTAATTGGGTATTTAATTGATAATAGTATTAAAACAAGAAAACTAGAAAAGAGTATGTTACAAAATGAGAGTATTGGTAATATGAATCCAGTTGTTGAAGTTCCAAAAGAACCAGAAGTAACTGAAACACCTGTTGTTGAAGAAGTTAAACCAGCAATAGATCCAAATACAGAAATTAATTTAGACTTTAGAACAGAAGAAGAAAAAGAAGCTGATAAAAAACCAGCAATAGATCCAAATACAGAGATTAATCTTGATTTTAGAACAGAAGAAGAAAAAGAAGCTGAAGAAGTTAAAGAGGAACCAGTTGTTAATGAAATAACTGTTGAACCAGCGATAAATGATTTATTACTAAGAGATTTTTCTACTGAAGGAGCTAAAACTGTTGATATAGAAGAACCAGTTAAAGAAGAAGAAAAACCAGTTGAATCTGTAATTAAAACAGATACAATTAATAATTCTGAATCATTATATAAAAATGATAAAAAGATTTCAGATATATTTAAAAAGAAAACTAATGTAGTAAAAGAAGAACCAGTTAATCTAGAAAAAACAGCAGATTTTAATAATGAATTAGATAGAATACTACAAAAATTAAATGAAGCTAATAAAACTAATGATAGTACATTAGATGAAACACAAGATTTTACTAATATGTTTTAAAAAAAGAATGAAATCATTCTTTTTTTTTGATATAATTATCAAGTGTTTAATAAAATGCTAGTGTGAGTTGACAAAAATCAACCATAGGTTGGTAGACAATCAACTATAACATTTAATATAATTATTTTTGTTTGAAAGGAGTTTATATGTTAAGATTAAAAAATATAAAAAAGAGCTATAAAATGGGTAATAATTACCAACATGCTCTTAAAGGAATAAATGTAGATTTTAGAAAAAATGAATTTGTTGCGATATTAGGTCCATCAGGTTCAGGTAAAACTACATTGCTAAATGTAATTGGAGGATTAGACAGATATGATTCTGGAGATCTAATAATTAATAATACAAGTACTAGAAAGTTTAAAGATAAGAATTGGGATGCTTATAGAAATAACTGTGTAGGTTTTATATTTCAATCATATAATTTAATAGGTCATATTTCAGTTCTTAAAAATGTTGAAATGAGTACTACTTTAAGTGGATATTCTAGAAAGAAAAGAAAACAAATGGCTATTGATGCACTTGAAAAGGTAGGATTAAAAGATCATATAAATAAAAGACCAAACCAATTATCTGGTGGTCAAATGCAAAGAGTCGCTATTGCAAGAGCACTTGTTAATGATCCAAATATTATTCTTGCGGATGAACCAACTGGTGCATTAGATACTAAAACAAGTAAACAAATAATGGATTTAATAAAAGAAGTATCTAAAGATAAGTTAGTTATAATGGTTACACATAATCCAGAACTTGCAAAAGAATACGCAAACAGAATAATAGAATTCCAAGATGGAGAAGTAATTAATGATTCAAATCCATTTAACGGAGAAGAAGTAAATGAAGAAGTAGTTATTAAAAAAACTAAAATGAGTTACTTAAATGCAATAGGTTTATCATTTAATAACTTAAGAACAAAAAAAGGAAGAACTATTTTAACTGCGTTCGCATCTTCAATAGGTATTATAGGTATATCATTAATATTATCTTTATCAAATGGTTTTCAAAAACAAATAGATAAATTTGAAAAAGACACATCTGATGCTATGCCAATAGTAATTAATTCTACTAAGGTAAGTACTGAAACAATTACTAGTTCAATGGCAAATGCAGGAACAAGTAATAAATATGAAAAAAGCAATAAATTAACTATTAAAAAAGATGGTAATAAAATTGAATATAATAATTTTGATGATAATTTTATGAATTATTTAAAAGATATGAATCAAAACTATTTATCATCCGCAGTAGTTGAAACATCTACTAATTTAAATATATATCAAACTGATGGAGAAAAGTATTTCTCATTAGATAGTATAGGTTCAGATAATCCTATGGCATCTATGTTTGGTCAAGGTATTAATAAAATGATTATTCCATATAAAAATTTAGAGGATAAGAGTCCTAGTTATGTATTAACTGAATACTATGATTTAGTCGCAGGTAAATTACCTAAAGAAAAAGATGAAATAGTTCTTGAAGTAAAAACCGATAATAGTATTGATGAAGATTTTGCTAAAGCATTAAATATTAAGGGAGATAATATTAAATATGAAGATTTACTTAATTGTTCATTTAAACTAATATTTAATGATGATTACTATATGGATTATGGTGATTATTATTTACCAAAAATAGTAGATAAAGATTTATATGAAAATTCAAATAATCTAACTCTAAAAGTAGTTGGTGTAATTAAAGTAAAAGAATCTAAATCTAATATTATGAATCCTAGAAACGGAATATATTATACAATTGCGCTTCAAGATTATGTAATTGAAAAAAATAGTAATTCTAGTATAGTAAATAAACAAAAAAATTCTGATTACAATGTCTTAAGTAGTGAAAAATTTGATTTAAATACTAAAGAAGGTAAAAAAACTAAGGAACAAGTATTATCTTATTTAGGTGGAAATAGTATTCCAGATCAAATACTATTATATCCAAAGAATTTTGATAAGAAAGATACTATTATTAAATATATAGATAAATATAATAAAGGTAAATCAGAAGATGATAAGATTGTGTACTTAGATCAAGCTAGTTTAATTACAACTATGTCAGGTGGAATAATGGATGGTATAACTGCTGTTTTAGTTGCGTTCTCATCTATATCATTAATAGTATCTTCTATAATGATTGGTATTATTACTTATATTTCAGTTCTAGAAAGAACAAAAGAAATAGGAATACTAAGAAGTTTAGGTGCTAGAAAGAAAGATATTAGAAGAGTATTTAATGCAGAAACATTTATAATAGGTTTAACATCAGGATTATTAGGTATAGGTATTTCAGGATTATTATTAATTCCAATTAATGTGTTATTAAAGAATATAACTGATTTAAATAATGTTGCTGTTATGGATGTAAATGCATCCATTATATTAGTAATAGTAAGTATTACATTAACTTTAATAGGTGGCGCAATACCTTCTAGAATAGCTTCTAAGAAAGATCCAGCAGTTTCTCTAAGAACAGAATAGACAAATAATAATATTATATGCTATAATTATTATTGTAAAGGAGAAGTAAAAATGGAAAAGAAACCAACTTATACTGCTGGTTTAGTAGTAGGAATTTTATCTATTCCTTGTGGTTTATTAATAGCTATTTCTGGATGGATACTAGGTATCGTAGGAATTGTTATTAATACAAAAAATAAGGAAGATCATTCTACAACAGCTGGTTTAGTACTTAGTATCATTGGATTAGTATTATCTATTATTAATTCTATATTAGGTGCTTATATAGCTGTTAATGGATTACCATTCTAATAATAAAAAAGTGTTATAACACTTTTTTATTTTTTTTGATATATTAAAAAATCGATATTTAGAAAAAGAATAATTGACAACTTATTTAATAGTGTTATAATTTTATTAACACATATTTGTGTAGAGGTCGCGGTTAAAAAGAGTATAATTCTGGATAACTTGAATTAGAAGAAGGAATTAAAAAGGGTTAACTGCCGAAGGGTGTATTAGTTCAAGATTATACCCCCTGGGTGTATAGATAATATCTATATAACTGTCATCGAAAGATGGGGAGCTACAAAATATATTTATAATGTACGAAATAGCTCTCCCTTGAATAATATTTAGAAGGAGGGCTTTTATTATGTCTAAATTATTTAAGGGATCTGGTGTAGCCTTAGTCACACCATTTTATAAAACTAAGAAAGGTAATTTAAAAGTTGATTATGATGCTTTGAAAGATTTAGTTAAGTATCATAAAAAAAATAATACAGATGCGATTATTATATGTGGAACAACTGGTGAAGCTTCTACATTAACAGATGAAGAACAAATAAAAACAATTAAAAAATGTGTAGAATACGCAAATGGTAAAATACCAGTAATCGCAGGAGCAGGTTCAAATGATACTAAACACGCAGTTAAACTATCTAAAGAAGCAGAATATGTAGGAGCAGATGGTCTATTATGTGTAACACCATATTATAATAAAACTAACCAAGATGGATTAAAACTATATTATAAAAGAATTGCAGATGCAGTTGATATTCCTATTATTATGTATAATGTTCCATCAAGAACAGGAGTTAATATTAAACCAGAAACAGCAATTGAAATAGGTAAAGAAAACAAAAATATAGTTGCGATAAAAGAAGCATCAGGTAATATAGAACAAGTTAAAGAAATATGTAATTCAGGTGTTATTGATGTATATTCAGGAAATGATGATCAAATATATGATGTAGTAGATGCAGGAGGTATTGGAGTAATATCAGTTCTTGCTAATATATTTCCAAAAGAAACTCATGATATAGTTAATGAATATTTAAAAGGTAATAAAGAAAAATCATTACAAATGCAAAAAGAAGCTTTAGGAGTAGTAAAAGCATTATTCTCTGATGTTAATCCTATTCCTGTTAAAAAAGCAGTAGAACAAGAAGGATTATGTAATGGATATTTAAGAGAACCATTAATTGAATTAGATAAAGAAAAAGCTAAAAAACTAGCGCTTGAAATTAAATCATATAGAAATAGAGGATAATCTCTATTTCTTTTGTTCTTTTTAGTGTATAATATTTTAACGAAACGTGTGGTGAATAGAATGGTTAGAAATAAGAAAAGTGAAGAATTAAACAATCTAATTAATAAAGATATAAAAACAGGTAAACTTTTAAAAATATATTATTCTGATGGAAATAAAGAAGAAAGAAAAATAGAAATAGATATATATAATTCTATTATTATAGAAGAATATAATTTAAATAAAACAGAATATAAAATAAATAAATCAGATATTAATAAACTAAAAAGATATATAAAAAAATATAATTTTCCTGCATGGTCTAATTTACCTATGGGAGATTTACTTGCGTTAGATGCACCATCTAAAGAATTAATATTATATTATGATAATTCTAAATATGGTGGAAACTATTTAGATTTTTATAAAATTAATTTCTATTCTAGAATACCAAAAGACGGATATATTTATTTAAATAGATTTATAGAAAAAATATATGAAATAAAAGAAAAAAATAATAGATAATCTATTATTTTTTTTATAATTATGTTATTATTTATATATAATAAGGAGGAATAATATGAAGGGTAAAAAAGTATTATTAATTTCTATAATAACTATAATAGCAATATTAATATTAAGTGGTATTAGTTTTCTAATATTTAAGGTATTAGGGCCAAATCCTAAAGAAGTAATATATTTAACTGAAAAGGAAGAAGTAGATTTATTTAAGAATCCTAATAAATATAGTTATAAATATTTAGAATCTTCTGCATTAGTATATAAAGTAGATGGAAATAAAGCATATGCATATACTGATTTTTCTAATCTAGATAAGATTGTTATTTTAATAATTAAAAAAGATAGCAATATAAAAAAGAATGATTATATAATCTTTGATGGATTTGTAAGTGGAAAAGAAGAAAAAACTAATTATCCTATAATTAATGGTAAGGTTAAAACAGTTTCTTATATGGACGCAGTTAACGCTGTTAAAGAAACACATATTATTAATAAAGAATTAACTCAAAAAGATATTTCTATAAAAATTAATAAAGTAAAATATTCTAATTCAAAATTAGAAGTATATTATGAAATAACAAATAAATCAAAAAAAACAATAAATTTATTAAATCAATCATTTAGTATAGTTCAATCAGTAAATGAATATAATATTAATGATAAAGAAAAAAATAGAATAAAACTAAAATCTAAATCAAAAAAAGAAGATATATTAGAATTTAAAGATGTAAGTAAAGATAACTTTAAATTAATTATAAAAGTTAGTGACGATAATATATTTAATTTTGATATTAATATAAAATAGAATGTATTAAACATTCTTTTTTTATTGTTTAATAATAGATATAATGATAAAATAGTGACATATGGGGAGAGGATATTCTTGAAAAGAACAGAATTTGGAAAGAGTATAGATACTTGGGTTGTTTTATTATTTAATCTTTTAGATAAAATAGATATGGATGATGAATTAAAAAAAGAAATAAAAAGAAGTATAATGTCTGAAGATAGTATAGATGAAATGCGTACTAGATATAGAGACTATTTAGTTGGAGAAAAAGAAATAAAACAAATACATTCTTTTTTTGAATATGTAAATAAATTAAGAAATAAATATAGTGATGAATATTTTACTGATGCATTGGTATATTCAACTAATTACAAAGAAGAAGGATCAGATTTTATAGATCAATTTGTTAGATTTATTACCGTTACTAATTTTGATGATTTAGTATTTAACTTTGATGAAAATCCTTATGGCTTTGTTTCTTCTTTAACACTAGGAGGATTACGAGTAGCGCGTATACAAGAAATAAAGTATATAGAAGATGAAAACTATTGTTATATAGATTGGTTCTTCGCAAGAGAAGGATTAATAAGAACACGAGTAGGAAGTAAGCTACTTGTAGAAACTCTTAAACAAATACAATCTGAATATGGTAATATTGATATATATTCTGACAACGTAGATAAAGAAAATAAATTAGGTCAAAATTTTTATAAGAAATTTGGATTTTTATGTGTAGACTTACCTACAGATACAATTATAGATTTTGATAATATACCAAAAGATGATTATGATATAGTAGGAATACTACTACCATCAGATAAGTTAGATGAATGTATAGAAAGAAATGATAATCAATTTCCTAAAATAGAATTTAATGGTAAAACAATAGATAAGAATACTTATAAAAAGAATAAAACAAATAAAATGATAAGAAGGTGATAATATGTTCAAATTAGTATCAAAGTATAAACCATCTGGAGATCAACCAGAAGCTATTAACGAGTTAGTTAATGGTATTAATTCAGGAAAGAAAGAACAAGTACTTTTAGGAGCGACAGGTACAGGTAAAACTTTTACTATCGCAAATGTTATTGAAAAGGTTAATAAACCTACTTTAGTACTTGCACATAATAAGACTTTAGCAGGTCAATTATATTCAGAACTAAAAGAATTATTTCCTGAAAACAGAGTTGAATACTTTGTATCATATTATGACTATTATCAACCAGAAGCATATGTACCTTCATCTGATACATATATTGAAAAGGATGCATCAATTAATGATGAGATAGATGAATTAAGACATTCTGCTACTTCAGCACTTATCTCAAGAAGAGATGTTATAGTAGTCGCTTCAGTTTCATGTATATACGGTTTAGGTGAAAAAGAAGAATATGAAAAGAATACACTTACTTTAAGAGTAGGTGAAACTAAAAGTAGAGATGAAATACTTCATAAACTAGTTGATATGTTATATGAAAGAAATGATATGGACTTAGTAAGAGGTACTTTTAGAGCAAGAGGAGATTCTATAGAGGTAGTACCTGCTTATTCTAAGACAAAAGGATATAGAATAGATCTATTTGGTGACGAAGTAGAAGGTCTAATAGAATTTGATACTTTAACAGGTCAAGTCATAGAAAGAAAACAAACTATAACTATATTTGCGGCATCTCACTTTGTAACATCTGAAGATAAATTAAAAATGGCATGTAAATCTATTAGAGAAGAATTAAATCAAAGATTAGAAGAATTAAAAAAAGAAAATAAATTACTAGAATTTCAAAGATTAAATGAAAGAACTAATTATGATTTAGAATTACTCGAAGAAACAGGTTTTTGTAAAGGTATAGAAAACTATTCTAGACACCTAACATTTAGAAAAGCAGGAGAAGCACCTCCTACATTAATAGATTTCTTTCCAAAAGATTTTCTATTAGTGGTAGATGAATCTCACGTAACACTTCCACAAGTTCGCGCAATGTATAATGGAGATAGAATGAGAAAATCAGTTCTTGTAGAATATGGATTTAGATTACCAAGCGCGCTAGATAATAGACCACTTAAATTTGATGAATTTAATGATAGATTAAATCAAGTTATTTATGTATCCGCAACACCAGGTGATTATGAATTAGAAGAAGTAAATAATGAAGTTGTTGAACAAATAATAAGACCAACTGGATTACTTGATCCAACTATAGAAGTAAGACCAAGTAATGGTCAAATAGATGATCTTATTTATGAAATAAAAGAAAGAATTAAGAAAAATGAAAGAACTCTTATTACTACACTTACTATTCGTATGAGTGAAGAATTAACTAACTATTTAAAGAACGCAGATATAAAAGTCGCTTATCTACATAATGAAATTCATACTCTAGAAAGATTAGAAATAGTTCATGACTTGAGAGCGGGTAAATATGACTGTGTAGTTGGAGTAAACTTACTTAGAGAAGGTATAGATATACCAGAAGTATCTTTAATTGCTATATTAGATGCAGATAAACAAGGATTCTTACGTAGTACTAGATCACTTATCCAAACAATAGGTAGAGCAGCTAGAAACGCAAATGGTGAGGTTATAATGTACGCAGATACTATATCTGATTCTATGGATGAAGCAATAAAAGAAACTAATAGAAGAAGAGAAATACAAGAAAAATACAATGAAGAACATGGCATAACTCCTAAAACTATTATTAAACCTATCCAAGATGTTATTAAAAATACTGATAAAGCAATTAATGATAGATCAAGTGTTTCTATGACTAAGAAAGAAAAAGAAAAATTAATGAAAGATTTAGAAGCAGAGATGATGAAAGCAGCTAGAGACTTAGACTTTGAACGTGCAACAGAATTAAGAGATGCACTATTTGAATTAAGGAGTCAATAATATGTTAGAAGTTAAATTATATGATTTAGGATATTGTGATGAAAAAGAATATACTAGAGTAGTATGTGTTTCTAAATATAAAGATAAATATGTATTTAGTTATAATAAAAAAAGACAAGGTTGGGAAATACCAGGTGGACATATAGAAGAAGGAGAAACATGGATTGATGCTGCAAAAAGAGAATTATATGAAGAAACAGGCGCAACTAAGATAAAAGTTACTCCAATTTCTGTATATAAAATTAGTACATATGCATTATTATGTTACTGTGAAATAGAAGAACTAAAAGAATTACCAAAATATGAAATGGAAAAGATAATGTTCTCTAAAGAATTACCAGATAATTTATCATTTCCAGATTCTCATAAATTGTTTTTTGACACTGTTCTAAAAAGTATTAAAAAAATGTAGTATGTTCGCTACATTTTTTTTATTCTTTTTGGTATAATAACAAATGTTTGGAAGTGAGTACTATGAACGATAAAATAGTTATAAGAGGAGCAAGAGAAAATAATCTTAAAAATATTAATATAGATTTACCTAAGAACAAGTTAATTGTTATGACTGGAGTTTCTGGATCAGGTAAGTCTTCTTTGGCATTTGATACTATATATGCTGAAGGTCAAAGAAGATATGTTGAAAGTTTAAGTAGTTATGCTAGACAGTTTTTAGGAGTATCTGAAAAACCAGATGTAGATTCAATTGAGGGACTTTCTCCAGCGATAAGTATAGATCAAAAGACTACTAATAATAATCCTAGATCTACAGTAGGTACAGTAACAGAAATATATGATTATTTAAGACTATTATTCGCAAGAATTGGTGTGCCTTATTGTCCTAATCATAATATACCTATTACTAGTCAAACTATAGAAGAAATGACTAATAAAGTACAAGGTTTAGAAGAAGGATCTAAGATAATGATTCTGGCTCCTATTGTTCATGGAGAAAAAGGTACTCATAAAGACTTATTTGAAAATTTAAGAAAAGATGGATATGTTAGAGTAAGAGTAAATGGTGATATAAGAGATTTATCTGAAGATATAGTACTTGAAAAGAATAAGAAATCTAATATAGATGTTGTAGTAGATAGATTAATAATAAGAGATGATATTAGAAGTAGATTATTTGAGGCATTAGAAACAGCTTCTAAGTTATCTGGTGGAAAAGTTGTAATAGATGTAGTTGGTAAAGATGAAATAGTTTTAAGTGAGAATTTTGCGTGTCCTCACTGTGATTATTCACTTCCTGAACTTGAACCTAGACTATTTAGTTTTAATGCGCCATATGGAGCGTGCCCATCATGTAAAGGTCTTGGTTTTAAAGAAAAAATAGATGGAGAATTAATTATTCCAGATGATAGTAAAAGTTTAAATCAAGGATGTATTCAACCATATAAGAATATGGATGATGATAATATTATTATTCAAAAGTTAGGTATTCTTTGTGATAAATATAATATCGATATGAATAAACCATGGTCTAAATTAACTAAGAAAGAAAAAGATTTAATACTTAATGGTAATGGTGAAATAATTCATTATAACTTCAAGACTAGAAGTGGAAATATAATGAATAATTTTGAAGAGAATACAGGAGTTCTTAGTTATTTAGAAAGAAGATATAATGAAACAACTAGTGATTTTGTTAGAGAATGGCTTGGTAATTACGCAATTGAATCTGAATGTGAAGTATGTCATGGTTCTAGATTACAAGAACATGTTCTTCATATATTTATAAAGAAAAAGAATATAGATGATTTATGTAAGATGAGTATTAAAGACTTATATGAATTTATATGTAATTTAAAACTTAATAAAGAGGAAGAAGAAATAAGTAGATTACTTATTAAAGATATAAAAGATAGATTAAGTTTCTTAATAAATGTTGGATTAGACTACTTATCACTTGCAAGATCAGCTTCATCACTTTCTGGTGGAGAAAGTCAAAGAATAAGACTTGCAACTCAAATAGGATCAAGACTATCTGGAATACTATATGTTCTAGATGAACCAAGTATTGGTCTTCATCAAAGAGATAATGAAAGATTAATTAATTCTCTTATTCAAATGAGAGATTTAGGTAATACATTAATAGTAGTAGAACATGATACAGATACTATGCTTGCGGCAGATTATCTTGTTGATATCGGACCAAAAGCAGGTATTAATGGTGGGTATGTTATCGCAGAAGGTACACCTAAAGAAGTAATGGATAATCCTAATTCATTAACTGGTAGATATTTAAAGGGTATTGAAAAGATAGAAACACCTAAGAAAAGAAGAAAAGGTAATAATCTAAATATAGAAGTAAAAGGTGCTTCTGAAAATAACTTAAAGAATATAGACGTTAAGTTCCCATTAGGTAAATTTATATGTGTTACTGGAGTATCAGGTTCAGGAAAGAGTACACTTGTTAATGAAATATTATATAAAACTCTAAAAAATAATTTATATAAAGCTAAAGAAAAACCAGGTAAATGTAAAAAAGTAATTGGTATTGAAAATATAGATAAAGTAATAAATATATCACAAGACCCAATTGGAAAGAGTCCTAGAAGTAATCCTGCGACTTATGTTGGAGTATTTGATGATATAAGAGATGTATTTGCGTCTACCAAAGAAGCTAAAATAAGAGGATACTTAAAAGGAAGATTCTCATTTAATGTTAAAGGTGGAAGATGTGAAGCTTGCTGGGGAGATGGAGTAAAGAGAATAGAGATGCATTTCTTACCAGATGTATATGTTCCATGTGAAATATGTCATGGTACTAGATATAATAGTGAAACACTTCAAATTAAGTTTAAAGGTAAAAATATCGCAGAAGTATTAGATATGACTGTTGATGAAGCATTAACATTCTTTGAAAATATACCTAAAGTTAAAAACAAATTACAAACTATGCAAGATGTTGGACTAGGTTATATTAAATTAGGACAAAGTGCAACTACATTATCTGGTGGAGAAGCAGCTAGAGTTAAACTTGCTAAAGAGTTACAAAAAAGACCTACTGGAAAGAGTTTATTTATTCTTGATGAACCTACTACTGGTCTTCATACAGATGATATTAAAAAGCTACTTGTTATATTAAATAGAATAGTAGATAATGGAGATACTGTTATAGTTATAGAACACAATTTAGATGTTATAAAAATGGCTGATCATATTATAGATTTAGGTCCAGAAGGTGGAGATGGCGGTGGAACAGTTGTATTTACTGGAACACCAGAAAGCATTATACAAGATAACGTTAGTTATACAGGTAAATTTTTAAAAGGAATTTTATAAAATTCCTTTTTATTTTTATCTTTTTTTGATATAATTTACTGGAAGGATGATAATATGAAAGCAATCATTAGTGAAAAGAATGGTAAAAGATTAAATAGATTCTTAGATTGGGTTATTTATATGGCTGGTTATTCACTAGCGTTATTCTTAGTGGATATGTTTTTTGATGCTTTTGAAGTAGATAATGTAGCGTATTATTTTATCGCATCAATTATTATATATATTTTAAACAAAACTATAAAACCAATTGTGTTTAAATTAACATTACCTATAACTGGTTTAACATTTGGGTTATTTTATTTTGTTGTCGATTTCTTAATGCTAGAAATAGTAGATATAGTATTATTAAGACATTTTGATATATATGGAATATTCTGGGGAATATTTATGGCCTTTGTTCTAGCGATTGTTCATTTTATTATAGATGAGATAATAGTAAAACCAATGATAAGGAGTTGTGATAAGAAATGATTAACTCAGTAAATATTGGTAATTTTTCATTACATTTTTATTCTTTATGTATTTTATTAGGTGTTATATTTGCGTACTTAATAATAATGAAGGAAGCCAAAAAGCAAAAAATTAATCCAGATGTAATGTTTAATATTATTTTCTGGGGTTTGTTATTAGGAATAATAGGTGCGAGATTATATTATGTTTTATTTAATTTTGAATACTATGTATTTCATATGGATGAAATAATAAAAGTATGGAATGGTGGTCTTGCGATTCATGGTGGAATAATAGTAGGATTAATTGTAGTATACTTTTATTCAATTAAAAGAAATCTTTCATTCTTAAAACTAACAGATATAATAATTCCTGGAGTAATTCTTGCGCAAGCATTTGGTAGATGGGGTAATTTCTTTAATCAAGAAGCATTTGGAATGATGGTTAGTAAAGAGTTACTTCAAAAATTACTTGTACCTAATTTTGTTATAAAAGGTATGTATATTGATGGTGCATATTTTTTACCAACATTTTATTTTGAAAGTATATTATGTTTAATAGGTTTTATAATAATGTTAATTATAAGAAATAAGACTAAGAAATCAGGTTATGTAACTGCCTTTTATCTTATTTGGTATGGATTAGTAAGATTTATTATTGAATACTATAGAACAGATAGTTTAATGTTATTTAACGCTAAAGTTGCAATGATAGTATCTGGTTTAATGTTTATATTTGGAATACTATTAATTGTTTATATAAAAAGAATTAGAAATATAAGAAGTAAGGAGTGATATTATGACTTTTTCAGGAAAAATAAAAGAAGAAGTATCTAAAATAGATATAGATAAAATAGAAGCAATATCAGAGTTATCTGGTATATTATGTACTAATGCAGATATAAAATTATATTCAATTAAAGTACAAACAGAAAATTTAAACGCCGCCAACAGAATATTTAAAATAGTGAAGGACGTATACAACGTAACAAGTAATATTACTGTTAGAAAGAATTACAATTTTAAGAAAAATGAAATTTACATCATTGAAATTAAAAAGAATGTTCCTGAAATTATTAAAGATATTGGTTTAATAGGTGAGACAGGATTTGTCATTTCAGAAGTACCTAATGAAGAAATAGTAGCAGATGAGAATTTAAAGAGTGCATTTATCAGAGGTTGTTTCTTAATTAGTGGTTCTGTTAATGATCCTAAAACTAGTAGATATCACTTAGAAATTATTTCTAATAATGTTAAACATGCAGAATTATTAAAGAATTTAATTAATAGTTATAATCTTAATTCTAAAGTATTAAGAAGAAAAAAAGGTTATATGGTTTATATAAAAGAATCTGAAAAAATAAGTGATTTCTTAAAGATGATAAAAGCATATAATGGTGTTATGTATTTTGAAGATATAAGAATATATAGAGAAAAAGTAAATATGAATAATAGAATTAATAATTGTGAACAAGCTAATGTTGAAAAGTCACTTGCGTCATCTAATAAACAAATTGTGGATATTGAATATATTAAATCAAGAGATGCATATGATTTACTTGATGATAAGATTAAACAAGTTGCGGAATATAGAATTAAATATCCAGATAGTTCATTAATTGAATTAAGTGAAATAATATCTGTTGAAACTAATAATAGAATAACTAAATCTTGTGTTAATCATAGATTAAGAAAAATAAAAGATCTAGCTGATAAACTTAGAAATAAAGAATAAAAAGACTTTTAGTCTTTTTTTATTTGTGTTATAATTTTATTAAGGTGAAAATATGAATAAAAAGGAATTTAGAACGTTAGATGAACAAATATCTATACTTAAAAACAAGGGACTAATTATTCAAGATGAGAATAAAGTAAAAGATATTCTTTTAAGAGAAAATTATTTCTTTGTTAATGGTTATAGATCAATGTTTTATAACGAAAATAGAAAATTTTTTAGAGGTACAACATTTGAAGAATTATATTCTGCTTTTTTGTTTGATAGAAATTTAAGAAATGTATTGTTTAAAAATTTATTAGTGGTTGAGAATAATATTAAGAGTATAATTTCATATCAATTAAGTAAGAAGTATGGTTATAAAGAAGAAGATTATCTAAATCCTAAGAATTTCACCCGTGATATCAAAGAAGCTAGAAGAGTTGATGATGTTTTAAGTAAAATGAAAAGACAAATAAGAATAAATGGAGAAAAACATACTGCAACTTTTCACTATATGACTAAATATAAGTTTGTTCCTTTATGGATATTAGTAAAAGTATTATCTTTTGGTTTAATAAATGAATTATTTGGAATACTAAAAGAAGAAGATAAACAAGAGATTGCAGATATATATGGTTTAGATAAAGATACATTAAAGATATATATTCAATTGTTATCTAATTATAGAAATTTATGTGCGCATGAAGATATAGTTTATGATCATAGAACTCAAGTATATATAGATGATACCAAATATCATAGTCTTTTAGGTTTAAAAAGAAATGCTTTAGGTGAATTTATACAAGGTAAAACAGATTTATATGCAGTTGTTATTATATTTAAACAAATGCTTCAAAAAGATAGATTTAGGGATTTTATGAAAGAGTTACAATTAACTTTTAATGTATTTGATAATAATGTTGAAATTATTACTAATGATAAATTATATGAAAAAATGGGATTTCCAAAGAATTACATGGATATAATAGATTTATAGGAGATGATTAAAAGTGAATAAAAGAAAAATGTTAAAATACTTTTTATTCTATGTATTCACTATTATTAGTTCGATAGCGGCAGTTATTCTTTATTTAAAGTATTATCCAATAGAATCTAAGGTTATAACTGAAACTGTTAATAAAACAATGGTTAGTGAAGCTGGAATAGAAGATGCAATTGGTGGAGTATATGATGCGGTTGTTACTGTTCAAAGTTATTATAATGATCAATTAGTAGGAACTGGATCAGGGTTTATATATAAAAAGGAAGATAAAGGTTATATATTAACAAATAATCATGTTATAGATAGTGCGAATAGTTATAAAGTTTTACTTCAAACAGGTGAAGAAGTAGATGCTAAATTGTTAGGTGCAGATGAGTATTCTGATATAGCAGTTTTATCAATTAATAAAGATAAAGTAACTAAAGTAGCTAAATTAGGTGATAGTGATTTAATAACAGTTGGTAATACAGTATTTACTGTTGGATCACCTATGGGTAGTGAATATAATGGTTCTGTAACTAGAGGTATAGTATCAGCAAAAGATAGAACAGTAGAAAATGATGATGTAGTAACAAAAGTAATTCAAACAGATGCGGCGATAAATCCAGGAAATTCTGGTGGTCCATTAGTTAATATGGCAGGTGAAGTAATAGGTATTACTTCTATGAAACTAGCGTCAGAAGAAATAGAGGGTATGGGATTTGCTATACCAATAAATGATGTTAAAGTATATGTTCAATACTTAGAAAAAGGAGAGAAAGTAAGTAGACCTGTTCTAGGGGTATCATTAATTAACTTAAATGATAGATATAAATTATATTATTATAGAATTAATGTAGATTCTAAAATAGATAAAGGTGTAGTAGTTGCGGAAGTTCAAAATGGAAGTTCTGCAGATAAAGCTGGTTTAAAAACTGGAGATATTATTACTAAAATGGATAATAAAGATATAGATAGTATTTCTAAATTAAGATATAACTTATATCAATATAATATAGGTGATAAAATAAAAATCACATATATAAGAGATGGAAAAACTAATACAACTGAAATAACATTAGAAGGGAATTAATATATGAAGAAAAAAAGAATAATGCCAATAATATTAATAGCTTTATTAGTAATAGTAATTGGAGTAATAGTTCTTATAAATATGGGTGGAGAAAAAAGAGCTCAAAGAAAATTAAATACAGTTGCGGATAAATTCTATAGTTATTATTATGATGATAATAGTGATAAAAAAGATAAAGAAGTTATAAAAGAATTCTTATCTAATTATGCTGATACTGGAATAACTATTAATTTAAAAAATTTAAAACTATATATGGATACAAAGAAAATAGAAAATTATGGTGCTTTAAATAAATGTGATGAAGAAAAAACTAAAGTAATAATTACACCTTTTTCACCATATGGTAAAAAAGATAAAACAATAACTACAATATTAGATTGTGATTTTTAAAAGAAAGTATTTACTTTCTTTTTTTGATATATATAATAAAATTATGGAGTGATCTTATGATAGCGATGTCAAAACTAGATATGGTAAAGTATTTAAGAGATTGTGCATACTCTAGAAATGAATATTTTCTTAAAGGTAATATAGGTTTTTTAGAAGCGTTTTATAATTTTAAGTATGCGAATAATCAATTAGAAGATTATAATACTGATTATTTTGTAACAATGAATAGAGTTTTTTCTGCTTATACTTTTTTTAGAATGTTTTCTATTCATGAAGATTTTTTCTTAAATAAAGATGATTATATTAACAGTAAGGACTTAGAAGACTTTAAACATAACTGTACTTTTTACTTAGGTAAGAATGTTACTACAAAAAGAATAATACAAAGTGTAAGAAATTCTTTTAATCATGATGTAGATGAAAATACATTTAATATTTCAAAAAATGGAAAAAACTTTGAAATATATTTACCTAATACTAGGACACAATCAGAAATAAATAAAGGTAAAACTCCAAAACCATTACATATAAGGTTCAATATTGATTATATAAAAGATTTATGGAGCTTAATATATGATAGTGGAAGAAATCTTATGTCATTAAAATATAAAATACCAGAAGATTTTGATATTAAATCAAAAAAATTGTTTGATGAATTAGATAAAGTTATTATATGTAGAAACTATTTTCCTAAAAAATTAACAGAAGAAGAAATGAATACTGCATATAAGAAATCAAATTTTAAAAAATTATTTCATGAAGGAAATGAAAAAACTGATGAATTAATTAATAAAAAAGCAATTATTAAAGAATTAAAATTTGATACAGATCAAAAAGAAAAAATTATTAAGACAGTTAATCAAATTAAAAAATATAATCCTAGTATATTAGATTATTATCCATATTATATAAATATTTTTAATTCTGTATTGGCAATTCCTTATATGAAACAAATTGGTTTTGAAATAAATTATACTACTCAAAATATATTAGTGGATTATCCTATGGTCACTTTTGATAATTATGCAGAGGGATTATATCAACAAAGTCAGAAAGAAAAAAATGTTCATTTATATTACTATTATGATCACTTTATTGATGGAGATTATTCTGGTACATATCCATTTATGTTATATGTTGATTCAGTTATTAATCATTTGTGTGATGATGAAATAATAAATATAGATGGAGTAGATTATAAAAGAAATAAATTAAGAAATTCATTATCTCATGGAAGGTGGTATATTACCGCAAATGAAGAAATAGCGTTTTTTGATGCGGATACAAGAAATATAAATGATCAAAATCTAAGAAGTATAGGAAAAATAAAAAAAGAATCACTAGTTAGATGGGCAAATGAATATATAGAACAAAAAGAATTAAGTGAAAAAAATAAACAAAGATTAGTATATAAATCACAAGGTATGTTATAATACTTTTAACATCTTATAAAGAGAGGCGGAGTGACCGACACTATGAAACCTCACCAACCGATTAAATTCGGTGGTAAAGTCGGATCTATAAGATAACTAATAAACACAAAGGTTATCTTTGTGTTTTTTTTGTTTATAAGGTGTTAGAAAGGAGGATATATGACTTTAACTAAATTACAAGAAGACACTATTAAAGAAAGAATGAAAATAATAAAAAAATTTCAAAAATTATATAAAACAAGAGAAGAAAAAGAAGAAGCATTAAGAAGTATGTCTGATAACGATATTAATTTTTTAATATATTGTATGGATAATATACATGGAAAAATATTCTATTCAAAATTTTTAAAAAAACACTAAATGTAGTAATATTGTAGTAAAATTGTAGAAAAGTGTTGACTTTTGATTTTTTAAGTGATATTTTATTATTCAAGGAGGCGTATTATGGAAAGTAAAACAAGCGCAATCAATATACAAATAGATAGTAATGTTAAGAAAGATGCAACTTTAGTATTAACTGAATTAGGTTTATCAATGAGTTCTGCAATTAATTTATTCTTAAAACAAGTAATAAAAAAGAATGGGATACCATTTGAAGTAACTAATGCACCTACTAATAAAAAGATATTAGATGTAGTCTGTGCACTTATTATGAAAGATGGTAAATGTTTAATTGCGAGAAGAAATAAAGATGATCATTTAAAAGGTAGATGGGAATTCCCAGGTGGAAGAAGACAAGGTCTTGAAGATGAAAAGAAAACTCTTGATAGAGCGTTTAATGAAGTTTTCCACATAAAAACTAATATAAAAGAATATGTAACACATAGTATATGTGAATATCCGGGACATATAGTAGATTTAAAACTATATGAATGTGATTATATAAGTGGTGAATTTGATTTATCTATTCATTCAGAATATAAATGGGTTAATATTGAAGAATTATTAGATTATGATTTAGCGGACGCTGATATAATTTTATCTAAATTTTTAATAAAAAAATACATAGAAGAAACTAGAGGTGAATAATATGGTAGAATTAAAAAAAATACAAAAAGACATTTATGAGAATAAAGTTAAACATGGTTTTAATGTAACAGATTTAAAAGAAGAATTCTGTTATTTATATGGAGAAGTAAGTGAAGCATATATGGCTTGGCTTAAAGGAAAAGATGATTATGGAGAAGAACTTGCGGATGTCGCTATATTCTTATTAGGAATATCAGAAATATCTGGAATAGATTTAGAAAAAGAAATATTACATAAAATGGATAAAAATAAAAAAAGAAAATATGAATTAAAGAATGGAGTTCCAATAAGAATTGAAGGTTAGGGGGTATCTTTATGGAAAAGCCTATATTTAGTGATTATATAGAATTAAATGAAGACGAAACAAGAGAGTTTTTAAGAAAGTTTGATAGAGAAGAATTAGAATATTTAAGTTTTGTATTCTATTATGCTACTAGTCATAATAGAAATATTTTAGAAAAAACAATTAAAGAATTAGAATCAGAAAAAGATTATAGTAATGATCCAGAATATGAATTAGATATATTAAGTAAAGCTAATTCTTTAAGTTTTAAAGAATTAAATTATTTATATAATTTATCTTTAGATGGATATATGTGTACAACTAGTGTATCTACACTAGATTATACTGGAGAAAGAATAGAGTTATCTAATTTAAGCGATTCATTATATAAAGAAATAGAAAAAAGAATAGATTCTCTTTCTGGTAAACCAAAAAAGAATATAATAAAATTATAATAATGTGTTATAATACCTTTAAAGGTGATTTGAGTGAAAAAATGTAGTGAATGTAACGTCGAGATGATTGAAAACGCAAGAATCGAAGGACAACATCCATTTGAAGTTGGAGTAGATGGAAAAACAAGAATATCTATTCATATTCCTACTGGAGAACAAGGTTCTTTTTTAGGAATAAAATATAACAAAGAAAATAAAATAGAACCTTCAGTTAGAATATGTCCTTCATGTGGAAAAATAGAATTATACATAGATAAGGATAAATTAGGTGATTAGTATGATAGATCCAACTGAATTAATTAATTATTTATATTGTACAAATCAATTAGATGAAAATTTTAATTATAAACAGTATAATACATATAAATGCCCTAGATGTAATACAGAATTATTAATATATGAAGACAATCGCTTTTATTGTCCTAAATGTAAAACAATTACTGAATATGCAGTAAGAAGAAAAATAGAAAATAAGAAATTAACTTTAGAACAAAAAATGAGAATTAATAATAATTAGTTTTCATTTTTTTATGTTATAATTTTAATAAGGAGGTAAACTTATGGAAAAAGAAAAATCATATTTTGATGGTGGTTTATTACAATTAATTGGATGGAAATTATTAGGAGGATTAGTAACAGCAGTTACATTAGGTATATGTTATCCTTGGGCAGTATGTATGGTATATAACTGGGAAGTTAAACATACTGTTGTAGATGGTAAAAGATTAGAATTTGATGGTAAAGCTATTCAATTATTTGGTAACTGGATTAAATGGTTCTTTTTAACTATAATAACTATAGGTATATATGGTTTCTGGTTAAATATTAAACTAAAAAAATGGATTACAAAACATACACATTTTGCAGAATAAAAAATGAATAAGATAACTTATTCATTTTTTTATTCATTTAATAATCTACATCCATGATCATATAAAAACTCATTAACAGTACCTATATCATATATATGTTCTTTAAAACAGAATCTAACTATTAAATCAAAAGTAGTATTCATAGGAAGTGAATATGATGCACTTTCTAGTAAATCTTCTATTTCTTTTTCACTTAATTCTAATCCTAGACCAAGAAGTATTACTGTTTCTTTAGAAGGATGATAATCTTTATTACTTCTAATCTTGCTAAATAACCTTCTATCTATATCTACTTTATTATATAGATCTGAATCTTTTAATTCTCTTTCATCTATTAACTTAAATAATTTAGTTTGAAATGTATCTTCATCCTTATTCTCATTTATATAATTAATAATACTAGATTCAGCGCATTCCATATCAGCATAAGTTCCAGCGCTCGCACCCATCATCTTAGAACTTCTAAATAAAGTACCTCTTTCTACCGGCTTTAAATATAAATCTAAATACTCATTTAACTTTTTCTTTATATTCATAAATGTCTCCTTTTAAGCGACCAATATCACTTTTATATACGATATTATTATATCAGAAAAGGAGAGGAAAGATATGAAAAAAGAAAAAAAATTAGATGTTGTCTTTATACTAGACAAAAGTGGATCAATGGGAGGTCAAGAAGAAAATACTATTAGTAGTTTTAATGAATATTTAGAAAAAGAAAAAAAGAACACATATGAAACAAATATAACAACAGTTTTATTTAGTGACACATATTCTGTTCTACATGACAGAATACCTGTTAAAAAGGTAAAAAAACTAACTAATAAGGATTATTTTGTAGGAGGATGCACTGCATTATATGATGCATTAGGTAATACAATTAATTCTATGAAACAAAAAGATACTGATAAAGTATTATTTATAATCATTACTGATGGATATGAAAATGCATCAAGAGAATACAAAAAAGATGATATAAAGAATCTTATTAATAAAAATAAGGACTTTGAATTCATCTATGTAGGCGCAGACATTGATTCATATGCCGCAGGATCACAAATAGGTATAAAAACTGACAACATCGCAAACTTCAAGAAAGATAGAAAGGGCACTACTAAACTATTCAACGCAGTTGGGTGTTTTGAAAAATCTATGATGGAAGACTGTGAAATGTCTACTTCATGGAAACAAGAACTAGATGAATATCTAGAAGAAAATAAATAACAGAAAAAGAGTGGATAAACCACTCTTTTAAGTTAATGAAAAAAAGTTGATTAAAAAAATATTATTCATTATCAAATAAAGTTTTACTTCTTTACTTGATAAAGCATACAAATAAACAAACAAAAATATTTATATCAAAGAAAATACAATTTTTCTTTGACACCTACATTATAACACCACTTTTTCAAAATGATAGAAAATTTTAGAAAAATATGTTCAAAAGAAAGACTAACTATAAAGAATTGCTCTCTTTCCCCCTGGGCCCTAGGTGGTGTCTTAAAAGTCCTTATTTTATAAGGATTTCTTTAATTTTAGGTACCATTCTACATACCAGCAAGATAGTATTTTTTGAAGAGAGCATACAAATCGTTCACGTCAGTTTACTTTTGCCTCTAAAATTACATTATCATATCAATTTGAAATAACAAAATCATTTTATTTTTTTTGTTTAATTTGCTAAGAAAATTATTAATGTTATGATATAATATTTATAGGAAATAACTAGGTAGGTGTTTAAGATATGTCTAAATTTGATGAAAATTCTAGAGTTAAAATTCCAGGGATTGTTCATGCTACTAGATTGGGATATGACTATATTTCTTTAAAAGATAATAATCTAATAATTGATCATGAAACAAATATATTTAAAAACATATTTTTTGAAAGTTTAAAAAATATTAATAAAGATGTCAATGATAATGATCTTGAAAAATTACTAAATGAGTTAAAAATTCAATTAGATAATGAAGATTTAGGTAAAAGATTTTATAATACATTGTTATATGGATACAATGGAATTAAATTAATAGATTTTAATGATGTTAATAATAACACATTTAATGTAGTTACAGAATTGCCATATGAGAATGGTGAAGATAATTTTAGACCGGATATTATTATGCTTATAAATGGTATGCCTTTAGGGTTTATAGAAGTTAAAAAACCAAATAATAGAGAAGGAATACTAGCTGAAAGAAATAGAATAAATACAAGATTTAAAAACAGAAAGTTTAGAAGATTTGTAAATATAACTCAAATATTAGTATTTTCAAATAATCAAGAATATAATGATGACTCTGTTGTACCAATTGAAGGAGCTTTCTATGGAACTCCTAGTTATAATAGTGTTTTCTTTAATTGCTTTAGAGAAGAAGACGGTAGTATTTTAGATAATATTTTAGAAAAAGATGAGGATAAAGAAAACTTTATTTTAAAAGATACAAACTATGTATCTATAAAAGGAACACCAGAGTATTCTACTAATTTAAATTCTAAAACTCCAACAAATAGAATTTTAACTTCATTATTTCACAAAAGTAGAATATTAAATTTTATTAAATATGGAATTGCATATGTAGAAAAAACAAATAAAGATGGAATAGTTACTATTCAAAAACAAATAATGAGATATCAACAGTTTTTTGCTACAAAAAGTATTGAGTCGAATTTAGAAGAAGGACTTAAAAAAGGAATTATTTGGCATACACAAGGTTCAGGTAAAACAGCACTTGCATATTATAATGTAAAATATTTAACTGATTATTATCAAAAGAAAAATAAAATAGCTAAATTTTATTTTATTGTTGATAGATTAGATTTATTAAAACAAGCATGCAATGAATTTATGGCTAGAGGATTAACAGCAACAAAAGTTAATTCTAGAGAAGAATTTGCTCAAAGTATTAAAGAAGTAGGTTCAGTAGGTAAAACTGGTGAGTATACAATTAACGTAGTTAATATTCAAAAGTTTAGTGATGAATCCTTTACTAAAGAATCTGATTATAATGTTGATGTTCAAAGAATTTATTTCTTAGATGAAGCTCATAGATCATATAAACCAAGCGGTTCATTTCTTGCTAATATGATGAATTCAGATACTACCGCTATTAAGATTGCCTTAACCGGAACACCAATTGTTAGTGACGCATTTAACAGTAGAGATATATTTGGTAAATATATTCACACTTATTATTATAATAAATCCATTGAAGATGGATACACTTTAAAACTAATTAGGGAAGGTATTGAAACGTCTTATAGAACGAAATTAAATGAAACAATTGAAGATATTAAAGAAAAATATGGTGATATCAAAGATAGCGATATTTTTGATAGACCTGAATATTCAAAAGCACTTACAGAATACATTGTAAATGATTTTAAAAAGTTTAGAGTTTTATTTAATGATGACTCTGTCGGAGCAATGATTGTTTGTGATTCATCAATTCAAGCAAGAAATATTTTTAAAGATTTAAAAGATTATGACTTATCAAATGCTTTAATTCTTTATGATGAAGATGATAAAGCAACAAGGGAAAAAGAAATTGATGACTTTAAAAAAGGTAAGATAGATATATTAGTTGTTTATAATATGTTGCTTACTGGATTTGATGCTCCAAGATTAAAAAAGCTTTATTTAGGCAGAGTTATTAGGGCGCATAATCTATTACAAACACTAACTAGAGTAAATAGACCATACAAGGAATTTAGATATGGATATGTAGTAGATTTTGCTGATATTAAAGATGAATTTGATCATACAAATAAAGTATATTTTGAAGAATTACAAAAAGAATTAGGTTCTGAATTTGATAATTATAAAAGTGTGTTTTTATCACCAGAAGAAATTGAAAATGCTATTGATGATATACAAAATAAATTATTTGTTTATGATACAGACAATTTAGAAAACTTTACTTCTCAAGTAAATGAATTAGAAAAAAGAGAATTATTTAGTTTAAAGAAAATAATGGAGAAGTATAAAGAATTGTTTAATGTAATAAGAACATTTAATTATGAAGGTCAATACAAGAAGATATCTGAAACGCTTCCAATAGATAGAATATCTAAAATGATAAAAGAAGTAGATAGAAGAATAGATATTTTAAATTTAACTGATTCTGAAAATATGGAAAGTTCTAATATATTAAATATTGCTTTTCAAGATATAGAATTTAATTTTAAAAAGATATCTGAGGAAGAATTAACAGTAGCTGATTCGTACAAGAAAAAATTGGACGAAGCTAGAAATGAATTTATGCTAAACATTGATAAGGACGATTACAGATATATTCAACTTTATAATAAATTTAAAAGTTTATTTATAAGTAGAAACCTAGAAGATATAACTGCGGAAGAAATGAAAGACAATATGAATGATTTAGATAAACTAATTAATGATGTTCACAAGTTGAATGTAATGAATAATGGATATTTAACTAAATACTTAGGCGATGAAAAATATGTTAAGATTCATAAGAGAGTTTTAGATAAAATTCACGAGTTCAATGAAATAAAATTAAATAGAATTTTACTAGGAATTAAAGACAACATAGATAACATGTTATTAAAAAATTATTCAGTTATCGAAAATGAAGAATTCTTTAAAAATTCTGTTACTCCAAAAGTAATTATAAGCTTTAAAGAAAATGAACAAACAGTTATTGTTGACGAAATAACATTTTTTACTGACATAATAGTTGAACAATATTTGATAGAGAGGAGTATGGGATTAGATGACTAACGAAGTACAATTAATTAATAAAACAGAAAAGATGATCGATGAAATAAAAAGTGTTTGTGCTAATTATGGATTAAGTGGTGCGAGTAGTGAATATAAAATCATCACAGAAATCTTTCTTTATAAGTATTTAAATGACAAATTTTTATGTGAAATAAAAAGAATATCAGACGATATAAAAGAAAATGCAACTATGAAAGAAGTAGAACAATATTTAAATAATATTTCTGCTGAAGAATATTCATTGCTAGTAATGCAAAAAAATCCAAATGTTGCAAAGATTAGAAAAGATTATTTAATAAGTTATTTATTTAATAATCAAAACAGTACGACACCAGAATTTTATGAATTATTTGATAATGCCCTTGAAGGTATATCTAATGACAATGTTGGAATTTTTTCTGTTAAAACACGAAGTAAAGATACAATTAAATTGTTTGAACCATTATCACAGTATATTCCTGAATCAAATAGAAAAAATGCTTTTTTTAGAGCCATTATTTCAAAACTTGTAGAGTTTAGTTTTGAAGAAGCTTTTGATGAAAAATATGATTTTTTTTCAACCATATTTGAATATCTAATAAAAGATTATAATAAAGATTTTGGTAAATATGCAGAATATTATACACCAAATTCGATTGCTAGAATAATAGCAAAAATAATGGTTCCAGATAAAGCACAAAATGTAACAATATATGATCCGGCTGCAGGTTCTGGTACTTTAATTCTTGCGCTTGCACACCAATTAAGATTAAATTTAATTCTAAATAATTTAGTACATTCATTAGGCAATGTAATTTATGGGGATACATTATTAAATCCATCACATTTAAATGAACAAAAAAATGAATTAAAAAAATTTGATTATATAGTTTCAAATCCGCCATTTAAAATGGATTTTAGTGAAACAAGAGATCAACTTGCAGATGATAAATTTAGAGATAGATTTTTTGCTGGAGTTCCGAATATACCTAAAAAAGATAAAGATAGTATGGCAATTTATTTGTTATTTATCCAGCATATTTTATTTTCTTTAAAAGAAAATGGAAAAACAGCAATAGTTGTTCCAACAGGTTTTTTAACAGCTAAAGCAGGAATAGAATATGATATAAGAAAACACATTATAGATAATGGATGGTTAAGAGGAATCGTTTCGATGCCTTCAAATATTTTTGCTAATACCAACACTAGTGTATCTGTAATGTTTATTGATAAATCTGTAAAAAATAATTGTGCAATGTTAATAGATGCTTCTTCGCTAGGCGAAAAAATAAAGGATGAAAAAGGAAATCAAAGAACAATTTTACCTAAAAAATGTTCTGATAAAATAGTTGATTATTTTAATAATAATATAGAAGAAGATGGTTTTTCAGTAATAGTTGACTACAATAAAATTGAGAGTAGAACTTATAAATTTTCCGCTGGTCAATATTTTAATATTAATATAGAATATGATGAATTATCTACAGAAGATTTTAATAATATGCTAGATAATGATATAATGAAAATTAATGAAATTATGCAAGAAAATGACAAATTAAATAAGCAATTATTATCTTGTTTAAAGGAATTACAAAATGAAAACAAAAATTAAAGTTAATCAAGTAGCTTTTTTAAATAATGATTCATATTCTAAAAGTAATTTACCAAATGAGATAGAGTACATAGATATTAAAAGCATGACTGAAAATATTTTAACTAATATACAATATTTAAAAAAAGATGTTGATAATATACCGTCACGAGCTAGAAGAAAAATAAAAGATAAAACAATAATATATTCCTCTGTAAGACCAAGAAACAACCATTACGGCTTTTTTGAAAATCCTCACAGTAATATGGTGGTGTCAACAGGATATATTACAATAGATGCAAATGAAGATATTGTTGATCCGTATTACTTATACTGTATTTTAACTCTTCCAAAAAACTTAGAATATGTATATAAGCTTGCAGATTCTGCAGTATCATCATATCCATCAATAACTCCTGAAGATTTAGGTAATATGGAAATTGAGATAGAAACAGATTTAAATGAACAAAAAAGAATATCAAATTTATTTTATACAATTGATAAAATAATATTTAATAATAATAAAATTAATAAAAAAAATTATAATATTTGCTCAAATTTATATAATTATTTATTTAATAATTTCAGTAATAAAAATTTAAACTTAGAGTATAATGAGAATTTAAAAAAATATATCCCAAAAGGTTGGAAATCAGTATTAATAAATGAGTTGATACTTGAATTGAAACTTGGTGATTGGGGAAGTGATGAAATTAAAGATGATTTGATAGAAACATCTTGCATTAGAGGCGCAGATTTTGAGAATATTATACAAAAAAACAATGAATTACCTTTAAGATTTTTAAAAGAACAAAGTTTTAATGAAAAAAGACTATTAAGTGGTGATTTATTAATAGAAATTAGTGGTGGTAGTCCAACACAATCTACAGGAAGAATTTGCTATATTAATTCATATACATTAAAAAGATTTAATAATAATTTGGTTTCATCAAATTTTTGTAAGGCAATATCATTAAACAATAAAGAAAGATATATATGGTTTTATTACTTGTGGAAATCAATGTATGATTCTGGAGTATTCTTTAATTTTGAAGGAAAAACAAGTGGATTAAAAAATTTATTATTTGATGATGTTATTAATAATATTTATGTAGCTTTACCACCAAAAGAACTTATGGATTATTTTTTTAGAAAAACTAATAAGATTTTTGATAATATACAAAATAATATAAATATGAATTTATATTTAAAAAAAATAAAAGAAAAATACTATCATATTTTTCTAAATTAAGTAAGAGGTAAATTTAATGAATAATATAGGTGCAATTTATATATTAAAAAATCCTTCTTTTCCGGATTATATAAAGATAGGATATGCTGATAATGTTTATTCAAGATTAAAAACTTTAAATGATAAATCAGCAGTACCATTTGCTTTTAGATTATATGCTTATTATAAAGTTAATCATCGTTTAGAAGATAAAACAGTACATGAAATTATAGATAAGTTAAATCCTTCTTTAAGAGCTAAAGATAATATAGATGGTAAAGAAAGAAAAAGAGAATTCTTTGAAATGTCTGCTGAAGATGCATATGATATATTACGTTGTATAGCTAAAATAAATGGATTAGAAGATAATTTAGTATTAGTAGAGCCAACAGCTAAAGAAATGGAAGATGAAGATGAAGCTACAACTAAAAGAAAATCTACTCAATTACCTAAAATGGATTGGTTAATAAATCAAGGTATTATTAATATAGGTGATGAAGTATATTTAATTAATCATCCAGAAGAAGTAGCTACAGTAGTAGATGCTAAAAATGTTGAATATAAAGGTGAGAAGATGTCTTTTAATCAATACGGATGTGAAATAACTGGATGGAAAGCTATACAAATATATGCTTTTATGAAAAAAGTTGGTGGAAATAAAACACTAGCTAAATTAAGAGAAGAAAAGATGGAAGAATTAGGAATGTTGCAGTAATATAACACACATGCAGATTATTTGCGATTGAATATATGAAGTAAAAAATATAATGGAGTATATTAAAACTAAAATAAATATGATATAATTTTTGTAGTAAGAAGAGGCGCTAGTACAGGCTTTGATAAGAAGTTTTTGTAGTGGCGTTTTTTTAGTAAGGAAGTGTTTATATGTCAGAAAAAAGAAAAAAATCCAATAAAATCTCTATATATTTGATTAAAGAAGATATTGATTATAATCAAATATTGAAAGAATTTGCATATAATAATATATTAAGAGAAGACGAAAATTCAGTAACATATTTCTCCCCTACAAGAAGTAATAAACCCGATTGGTTGAAATCATATTTTAACTATTTGGAAGATATTAATATTAGTAATTCTCATGCACAAGTAATATCTATTCATAAAATAGTAATAGATGGTAAAGAACGAATTTTTGCAATTCCGTTTGGAAGTGGTAAGTATCTGCTAAATGATGATGTTATAGAAGAACAATTTGGTATTAAAGTATTGCTTAATAGTGTTCCAATTGACGGATTTAGACAATTAGTTGTTGCTAATTATGGTGGAGATCATAGAATAAAAAATGAGCAAACACCTAAAAAAACTAATATTAGTGAGTTTGGTTTTGATATTTTTAATGACTTTGTTAGGAGAGCTACAGCTAAAAGCGAAGAAGAGCTATTTAATAATAATACAATTACAGGTGGAGATTTATTAAGTGTTTCAGTTCCAGTTACAATAGAAAATGTGGATAATTTTTTGGTTTCTTGCTATGATAGATATAAAAGTGATAAATATAAAGAAAATTTTAGTTGGCTTGATAATATAAGAGAAGTTAAAGAAAAAAATATAAAACAAAAATTAAATGAACAATTAGTGAAAACTATAAATAATAAAGAATTTGATAAGGTATGGGCTGCAGTTCCTGAAATTGTTGAATGGGAAAAGATACTTGATTTCAGATTCAATACATCAAAAGAGGGGTTTGATGATATTGAAATCCAAAATATTATAGAAATATATAAAGATCAAACTGTACCTAGTGTAGATTCGTTAAAAGGCAGGAAAATATATGCAATGTCTGTAAATGATAATGATATTCTAAATGAATGGAGTATTTTTAATTGCTTAATTGCTGAAATAGAATATGATAACAGTGCTTATTGTTTGAATTTTGGAAAATGGTATAAAGTTGATAGATCTTTTGTTGATACAACTAACAAATATTATGAATCTATTAGATTGTCTGATGTACAATTTCCAGATAGCAATAATGAAAGAGAAGATGAATATAATCAAAAATTATGCAATTTTCTTCAAAATTCTGTATTAATGGACAAAAAAACTGTTAGAACAATAGGAATGGGAAAAAGTTCAATTGAAGTTTGTGATGTTTTAACTAAAGAAAAACAATTAATTCATGTCAAAAAAAATGGAGGTTCAAGTTATTTAAGCCATCTATTTAGTCAAGCAGCTGTATCTGGTGAAATGTTACTAGATAGAGAATTTAGAGAAGAAACTAATAAGAAATTGCAAGCTCAAATTTTTGATGACGGCTTTATGGCTAATAAATATACAGTTATACTAGCTATTATTACAAATACTGATTGTGCTAGACCAAAAATTCCGTTCTTTAGTAAGGTTTCAATTCAATATGCAATCGATGGTTTAAAGAGAAAAGGATATAATGTTGAAATAAGAAATATTTATAATAAGTAAATTATAAAAAACATATATAGCCACGAATCTATATATGTTTTTTGTTGTATTTTTACATGCATTTTTAGATGACGTCTACATGCATTTTTAGATACTTTTTGTGGTATCTAAAAAATAATGCAAAAATGTACTACAGTGTACAAACCCTTATTTTATAAGGAAAAATGTGTACTGTAGTGTACAAAAGATTGGCTAAAATATTCTGCCCCCTGAAGAGAGCAATTAAATCTATTTTGAAAAAAAGCATATACATTATAATTGTTGTATATGCTTTTTTTTTATACCATTAATCTATCTAGGTATTCTATCATTTGGTCTTTTGAATACTTTTTATCGTTTTTAAACCATTCTATACCAGTATTAACAATTGCGCCTAAGTAGTATGCAGTAAATATTTCATTTGGGACATCTTTATCATTTTTAGTAACTTTTTGATTTATATCTTCAGTTATTGTGTCATATATCATATCCATAATAATACTTGATCTATTATTAATAAGTATAGATTTATATATTTGTTCTTTACCTTCTATATGATTTAGAAATACTTCTATCATTTTTAAGTAGTAGTCTTTTAGATTAGTTTCTTCTATTGATTTTAGCTCTGTTTGAAGGGATTCTTTTAGACTGTTTATTAAAGACATAAATAGTTCATATTTATCATTAAAATGAGCATAGAAAGTAGATCTATTTACTAATGCTTTTTGACATATATCTGATACTTTTATTTCTTCAAAAGTTTTTTCTTTTAATAGATTTATAAGTGCGTCATATAGAGTGTTATTTGTTTTTATTATTCTTAAATCAGTTTTCATTTTTTCTCACCAGTTTTAATTATATTCAAAAATAGACAAATGTAAAGATAAACAACAAAATGTTGGATATTTATTAATACAATTTTTAAAAAGTGTTGGTTATCTATACATATTAGTATTCTTGTATGTTAACTTTTAAAATGTCCTGAATAGAATTAATTGTGGAGGGAGAAAAATGAAAAAGATATCTAAGATTATTACTAATAATAGTAAACTTATTGTTATTATATCTATTCTTTTAATGATTCCAGCGTTGATTGGGTATGTTCATACTAAGATTAATTATGATATATTAGTGTACTTACCTAAAGATATAGATACTATTAAAGGACAAAATATATTAACAGATGATTTTAAGACAGGGGCTTTTTCTTTTGTGTTTGTAGATAATAATAAAGCTGTAGACACATTAAAGTTGGAGTCCAAGATTAAGAGTATTAAGGGTGTTAATAAAGTATTTAGTATATATGATATTACTGATACTACAATACCAGTTGAATTTATTCCAGATGAATTAAAGGATAAATTAGTTAAGAAAGATTCAACTCTAATGCTTGTGACTTTTGATAAAGGAACATCAGATGAAGAGACTATTGAAGCGGTTAGAGAACTTAGAATAGTTTCTAAAGATTCTGCGAAAGTTAGTGGTATGACTGCGATGGTTGTAGATACTATGGAACTATCTGATCAAGAGATAACTGCGTATGTTCTTATTGCGGTAGTGTTATGTTTAATAGTATTAATATTCGCTACTGACTCATATATGGTTCCTATATTCTTATTAGGTAATATAGGTATGGCTATTTTATATAATTTAGGATCAAATATATTCTTAGGTCAAATATCATATATTACTAAAGCTATAACAGCAGTATTACAACTAGGTGTTACTACTGACTTCTCTATATTCTTATATCATAAGTATGAAGATGAAAAAAAGAAGAATGATGATAAGAAAAAAGCTATGGAGAACGCTATTAATGAAACATTTAAATCTGTTATAGGTTCATCCCTAACAACAATCGCAGGTTTCTTAGCACTATGCTCTATGGATTTAACACTAGGTAAAGATATAGGTATAGTAATGGCTAAAGGAGTATTATTTGGTTTACTATGTGTTCTAATAATATTCCCATCTTTATTACTATTATTTGATAAACCTATAGAAAAAACTAAACATAAAAACTTTATGCCTAAATTTGATAAATTAATAAACGTAATTATAAAAAGAAGAAATATAGTTCTAATAATATTTGTATTATTAATAATCCCTGCAATATATGGAAACAAGAATGTAGGAGTATATTATAAACTAGATAAATCTTTACCAAATTATTTAGGTAGTTCAATTGCAAATTCTAGATTAAAAGATGAATATAATATAGTTTCACCTGAAGTAGTATTACTAGATAAAAATATAAAGAAAGAAAAAGTAGAAGAATTAGTTAACGAATTAAAAGAAGTAAAAGGTATTGATTTAGTTTTATCTCCTAAAACTTTAACTAATATACCAACTGAAATAATGCCAGATGATGTAGAAAGTATTATGGATAGTGATAAATATCAATTAATAATAATTAATTCAACTTATGAAATAGCGTCAGATGAATTAAATGAACAAGTTGGAGTAGTTAATGACATAGTTAAAAAATATGATAAAAAGGCTATTGTCGCAGGTGAAGGACCATTAATGAAAGACTTAACTGTAATCGCAGATCATGACTTTAAAATGGTTAATTATGCATCTATATTAGTTATTTTTATATTAATGCTTATAGTACTTAAATCTATTGGATTACCAATTATATTAATAGTAACAATAGAATTTGCGATATTTGTAAATATGGCAATCGCATATTATACAGGTACAACCTTGCCATTCATTTCAAGTATAGTTGTTGGTACTATTCAACTAGGTGCTACCATAGATTATGCCATACTTATGTCTACTACCTACTTGAAGGAGAGAACTAAAGAAAAGAATAAAGAACTTGCGATGAAGAATACATTATATTCTTCAGTACCATCTATATTTATTTCAGCATTATGTTTCTTTGGTGCGACATTTGGAGTATCAGTTTATTCAAAGATAGATATGATTGGTTCTATATGTACACTACTTTCTAGAGGTGCGATTATATCTATGTTAGTAGTAATATTTATTCTTCCAGCTTTATTACTTTTATTTGATAAATTAATTATGAAAACTACTAAAAATATGAAGGAGGTTTTATAAATGAATAATATATTAAAAAAAGGATTTATATCGTTATTAAGTATATCAGTTATGTGTCCAGTAAGTACTCTTGCTTATACTAAAACTGAGTCTATATTTTCAAATTTAAATACTGATGGAGTAGTTAATAAGACTACTGTTACAAATCATATATGTTCAAAAGATAAAGATGAATATATAGATAATTCTTCTTTAGATGAGATAATTAATTTAAATGGTTCAGAAACATTTACTAAAGAAGGAGATACTTTAAAGTGGAAAAGTGATGGTAAAGATATATATTATCAAGGTTCTACTTCTAAAGAAGGACCAATTAAAATTAGTATTAATTATTATTTAGATGGAGAAAAAAAGACTGCTAAAGAAATGGTTGGTAAAAAAGGAAATGTTAAAATAGAAATAAATTTAGAAAATAGATTAAAAAATAATGTTAATATTAATGGTAATATAGAGGAAGTATATACACCTTTTGTAGTTATGGCAGGAACAATATTAGATACTAAAAATAATAGTAATATAAATATAACTAATGGTAAGGTTGTAGAAACTGGTTCTAAAGCTATAGTAGGGTCCATTGCTTCTCCTGGTCTATATGAAAGTTTAAGTATTAATAAATTGAGTAATTTAAATAAAATAGAAATAACTTATGATACAAATAAATTTAGTTTAAATAATATTTATATAGTTGCAACACCTAAATTAATTGAAGAAAAAGATCTAGGAGCGTTTAAAGATATAGATACTTTAGTAAATAGTATTAATTTATTAGAATCTAATATGGACAAAATAGAAACTGGTTCAAAAGAATTAAATAATGGTTTAAAAACTGCATATGATGGATCTAGTTTAATTACTAAAAAAGTAAGTGAATCAATAGATTCTTTAGAAGATAGTGATGAAAACGTACTAGATGAAGAAACAATAGAAAAAATAAAAAATAGTGCAGTAGCAGGAGCAACTTTATCAGAAGAAGAATTAAATCAAATTGGTAATATGGCAGCTTCTAAAACTAGTTTAAGTGAAGAACAATTAAATTATATATCATCACTTGCATTACAAGAAGTTGGAACAATTACATTAACTGAAGAACAAAAACAAAGTATAATTTCTAGTGTAGATTATGCTGTGGAAAATATATATGGTGAATCTATAAAATCAGGAGCTAGATCACAAGTAGATAATCTAATATCTGGAATTAGTTCAGGTTTAAGTATTACTCCAGAAACAATAATTGCATTATCTAATAATCAAGTAAGTAATGAAGTTGCAACAACTCTTAGCACAAATTTAAATGCTACCATATCAAGTAATTTAAGTGCATCAAAGAGCCAAATGTATTCGTTAGCAGAATCTTCTGCAATGGCTAGTGCAAAACAAATTGCTGAAAATTCTGCCTTGAGTTCTGCCGAAAGCGTTGCTAATCAAACAGCATCTACATTAACTCCAGTTATTTCAAGAGGAACAGCTATTAAAGTTGCACCTATTGTAGCTAGTGAATCTGCTAAACAAACAGCAGCAACTACTTCAACTATGGTAGCAGAAAAATTATCACCAGTTGTTGCGGAATCTGTTGCAAAAGAAGTAAAAAAAGAAGCAACAAAACAAATAAAGAATAATATGATAACATTAAATAATGGATTACTTGAATTAAATAATGGATTAGAAAAATTATATAATGGTTCAAGTGAGTTATCCACAGGTATAACTACATTTAATAATGAAGGAATAAAGAAATTAGGAAGTTATACTGGAATTATTAATACGTATACATCAAAAGCGGAAGCATTAGTTTCTTTAAGTAAAGAATATAAAGGATTTACTACTAATAATTCTAATGAAACAATTTTTATTAACAAAGTAAAATCTGAAAAGTAAGTTTTGGTGTACATGTTACATTAAAGAAAATAAATTTAATAGAGTCTTTAAAAAGTGTAGAGTAAATATGATATAATCATATTGTGGTGATAATATGGACATTAAATTAGAACAAATTAATATGAATACTGGTATAGATGGATTAGAAGTTTTAAATGAGATTGCGAGTGATGATACTATTTTTGGTGAGTCACCTATACCAGAAGTTATAGATGAATATTTATATAAAGGATTCTTATTGTTATCAGAGGAAGAGTCATTAGATGAATCTAATCCTATCTATAGATATTTTATTGTTAAAGATAATTCTAAAATAGGTTATGCGGATATAAATATGAGTGTTAGTAGTAATATAGGAATTGTTTTACTTAAGAAATATAGAAGTATGGGATTAGGTAAAGTAGTTTTTAGTAAATTATTAGAGGAAGCATATAATAAAGGGTTAGATGATATAGTTGTTGCTACAGATAAAGATAATGTTAAGATGAGAAATTTATGTACTAGTATGGGCGCAGAATTAACTGATATAGATGGTCAATATCATTATACTTTTAAGAATAAAAAATCTATTAAAAAGAGATAAACATATACGTTTGTATATGTTTTTTTGTGTCAAAATTAGGTCTTTATCATAGTATAATCTAGGGGAGGTTATGCTTATATGATAGTAATTGATTCTGGACATGGAGGAAGTGATTATGGGGCTTCTGGTAATGGAATTAATGAAAAAGACTATACTTTAATGATAAGTGAATATATGAAAAATAGGTTTGATGAATTAGGTATACCGTCTAAAATGACAAGAACAACAGATGAAACATTAACGCCATCTGAAAGAGTTAATAGAATATTAAATGCATATGGAAATTCACCAGATGTATTAGTTATATCAAATCACTTAAACGCAGGTGGAGGTTCTGGATCAGAAGTAATATATGCACTTCGTAATAATGATATATTAGCGAAGAATATTTTAAAGGGGTTAGGTGAATCTGGCATGCCAATTAGAAAAGTATATCAAAGAAGATTACCTAGTGATATGACAAAAGATTATTATTTTATACATAGAAACACCGGTTTAACAGAACCATTAATAATAGAATATGGATTTATTGATAATAAAAATGATGCGGATATGATAAAAAACAATTATAAAAGATACGCCGAAAGCGTTGTGAAAGAAATCGCAAATTATAAGGGATATAATTATGTTGAACCTAGGGTTCAAGAAGAGTATATTGTACAAAAAGGAGATACTTTATGGAATATTTCTAAGAAATTAGGTATTAGTGTTGATGAAATAAAAAGACTTAATAATTTAAATAGTAATTTATTGTTTGTGGGTCAAAAATTAAAAGTACCTTCTTTTATGACCGCAGAAGATTCTAATATTATTTATGTAGTTAAATCAGGTGATAATTTATATAATATCGCAAAAATTTATAATACTACTGTCAATGATATTAAGTCATTTAATAATCTAACTTCTGATAATTTAAGTATAGGTCAAATAATAAAGATTCCAGAGTCTACATCTATAATAACACCATCAGAAGATGAAGTTATTAATGAAGGAAGTGTTTACGTAGTTCAAAAAGGAGATACTTTATATAGTATTGCGAAAAAGTTTAATACTACTGTGGATAATTTAAGAAATATAAATTCTATTGTAGGAGATGTACTAAGTATTGGTATGAATTTATTAATACCGGGAGGAAATGTATTAGGAGATATAATAATTCATAAAGTAGTGTCAGGTGATAGTTTATGGAATCTAGCGAATAAATATAATACAACTGTAGATGTGATAAAACAACTTAATAATCTTATGTCAGATTTATTAGTAGTAGGTCAAGATTTACAAGTAAAAAGAAATACTAAATAGTATTTTCTTTTTTATTATTTTATGTTAATATAACACTTGTTTTGAGGGGATATTATGTCAAAAACAGAGTTTAAAAGAGATGAAAAAAGAAATATATTTATAAACTATGATTCATTAGAAGAAAAGAAAGAATCTTTAAGTGAATTTGTTTCTAATGAACCATTATTAAATAAGTCTAAATTTAGTAAAACTGATTTTCCACAGGAAATTAAATTTAATAACGCAATTGAAGGTATTGATGATGATGTATCAGATATTGAAAAATTATTAAGTAGATCATTTATGCCTGTTAATAGAGATAAAACAAGAATATTAAATTTATATAATGGATATAAATATATATTAAAGAATAAAGAAATTAATAAAGATAATTTAAGAGAACTATATGGAATTCTTAGTAATGATTTATTAAAAGTAAATGATTCTAAGAGAATGGGTGAATATTATAGAGAAGGACCTGTTTATATATTAAGAGGAATTAGTTTTGATAGATATTTTGAAGGAGTACCAGTAGAACATATAGATGAATATATGAATATACTATTTGATTATATAAATCGTAATGATGATAATATTGATATAGATACTTTTATTAAATCACAAATAATACACTGTTATTTAGTATATATTCATCCATATTTTGATGTTAATGGAAGAACTAGTAGAACACTTGCCATGTGGTATCTATTTAATAAAAAAGATCTATCTTATATGACATTTAATAGATCTATATCATTTATGAAAAGTAAATATGAAAAAAGTTTAATAGAATTAAGAGAAAAAGGAGATATGACTCCATTTCTTAAGTATATGTTAGATGCTGAAAGATTAGAATTAGAAAAAGAATATGTTATTAATAATATAGAAAAAAATATTGGAAAAAAATTATCTAATGAAGAATATTTAACACTTGAATATTTACTTAGTATGAATAGTCATTTAACATTATTAGATTTAATTCGTATGTATAATGAATTTAATACTAAAAAGAAAAAACATATAGTATTAGAAGATGAAATAAATCCATTAATAGAAAAAGGTATAATACTAGAAAAGGATCCTACAAAACATGGTATCGCAGATGGTATTCAAAATAAAAGAATACTAGTAAATGGTGATATGATAGATGTAGATACTAAAAAGATAAAAATATTAAAACTAGATAAGTATACAAAAGAAAACCAAGATTAATATAATCTTGGACATACACCTTGACTAGGTTTATAAAAACAGTGATTTTTATATCTACCAGCATTCGCTTGATTAAACCATGTACTTCTACATGGATTAGATGAACCAGGTGCATAAAACCATAATGCATTAGTCGCTGGATAAAAATCTTCACCATCAATAACTCGCTTTGCGAGTTTTTTTTCTTTAGTGGTAGGACTACTATTAAAAATAGAACTATTTATTGATGAAAAACCTCCAGGTGATTGATATACCATATCTGTTATTGATCTTATATTTTTAAAATCTATACAATTACATATAATTCTATTTATCGCAACATTACCAACCATAAGCATACCAAGATCTCCTTCACCTAAAGCTTCCGCTCTCATTAACCTAGCAAGTAGATCTAATTCTTTACTATTATATTGAACTACACTCATAATATATTATATGTTTGAATTATTTTATGATTACTTTTTTTGTAAATATATGTAATATGCATATATAATAATTATTGACTATAATTAATATTATTATATATAATGTATTTAAAGTAGGAGGTTTTTATGAGAGAATATCAAAAATTATGTGATGAATTAAAGAAAAAATTAGAAGAATTGAAAAGTTTATCATCTGATCCAGCTAGAGAATCAAAACTTAAAACTGAAATATCACTATTAGAAGAAGAAATAGTTACTTTTCCTATTCAAGGAACAAAACTATCAGAAGAACAGGATGAAAGACTTAGAAAATCTGTTGTAGGTGAAATTGTTAAAACTGCTAAGAATGAATATGATAAACAAATGGAAGAATATATGAGTATGAATTTTTGGGGAAAAGCAAAAACTATGTTCACTGGAAAGAAACCTAAAAAAGATTCTTCTGATATAGAAATAATAGATAAATATGGAGAAGAATATAAAAACAAATGCATGCAAGGAGAAATAGCAAGGGCAAAAAGAGAATATGATGCTCTTGTAGAATGGCTAAAAAATTATTATGAAAAACATCCAGAAGACCAAGAAGCTTCTTTAGAAGATAGATTAAATGAAGAAAAAGAAAAATATGAAGCAAGAGTAAGAGAAAAAATTGAAAGAAATAATAGTTATTTAGAAGAAGCAAAAGAAGTAGTAAGTGAAGGAAAAATAAAACTATGAGTGATTTTGATAAAGTATTTGAATTATATAAAGCTTTAAATGATGAAGAAAAAGAAAAAGCAATTATTGAATTTTTAAAGAATAATATTTATCATTTAAATGAAATAAATAAACAAATAAATAATGATTATTCAGTTGAAGATATTTCCAATATAACTAATGCTGAATCTACTAAATACTTAGATATTATTTATCAATTATTACATGTCATGACTGAACAAGTAGAAATATTTACTGAAAAAGTATCAAATGATTTTTATGAATAATATTTGATATATTAGGATTGTAATGATGAGAACCTTAGAATCTCCTCATGAATGACAAAACACACAGAAAAAATTTTTGTGTTGATTTTTGCTGTTCATGAAAGGAGGTTCTTTTATAATAACAAATATATAGAAAACGATGTTTTTCTTGAAATATAGTTCTATTTATGGTATTATTTATATGTCCACAGGAATAGGGGCGTAGTTAAATGGTATAATAGGAGTCTCCAAAACTTTAGTTGGGAGTTCGATTCTCTCCGCCCCTGCCATTAAGAAAGTAAAACACTAACTATTTAGTTAGTGTTTTTTGTTAGACTATATATAATAATGTCTATCTGCTTCATTATATAAAACTAAATCCATATTAATATCTTTATCCAATACATAATTATTTAGTAATTCTGTCACCATTTTTCCTACTTCTCTATGTTCAAATCCATAATCTCCTGTACCTAAACTTGGAATTAGAATGTTTTTATATCCGTTATCCAATATTTTTTTTAACATATTATTATATGTTTCTTTTAACAATTCTAGTGAATTATTGTGTTCCCATTTTTTTGGTCCTTGTACAAACATTATATCCATATGTAAATTAAAACCCGGTGTTATTCTAATCTCACCAATTTTCATTATATTCTCTTTTTTATAACTATCAGAAAAATAGTTAATATCGTAATGTATTTGAGTGTATTTTTCTAATAAATCAACTCCAGCTTTTTTAAATATTGCCCCTGAAACACCAGCGCCAGCAACCATTTGAGGGTTAGTTGGATTTATAATTAAATCATGATTATCTAATAGTTTGTCTGATGTAATGTCTCCAACAATGATTTGAAATTTTCCCATACATAAATCACCACACTTACATATTATAACATATTGTTGTCATATTATTTTTACAATGTATAATAGTTTTAAACTCCTATGATTATCGTGCCATTATGATTATTAGTCGAACTATTAGTTCGATTTTTTTTATTCTTTATGATATAATTATCTATGTAAGGAGTAGCCTATGGGAAGTATACATTCAATAATTATAATAAAAAAAGATGATAAATTTCTAAATTATTATGATGATAGATGGGATATGTATTTGTTTCCAAATATCAAAGGAAATAATATCGATGAAATAAAAGAAAAGTATAATACTGATAATGTAAAATTTTTATTTGATAAAGAGCATGATAAATATTCTGTTTCCCATGGTGAAAATAGAACATATCATCATTATTTTTATGAAGTAAAAAGTGATATAGACGGTGAATATTTTACTTTAGATGAATTGTTAGAAGATCCTAAAGTAAAAGAAAATAATTCTGATATAATTGGATTTATTAAAGAGTTTTATAATATATAAAAAATCAAACTTATAAAGATTGATTTTTTTTAATTAATTTAATAAAAAAATTGTTTTATTTATTATATGGGTATGCTATAATATGTTTTATTCAAGGGGGAATACTATGATATTCGATTCAAAAACTTGTTTTTATTATACTATTAAAAATTCAGAAAATATTAATGATGCTGATATTTTAAGTATAAATAAAGTAATGGGAGATTATTCTTTTACTCCGGGAGCTTTAAAAAAAGAAGAAATAAATGAAAACTCTAATAATTATGTGTTTGAAGATCTATATTTGGAAAATCCTAATTTTATATGTAGAAAATCTAGTTACAATCCTTCAACTGGTATTTTGATTAACGGATTATTAAATATTAAACCAATTAGACTTAATGTTAGTTGTATAAATATTATGGAGAAAACTTGCTTAATAGACTTCGCAATTATAGAAGAAGATGAAGGAATTCATTTATTTTCAAATCATGTTTTTAATCCTGATTCAGCTTCAACAGGACCATGTTATGCATTTTATGATGAAGAAACATTAAAGGTATTAAAACAAGGCTTTGGATATAGTGAAGAAGAAGTGTTAGATTTAAATACTTATAAATTGTTTAAATTAGGATTTAAACCAGATAAACGAATAACTGAAGGAATATTTGAAGATGGAAATATGTTTGATTTTGCTCATAATATTTTTACTAAATATTCATTAGAAGAGTTAAAAAGTCAACTTAATGGTATGAGTAATAATAATAGTACAGCAAAACACTTATCTTTGGAAAATAAAACAAATGAATAATAAAAAAACACTAACTTATGTTAGTGTTTTTTATTATTTAGCTGGTTTAGCTTCAGTTCTATTACAAGAACCGCCGTTATTTTTTACATAGGCATCTATAACATCTAATGCTTGATATGCATCACTGTAATCATTAACATTAGTTACATTAGATATATATCCATCTCCACCAGCTTCTTTAATTTCGCCAGTTGTTTCATAATAATTAAATTCATAACTATATTCTTTATCATGTAATGTACAGCTAATTGAAACATTCATTAGTCTTCCTGAATTATTTTCATGAATACTAGTAAAAATAATTCTTAAAACAATTAAAAGAATTGGAACGACTATTATAAAAATAATCATAAATTTTAATAGTTTTAATATTAAACCTGCTAATTTTTCTGTATTAGATGTTTTTTCAACTAAAACATTTTTAATATCATTATTAACTAATTCATCCAAACTAACATTAAATATTTTTGATAATTCTTTTGATTGTTTTAAATCTGGTGATGTTTCTCCTAATTCCCATTTTGAAATGGTTTGTCTTGCTACGCCTACTTTTTCAGCAAGTTCTTCTTGAGAAAGTCCATTTTTCTTTCTCAAATCCATAATTTTTTTTCCAATTTCCATAATTTTCCCTTCTTTCAAGTACAATTATATGATATTTGAAATATGTTCTCTACCAGTTTTCACTGGAATATTCGCCCGTTTTTATAACAATTTATTATTTTTCAAAAGATAAATTAGGATCTTTTGAAAAATCTATTCCATATATTTTTTCATATATACTTTCTACATCTAAAGATGTAGCTTTTTCTTTAGGAATACCTAGTAATTTAAGAGTATTATATACTTCTTCTTCACTTGTTCCTTCTATTTCTAAATATGTAGGTATTTTAGGCCATGTATCAATGTCTACTTCTACACCATTTAAATTATATTTAATTCTTTTATTTTCTTGTATTCCTCTTGGAGTATATCCTAATTCTTTTAATATTTCATTTGTAGTATCAAAATCACTTACTTCTATTTCTACTTCTTTAGTTCCATCTATTTTAGATGATTCTACATCCTTAATAGTAAGAGTAGTTTTTGACCCATTTGTTCTTAATCTAATCCATTTGTTAGGAAGAACAGGTTTAAAATCATAAACATATCTTTTTTGAAATACATCTTCTATTAAAACTGCATTTAATTCAGTTAATTTCTTTTGTATTTCATCTTTATTAATTTCTAATACTCTAACTTCATATTCTATATGACTCATATTATCACTTCCTATATAAATTATATCATATATTAATTTACTTTTTTATAATCAATCATGATATAATACTTTTAGGTGATAGTATGTATAAAAATATCAATTTAAATTTGTATAAAGTTTTTTATGACGTTGCGAAATATGGAAGTTTTTCTAAGACTGCAGAATTTACTTATACTACTCAATCAGCGATAAGTAAATCTATTAAAAAATTAGAAGATGAATTAGAGACACAATTATTTTATAGAAATAATAATGGTATAGAATTAACTGAAAAGGGTAGAGAATTACTTTTCTATGTGGAAAAGTCTTACGGTAATTTATTAACTGCGGAAAGAATAATGCTTGAAGCAGAAAATTTAGAAAGAGGTAAATTAAATATTGGTTTACCATCACACATCGCATCATTCTTTTTCTTTGATAAGATAGTAGATTTTCATAATAAGTATCCTAACATAGAAATAACTCTTATGAATGGATCAACAAGACAATTACTAGAATTACTTGATAAACATACTATTGATTTTATTATAGATACTGGACCTGTTATTACTAATAATAAAGATTTTAATATTATTAAGTTATCCACAGTTAAATATTCATTTATTTGTAATAAAGATAATTATAATAATTATAAAAATATAAAATCCATAAAGGATTTAGAAAGTATACCTCTAATATTACCTATTGAAGGTACAAGTAATAGAAAAGCATTAAATGAAGTATTCTTAAAGAATGGTGTTAAGCCTAAAAAGATAATGAATATACATAAAAGTGAAGTAATACTTAATGCGGTTGATAATAATTTAGGTATTGGTTATATAATTAGTAATATAGTTAAAGAAAATGATAAATACAAAGAAATAAGAATAAAAGAAACATTACCAACAACAGATATAGATGTCATTTTTAATAAGAAATTTTTAACAAATGCTCCTAAAAGATTTATACAAGAATATATAAATATTGAAATTAAATAGGTATTCCATATTGGAATACCTATTATGCTTTTTATTCACTTTTCAATATACCTAAATTATTCTATAATGATAATAGAAAAGAGGTATAAGTATGAACAAGAAGAAAATAGTAGAAGTAGTTGCGGGAATTATTGTTAAAGAAGGTAAAATACTTGCGACTCAAAGAGGATATGGTGAATTTAAAGGTAAATGGGAATTTCCTGGTGGAAAAATAGAACATAATGAATTTGATGAACCAGCTTTAATTAGAGAAATAAAAGAAGAATTAAATGCCGATATAAATATAATAGATTTTTTAAAAACTATTCAGTATGATTATCCTAAATTTCATCTTATTATGCATACTTATATTTGTACTTTGAAAAATGATGTAGAGTTTGTTAGACATGATGATAAGAATATGGAATATGATGATATGAAATGGCTTGATAAGACTGAATTAGAGTCAGTAGACTGGTTACCTGCGGATATAGAAGCAGTAAAAGAATATAAACATTTAAGAAGGATTGCATAATCCTTTTTTTGTGGTATATTTATATTAGGAGGTATAGTATGAAAGAAGTATATGAATTTTTAAAAGAATGTGGTGTATTTTTTATTGCGACAGAAGATGGTGATCAACCTAGAGTTAGACCATTTGGTGCATTAAATATATTTGAAGATAAACTATATATTCAAACAGGAAAAATAAAGAATGTTTCTAAACAAATGAAAAAAAATCCAAAAATAGAAATATCTAGTTTTTTAAATGGAAAATGGATAAGATTAGAAGCAGAAGTAGTAGAAGATAATAGAAGAGAAGCAAAGGTAAGTATGTTAGATGCTAATCCTGAATTAAAAGGTATGTATTCAGCAGATGATGATAATACAGAAGTACTATATTTAAAGAATGCTAAAGCAAGCATTAATTCATTTACTGAAGAACCAATTTTTATAGAATTTTAAAAAGAGATTCAAATGAATCTCTTATTTTTTCTTTTTTATTTCAGAATGACCTTTAAAACCATATTTATTTGTTATTGGATCTTTAAATATAAAACCTTTGCCAGGTAATGCAGTATGTATTAAGTAACCAGCAAATATAATAAATATTCCTATTAAAGATAAATATCTAATAACACTATTAACACTGCTCATATTAATTATATAGTAGAATGCTAACTGACTAGCAGTAATAACTATATAAAATATTAATATATCAAATATAACTACATCTTTTTTAGTAAATAATTGATATCCATAGAATAATATAGGCATTAATAATATTACTACTAACAAACTAATAAATTTAGCTAAGAAATAATTTGGTTCAGATCCATACCTTATTCCATCAACTAAACTCCATAAAAGAGTAGGAGTAAGTGCTATTTTAATGTGTTCCCATGTACTTTCATTAACTGCACTAAATAAACCAATAAATTTATTATGATTACTTATATCATATAGGAAATGCGATATAGTACCTATTATTGATATAATAACAATACTTATAATTACAAACAACATATAAAAACCTCACTTTATATAATTTTATTTAATTATATCTATTTTTATACCTAATACCCCATATTTTTCTTGTTCATCATCAGAATAGAATTCACTAAGTATATTTAATAAGTTTTCTTTAGAATCATTTTTATCTTACTTCAATTCTTTTTGTTCCATTAAGCATACAATCAAAGTATTTTGGTTGTAATTTCATTTTATGTTCCATATATTTAACTCAATAACAATTTTTTAACTTCTTTCCAACCAGTTCTCCATTCATAACCTGCTCTTATAACGCCTTTTTCTTTTAATTCTTTATCTGTTATATCTTTATTATGATATGAAGGGAATAATATCTTAACTTCTACTTCTTCTTCACTGTTAAAGTTTTCTAATAAATTATCTATTTTAGCATATGCTTTAAATAATCCTTTAGATCCAGTAAATATGAATTGTTTAGGATTTATAAAAGGAAAATTCTTTCTTAAGAAATTATATTTATCCATAAATACTCTTCCACAACCATCTAAATTAGCTTCATTAACACATGATGTTAAGAAATAAGTGTTATATTCTTCGTTTAATTCTTTTATAGATTCTATAGCATCAGGTAATATTTCTGCATATTCATATAAGTTTCTACCATCTAAAAACTTATTAAAATCATCCATTTTTTCTTTTGGTATAGCAGCTTCATCTATATAGTATTCAGTAAAATCATCTATTACATAATTAGTACCCATAAAGTCATTAACTGCCTCTACAAATCCAGAAAATACTATTACCTCATCTACATCTATTAATATATCTTTTTTCTTTTCCATTATTTTACCTCCGTTTGCTTTTTCTTTAATCTTTTCCAGTTATATACACCATATATATCATTTATAAATAATAATAATGGTCCAAATATTACAGAGAACACTGCTTCTTGTCCATTTAAAATAGGCATTATCCATAATCCTATTCCAACTATATCATTTAATATATAAAAAATATAACATATTTCACTTCTTCTAGAACCAAAATATAATGCAAGTAAACTCATTACTATCGATAAACTACTGACAACTAACATATTTGTATTAAATAGTTTTAAAATATAGTAATATAAGAAGAACATAATTACTTGTGAAAGTAACGCTAAAAATATTTCTTTCTTAGATATTGTATTAATAATTATAGTATCATCATCTTTATTTTTTAACCAACTAATAACACCCATTATCATTACTGGAGTCGCTAAAAATAACAGTATTAACACTTCTCCATAGTATTTTTGAGAGAATGATAAGTATCCATAAAATATCATACCTATAAAACCAAATATATAACATTCAGGTTTACCTTTTGATGATAATAAAGCATTAGTTATATACGTAATAACATATAACATACTTATAATAGAACTTTTAGTTATTATAGATATTATAATAGTTAATAATAAACCTAATGATAAATATAGTTTTTCATATAAATTCCAATCTTTAAAATATTTCATATATTATTCCTCTTACTTGATTATATCATGAAAATTGACAAATAATACTAATTATTATATATTAATGTAGTAATAAGGGGGATAGTTATGGCTATTAATTATTACTTAATGAATGGAAAAAATGGAATTGGTAAAGCATTAAATGTACCAGTTGATGGAGAATTACGTAGAGATTTCATAGATATTTCATCTTTAGACTTAGTAACAATGGATATAAAAAAAGAAGAAGCTAGAAACTTCTTAAAAGAATATAATCCTAGAGTAACATTAGATGGTACATTTTATGATGCGTCTTTTCCACATAAAAAAACAGAAACAAGAACATATAGTCCAATATTTGATATGTGTTCAGAAAATACACAAAAGTATTTAAATAGTCTAAGAGAATTTGCTGAAAGAAGAGACTATCAAATTAGACATGGGAAGCAAAAAAAATTAGAAGTAGATAAAAAGTTAGATAAATTTATTAAAGAATTATCTATGATCATATTAAAAAAATATAATGATAAATTATTAGGTTATGAATCATTAATTGCGTCTAACTTAAAAGATATTTATAGAGAAAGATTTACTTTTGATAAGAATAAGGGAACTGAACAATATATGTTAAGTAAATTACAATTACTAAGAAGTTATCTTTCTAATTATACTCAGTTAAGAAATCTAGTAATTGAATATATATCACTTGTAGAAGAAAACAAAATAGTTCAAAGAACAGATATAAACAGATATAGTCATTGGGATAATTATGGTATGGAAGTAAAAACACCTATTATTATTAAACCAGAAGAACCAATAAAAGAAGAACCAGTATATAAACAATTAACTTTAGATATGTTTATGGATATGAATCCAAAAAAAAGAACTAATTAATTAGTTCTTTTTTTTGAAAATAATGTCATTCATTGGATTAACTTTACCATATTTAGCTGATCCGAATCCAAGAATTGGATAGAATACAACTGGTAATAAAATTAAACCAACAGCGAATCCATCAGATTTTCCAAATGCTCTTGCTAAACTTACGTTTAGTAAAATAGCAAAGTAAATTAGAGCAGCTGCAGTAGCTAACCAACCAATAATTGGAATAATACAAGCAACTGAACTATAAACTACTATTAATACCCAACGTGGATCAATTCCAGCAACTTCACAAAGTAAAATTGAATCATAACCTGGAACCCATGCTCCCCAAGATGGTTTACCTGCTTTCTTAAGAATCTTCATAACACCTATTAAATAAACAATAGCTGCTGCTAAAGCAATAATTCCTAAGATAACAAATAAAACAATTAGACCAGCTGCTAATCCTGCTGCTGTAGTAGCAGTAGTAGTACCATAATTGTAATAATCGCTATACATACCTTCTCCTCCTATCTACACTAATTATATCATATTCTATAAAAAATATTATACTTTTTTTAAAAAATTGTCGATTTTTAGTGTTAAAATGTTTATAGGTGATAAATATGAGCAATATTTCAAAGTCATTATACTGTAATTATATACAATGTAAAAAACAAATTTGGTTAAATAAATATAAACCAGAAGAATATATAGAAACAAAAAATGAAAGTGTTATGGAAAATGGTAATGAAGTAGGAGATCTTGCTAGAAGGTATTTTGGAAATTACTCTTTAGTTAAGTTTAATGAAGTTTTAATTAAAATGATAATGGAAACTAAAGAATATTTAAAACAAAATAAAAGTGTTATTTGTGAAGCTTCATTTAAATTCGATAATTTATTTGCGAGTATAGATATATTAAAAATCGATGATGATGGAGTAAATATATATGAAGTTAAAAGTTCTACTGAAGTAAAAGATATCTATAAAGATGATGCTTCATTTCAAGCATATATATTAAAAAAATTAGGTTATAAAGTTAAATCAGTTAATATAATGCATTTAAATTCTTTTTATGAATTTAAAGATGAACTAGATTTAAAAGAATTGTTTTCTATTGAAGATATTACATCTTTATCTATAAAAAAAGAATCTGAAATAGAAGAAAATGTTAAAGAAATAAATGAGATATTAGATTCAGAAAAAGAACCAGATATTGATTTAGATATTCATTGCTTTAAGCCATATGATTGTCCGTTTTTTAAATACTGTTCAAAACATATAAAAGATAATAATGTATTTGAAATAAGAGGTATGACTATTAATAAAAAGATAGATTTATATAAGAAAGGTTTAATTAATTTTGAAGATTTAATAAATGAAAAATTAAATGATAAATATTTAGAACAAATGGATTATAGGTTACATGATAAAGAACCTAAAATTAATAAAGATAAAATCAAATTGTTCTTATCTACATTAAAAGAACCATTATACTTTTTGGATTTTGAAACATATCAAGACGCTATTCCTAAATATAATGGTCAAAGAGTATATGGACAAGTACCATTTCAATATTCACTTCATTATTATGAAAATAATGAATTAAAACATAAAGAATTTTTAAGTGAACCAGATATAGATCCTAGAAGATCTTTAGCAGAACAATTAGTAAAAGATATTCCAACTAATGTTGATGTACTTGCGTATAATATGTCTTTTGAAAAAGGAGTTATAAAATCACTTTCAAACATATATCCTGATTTATCAGAATCATTAATGAAAATACATGATAATATCAAAGATTTAATGATACCTTTCTATAATAGAGATTATTATGTAAAAGAAATGGACGGTTCATACTCAATTAAATATGTATTGCCAGCGTTATTTCCTAATGATAAAGAACTAGACTATCATAATTTAGATATGGTTCATAATGGAGGAGAAGCAATGGATACATTTAAAAAACTAGGAACATTATCTAAAAAAGAACAAGAAATAGTAAGAAATAATTTATTAAAGTATTGTAAGTTAGATACTTATGCAATGGTTAAAATATATCAAAAATTAAAAGAAATTGAATAATTATAATTAATATTCATATTATTCATTAGGTGAGTAAAATGGATATTAAAGTAGAAGGAAAGAATAAAAAATATGCTGAATTAATAAAAAAGAATTATTGCTCTAAATTCAGTGATTTAACTTCTTTCCTTTTATATAAATATGAAAACTATTTATTTAGTGAAACAGATACATATTTTTCAAATAATATAAATAAACTATCTAATGATTCTTTAGCGCATCTAGAAATATTTGGAAGAATTATAACTATGCTTGGAGATATACCTAATTTTAATAATTATAATATAGATGAAATATTCTTCTTAGAAGATAAAGAAAAATTAATAGAAGTTAATATAAGATTAACTAAAGAAAAAATAATTTTATATACTAAAAATTTAAATGAAATAGATGATCTGTATATAAAAAATATACTAACAAATTTTATAGTTGAAGAAAGAAAAAACTTAGAAATATTAGAATTATTACAACTACGTTATAAAAATAAAAAATAAAAAGCAACATTGTTGCTTTTTATTTTTTATTTTGATACTATACATTTAGGTGTAAGATATGAAAAATAAAAGTGAATTAAAAACTATATTAATGGTTATTTGTTTAGTATTAATACTATTATTATTACTTGTAATTTTTTCTTTGTATAAATTAGTGTTTGTTAAGCATGATAAGAAGATTAAAAAAGTAGTAGCAACTGAAATAATAAAAGAATACAAAATAGATGATATAGAAGATCTATTTTTTGATTTTAGAAATGCGAATGTAAAATATGTTTTATCTAATAAAACAGAATTAGTTATAAAACAATCTGGAAAGACTAATAAAATGTTTTTTAAAAAAACTGAATATAATAATTCAGTACATATAAAAGAACAAGTAACTAATGCATTTGTTAAAACTAGTTATATAGTTTATATTCCTGAAACATATTATGGAAATATAACTATAATAAATGGTTTTGGTAATATTAATATAGGAAATTTTGTTAACGAAATTAATGTAGATAATAATTCAGGTACTGTTACAGTTGGAGATGTTAATAAAATAAATATTAAAACAGTATCAGGTAATATAAATATAGATAGTGTTGATACTAGTCTTATTTTAACTAGTTCAACAGGAGATATTTTTGTTAAATCATTAAGAGGTAATACAAATATAGATACTATTACTGGAGAAGTACTAATAAAGAAATTAATGATATTAGGTGATTCATATATTGAAAGTACATCAGGTGATATTTCTATTAATGTAGAAAAAAATTCTATATGTAAGTTAAAAATAGATAGTGATAATCCAACTAATTCTATTTCTAAAAATGTATGTAAATATAAAAAGAATGTTTTAAAAATAAAAGATGTTACAGGTATAGTAACAATTAAATAAAAGTGATATAATTGTTTTGAAAGGTAGGAGTATATGAAAAGATTTAAATTATTATTAGTTGCATTAGTGTTAATGATAATACCATTTTTCTCAGTAGATGCAGCTCAAAAAGTTAATGTTTATTTATTTAGAGGAGAAGGTTGTCCTCATTGTGCAGAAGCAGAAAAGTTCTTTGAAGCTTTATCTAAAGATGCTGAATATAGTAACTACTATGAATTAGTAGATTATGAAGTTTGGTATGATGAAGATAATGCAGATTTAATGAATGATGTTGCAGAAGAATTAAATACAGAAGCAAATGGAGTTCCATTTATGGTTATTGGTGATAAATACTTTAGTGGTTATACTTCATCAATGGATACTCAATTAAAAGATCAAATTAAAGCTTCTTATAATTCATCTAGTTATGAAGATGTTGTTAAGAAAGTACAAGATAATAATATAACAGAAGATGATGACGATGACGATGAAACTTCAGATAGCTCTTTAATATCATCTAAAGATGAAGATGGAGATATGACAATTAATATTGATTCAGATGATATAGAAGAATTCAATGGTATGTTTAAACAATTATTCTATATGTTTGCAGAAGTATTCACTGCAATTGGAATAGGTACTTTAATTGCATTCTTATTTATAGCATTCCCATTTGTAATATTTGGAATAATAGTTAAATGGATATTATTTAAAAAAGCTGGTAGAAATGGATGGGAAGCAATTATTCCTTTCTATAATAGATGGGTATTATATGAAATATCAGGTTATCCAGGTTATTATATGTTCTTTATATTTATACCATGTGTTGGATATATAATTGACTTTGTATTTACTATAATGGCTGCTATTTCAATCTCTAAGAAATTTAAACAAGATCCTGCTTATGCAATACTAATTATTTTACTTCCTCTTATAGGATATGCAGTATTAGCATTTGGATCAAGTGAATATGATGATTCATTAGGTGAACAAAAAAACAAAAAAAACTAAGTAATTAGTTTTTTTTATGTTATAATGAAATAGAAGGAAGGTTATTTATGAAGAGATTATTTAAGGTATTAGTATTTGCATTAGTATTATTTATTCCATTCGCAATAGTAAATGCAGATACAAAAGAAAAGAGTAAAATAAATGTTTATTTATTTAGGGGTGAAGGATGTCCTCACTGTGCAGAAGCAGAAGAATGGTTCTCAGAATTAGATAAAGATGAAGAATTCTCAAAATACTATACATTAGTAGATTATGAAGTATGGTATGATGAATCAAATGCTACTTTAATGGATAATGTAGCTAAAGAATTAGGTACAGAAGCTAATGGAGTTCCATTTATAGTAATTGGAGACAAATATTATAGTGGATTTGCTTCAAGCATGGCAGAAGATATTAAAACTACTATCAAAGAAGCATATAATAATAAAGATTATAAAGATGTAGTAAAAGATTTTAAAAAAGGTAATAAGAAAAAAGAAGAAAAAACAAAATCTGCTTTATTACCTATAATTGTTGTTTCAGCAGTAGCGGTTCTTACTGTAATCGCAATGATATTCTTTACAAAAGAAAAATAGACTTTAAGTCTATTTTTAATGGCCTGTTGGTGAAGCGGTTAACACATTGCCCTCTCAAGGCAACATTCATGGGTTCAAGTCCCATACAGGTCACCATTTAAATCATAACTAGTTAATAACTAGTTTTTTTGTGCATATATTTATATTGGTGATTATATGATAGTAATTGATGCCTATAGAGGTGGAAATGACATAGGTTTTAACGCTAATGGAATAATAGAAAAAGATTTTAATTTAATGATAAGTAAATATATTAATGATAGATTAAATAGTTTAGGAATAAATACTTATCTAACAAGAGATACTGATACTGATTTAAATATAAGTCAAAGAGGTAGTCTAATAAAAGAAGCATTTGGAAATACAAGTAATATAATTGCGATATCAAATAGACTTAGAAATGATAATGATGAAGGAGTAGATATAATATACTCTCTTAAAAATTCTAATGCTCTTTCAAATAAGTTAGAAAATAGTTTTAAAGAAAGAGGTATAAAAGTAAATAAAGTTTATCAAAGAAGAGATGAAAATGACACAAGTAAAGATTATGATGAATTATTAAAGAATACAGGTAATATAGAGACAATTATTATTAATTATGGAAGCGTAAATAACCAAAATGATATAAAAAATCTTAAAAATGAATATATTAAATACGCAGAATCTATAATAAAAGTTATTGCAACTCAATTAGGAGTTCCATATTCTTATACTTTAGATAATGAATATATTGTCAAAAAAGGAGATAGTTTATGGTCAATAAGTAAAAAATATGGTATTTCGGTAGATGAATTAAAGAATTATAACAATTTAAAAACTAATAATCTAAGTATTAATCAAATATTAAAAATACCTTCACCAGGATCTTCATCATTAAACACTAAAACTTATACGGTAGCAAAAGGAGATAGCTTGTGGTCAATATCCCAAAAATTTAATACAACTGTTAATGAGTTAAAGAATCTTAATAATTTAAGTAGTAATTTGTTAAGTATAGGAATGATATTAAAGATTCCTTCCAATAATAGGACATATATTGTTCAAAAAGGAGATAGTCTATGGTCTATTTCTAGGGCTAATAATACTACTGTGGATAAAATAAAAAGTCTAAATAATTTGAATAATAATATATTAAGTATAGGGCAAGAGTTATTATTACCTTAAATTAACTCTTTTTTTATGTTATAATTATATTGGTGATTTTATGAAGATTATTAAAATTGGTGCATTATGGTGTCCTGCTTGTTTAATTACTAATAATGCATTAGATAAGATAAATAAAAATTATGACGTTGAAATTGTAAGTTTGGATTATGATTTTGATGAAGAAGAAGTAAGTAAATATAATGTTGGTGAAACTTTACCAGAATTAATATTTATAAAAGGTGATAAGGAAGTTAAGAGATTAATAGGGGAGAAAAATTATAAAGATATAGAAGAGGTGTTAAAAGAATATGAAGAAGTTTAAGATATTATTTCTTTTATTATTAACTTTATTAATACCAATATCAGTAAAAGCTGATAATAAGGTTAATTTATATCTTTTTTATGGAGATGGATGTCCACATTGCGCTCAAGAAGAAGAATTTTTAAAAGAATACTTAAAAGAAGAAAAGAATGCTAGTTTAGTAAAATATGAGATATGGCATAGTGAAGATAATAGAGAAAAGCTAATAAAAGTACAAAATAAACTAAATAATCATGAAAATGGAGTTCCTTATTTAGTAATTGGGAATAAAGTAATAGTTGGATATAGTAAAGGATCAACTGATAAAAGAATAAAAAAATATGTAGATAATTATAAAAAAGATAAGAAATATGAAGATGTGGTTGGAAAAATATTAAAGAATAAAAAAGTAAATGAGATTAAGCCAACAACAGAAGAAGTAGAGGAAGTTAATGTACCTATTTTTGGAAATGTAAAAGTAAAAGAGCTTTCTTTACCTATTTTAGCAGTGGTTTTAGGGCTAGCAGATGGATTTAATCCTTGTGCTATGTGGATACTTTTATTCTTGATTACAATGCTATTAAATACTAAAAATAGAAAAAGAATGTGGATATTAGGTCTAACATTTATATTAACATCTGGTTTAGTATACTTATTATTTATGATCTCATGGCTAAGTCTTGCATCATTTATAAGTAAAATATATTTAGTTAGAATACTTATTGCTTTAGTAGCATTTATAGTAGGATTTATTAATCTTAATAATTATTATAAATCTAGAAAGAAAGATTCAGGCTGTGAAGTAGTTAAGAATAAAGATAGAAAGAAAATAATGACAAAGATTACTAAAATAACAAATGAAAAGAGTTTTATATTAGCAATTTTAGGTATTATTCTTTTAGCAGCATCAGTTAATATAATTGAGATGATGTGTTCTATAGGATTACCTATTATATTTACTCAAGTACTTGCGATGAATAATTTATCTGTAGGTAGTTATGCATTTTATATGTTTTTATATATATTGTTCTTCTTAATAGATGATATAGTTGTATTTGTTATTGCTATGACTACATTAAAGGTAACTGGAATATCAACAAAATACAGTAAATATTCTCATTTAGTTGCCGGAATAATAACAATTTTAATTGGTTTGTTATTACTTTTAAAACCATCGATTTTAATGTTTAACTTTTAAAGGGTAGAAATACCCTTTTTTTTGATAAAAAACGCTAAAAACTCTTATAAAATAAGGAAAACACTTTACAAAGTACTAGTTTTTTAGGTATAATATAATTGTATTAGAATAGGAGACGAGATTTATATGGTAGGAAATTTTGATTATAACAACGATGAAGTTATGAGAATATTAAATAATCCAAATTATACAGATGAACAAAAGAAGGCATTATTTGAAAAATATAAGTCAGATTTAAAAGAAACAAGAAGAAAAGAAATTATTGATCGTTTAAATGAATGTGCTAAAAATAATCCAATTATTACTCAAGAAGAATATGTTAGTTTCTTAAAGAAATATAATGACGATGATTTAAGTAAACCTTTTGAAGTAATAGAACAAGAATTAGAAACATTTAGCAGACAAATGCAAGATAAGTATGATGCTTATATGAAGGCTAAAGAAATTCAAGCTGCTCCAGTAGCACCAGTTGTTCAAGAACAAGCTGCAATGGTTGCTGAAGAACCAACACCAGTTGCTCAACCTGAACCTGAACAAGATATTGCTGATGAGATTAAACCTGATGTAACTCCTGTTTCATATAATAATGATGAATTATCTGATACTGTATTTAATCAAGCTCCAATAACTACAGATACTGTTAATAATTTAAATCCAACAGTATTTGAAGATAAAGAAGTAAAAGAAGTAATGCCAGAAGAAATGCCTGAAGCATTAGATGAAAAAGGAAATGCAAGTGCAATTATAATTAGTATTATTGCTATTATAATTGGAATGGTTATAATGTATTCAATAATCAAATTAAAATAGAAACCAAATGGTTTCTATTTTTTAAATATTCTTTTTTCTCCAATTGCTTCAGTATCTATTATTTTATATTTTTCTACTATATTTGGATGTTTATCAGAATATATAAAATCAATTGCAAATAAAGTAAATAAGAATAAACATATAACTGCAACATATTTTAATTCAAATTTTTTCATAAATTCCTTTATTCTAGGAGCGAATATATAGATACAAGCAAGTCCTGATATACCAAAGAAGATAGATGCTAATAAACAAATTCTTCCTTCTATATTAAATGGCATATTTACATAACTCCACCATTTATGATGTTTAAATGTTTCTAGATATAATGCTGTACAATATTCTATTATAGTACAAAAAACAAATCCACCCATAAATACTATTATCCAGTTCTTTTTATATCTATTTAGCATTAGATACATAAATACACCACCACCACCATAAATTGGTAACCATGGGCCATGTAATACTCCGTGATTAGCGAGTACACCATGTTTTAAGAAATCATATAATAGTTCCCAACACCAACCTAACATAGAGAATAGTATAAACATTAGAATTATATATATAACTCCTTCAAATTGTTCAATTCTTTTTTGCTTTTCTTCTTCAATTAGTTTTTCAATTTTTTTTCTACTAATAAACTTCATAAAACTTCACCTATTGTTTTCATTTTATCATTATTTAAAGTAAAAGTTAAGTCAATTAAGAAAAATAGTCTTGTTATTTGTCAAATAATGTGTTATATTATGTATGCATTGTTTATGGCGGAGTTGGTGAAGTGGTTAACACGCCGGATTGTGGCTCCGGTATGCATGGGTTCGATCCCCATATTCCGCCCCATTAGAAAAAGTCGAACTAGTAATAGTTCGTTTTTTTATGGTGATAGGATTGCTTTTTTATGTTATAATTTTCTTGGAGGGTTAACATGTTGAGTATAAAAGAACGTAATAATAAATTAATAGATTTAGTAGAAAAATCTGATTATGATGAAGCAACTAAAGATGATTTGATTTGTCATTTATTAAGAGAGATAGAAAGTGTTGAAAATGGAGAAGTAATAGATATGTCTTCTAGAAGTGGAATGGTTATAGAACCAGTTGCGGATCCATTTAAAAGTAGAGAAGTAGCGATAGAAAAGTATAAAATGTCGATGGAAGAAATAGCAGAGTGGCAATCATTGGTTGATGAACATGAATATGATTATATGACAGAAGATATAATAAAACAAGCATATGGTCCTGTTTTTAAGAAGCCTAAATTTTTATCAAAAATATTTAAGAGAAAGAATAATAATGAAAACCAAAACTAGAGTATATACTCTAGTTTTATTATATAATGTAGTTAGGTTGGTGATACTATGAAATATGATGTTTTAATAATTGATGACGAAAAAGAACTTGCGGATAATACTTGTGATTATTTAAATATGTTTGATGTTAAGACGTATGCTTGTTACTCAAAAGAAGAGTTTAATGAGTTCCTTAAAGATAAGAAAAATAGAACCTACTGATTTATTAGTCAGTGAATAAAAAAGTCTGAATTAATTCAGACTTTTTAATTATTACTTTAAACGAGGATGATAAGAATTAACATACGTATATTCTTTAACTATTTTTTCTTCTTTATTATATTTTAACATCTTTATTGCTCTTAATACTTTAGAAATATCATTTATTAAATCGTTACTTAAACCAGGATTATTTCTCTTTATATCAAACAATAAAGAATCTATACTGCTCTCTTGGATAAATTCTATACCATTCCTATTCATATAATCAATACATATATTCATTGCTATACTATAATTCTTATATTGAATAATATTATTTTCTGCTATATATTTTTTTAAAAGAGTTTTAAATTCTTCTGTTCTTTCTCTATTAATTGACTTTAGATGTAATTCTATACTTTGTTCTTTAAGATTAATTAAAAACTTTTTATATGATTCTATATCTTGATGATTTTTAATATAATCCCATATTGATTTAATTTTATCATTTTTCCTTAATGGTTCATCAACAACAAAACAATCTAATTCTTCTTGACATGAATAAATCTCATCTCTTATATCAACAGCAAGAAAAGAAAAAATACTTTCGTGGTTTTTATCATAATCAATAATATCTGGTTTTGCAAAACCAACATAATCAAATTTTTCTTCTGTTAATAATTCTTGCGCTTGATCAGATGTTTTCCAAAATTTTTTTCTCAATTTTTTATATACAATTTCTCTTTCCTCAAATACATTATTATCTGGAAAAAAATGAAGGTTATATCCAGTATTATCAGGATAATCATAAGATGTACGACACATTTTATGAAATACTTCATTTAATGAAATATAACCTTTGTATTCATCTTTTAATGTATATAATTTTCCATAGTATAAATCATTAAAATCTATAGAATAATCTTTTTCTATCTTCTTCTTTCTATATTGATTAATTAAAGACATATAATCCCTTCTTTGTGGGAAAATATATTATCATAATTGTTATTGATAGTCAAATAATTATGATATAATAAAAAAAATAGGAGGTCTTATGAAAAAAGTTAAAAAAATACTATCATTTATTATAAGTTTAGTCTTAGTACTAGCCATTATATCAATAGGAGCAATTATACTAAATAATATTAAAACTGTTAATTTAGCGGATGATTATACCAGTATTTATGAAGATTCAAAATATGAAAAAAGTGTATATGTAACTGGTGCTAATTATATTAAACAGGATGTATCTTGTGGATATGCCGTTATAGAAATGTTTGCTAAATGGACTAAAAACAATGAAATAACTGAAAAATATTTATATGATAAATATGGAAAAGTTGTAACTTCAACAGGAAAAAAATTTGAAGAGGAAATGAATAAACAATTTCCTGATTATAAAACAACAATGTATAAATATCTAAAGAGTTCTGAATTAATAGATAAAGTATATAATAGTTTATCAAATGGGATACCAGTTCCATTTGAATGGGCAGCTAAATATGAAGGAGAATGGACACTTCACTATTCATTAATCGTAGGTATGGATATTCCTAATGATAAAGTTATTATTCTTAATCCTTATGGATATGAAGAAAATATAAGTATAAAAGAATTATTAGAAAGAACTACTTTTGATGCATATGATAATATGCCTATATTCTTAAGACTAGGATTTGCATTTGGTATATTTGAAAAGAATACTATTTATATTGTGGAGAAGAAATAAGAAGAAAAAAATAATTCATCAGTACTTACAAAACACTTTATAGTTGTCTATTTTGATTATATAAAAACTCCTAAAAAGAAATATTAAACAGTCAATAGACTGTTTTTTTATGTTATACTTTTATTAGGACGTGATAATATGGCTAAACCAAAGAATGGTGTAGTAGTAACAGAAGAATTTAGCGCAAATTATATAAAATTTGGAACTGGTAAAAAGAATTTAATTATGATTCCAGGAGTAGGAGATGGATTAAAAACAGTTAAAGGTTTAGCGGTTCCTTACTCTCTTCTTTATAAGATATATTCAAAAGATTATACAGTATATTCATTTAGTAGAAGAAATAAAATACCTAAAGGTTTTAGTATAAAGAATATGACTGATGATTTAGTAAAATGTATGGATAAGTTAGGTATTGAAGAAGCGGATGTAATAGGTGTATCTCAAGGAGGAATGATTGCACAAACACTTTCGATTAATTATCCTGAAAGAGTAAATAAATTAGTTTTAGTAGTAACAACACCTAAACCTACAGAAACACTAAAAGAAGTAGTTGATAATTGGATTGGTATGGCATATAAAAATGATTACAAAGGAATTATGATTGATACTGCTATTAGATCTTATACAGGAAAATATATTGAAAAAGGTAAAAAAATATATAGTCTACTTAGTAATATAAGTAAACCAAAGAGTTTTGATAGATTTATAGTAATGGCAAAATCATGTATGGTATTTGATGTTTACAAAGACCTAAATAAGATAAAATGTCCTACATTTATTATTGGTGGATCAGATGATAATGTATTAGGAGTAGATGGTTCTATATTATTAAATAAAAAAATAAAGAATAGTAAATTATATATTTATGAAGGATACTCTCATGGATTATATGAACAAGCTAAAGATTTTAATGAAAGAGTATATAACTATTTAAAAAAGTAACTATAAAGTTACTTCTTTTGATGTATATCTAATTGATTATATGGAACATCAATCTTGTGTTCTTCTAATCCTAATAAAACTTGTTTTAAAGAATCTCTTCTAACTTGTCTTTTATATTCTGCATTAGTTTTTATTTCTAATAAATAAAGTATACTAGATTCTCCTAAATCATTAACACTTTTATAAACACAATCATCTACATGTTCTATATCTTTTATCTTATTAATAATTGTATCTATAGCTTTTTCAGCTTTATCTATTTTTACTTCATATGGCATTGGTATATTAATATATACATAGTTGGATACTACTTCTATTTCATCAATATTTCTATTTGCGATAGAAACTATATTTCCAGTTTTTAAATCTTTGATTTTAGTAGTCTTTAGACCTAGAATAAGTACTTTACCTTCTACTTCTTTATATTTTACTATATCTCCAACTTTAAAATAATCATCAGATAGAATACTAGTTCCTCTTATAATATCTTTTATAAAATCTTGAAGAGCTAGTCCAAAAACCGCACCTAATAAACCAACACCTGCGATTATAGAAGTAATATTTATTTCTAATATTTGTAATATTATTAAAAATGTTATTAATATAAATAAATATCTAGTAATTGATCTTGCTAATCTCATATATGTAGTAGTTCTTTTTCCTGCTAATGACTCAAATCTATTACTTTTAGAATATTTTTTAATGATACCAGCAACTATTGAATATATTATTAAACTAATAACAATAGTCATTACTACTTTAATACCCTTTATTACCAAAGGATTTTTTAATAATTCTTTTATATCCATATTATCACCTATAAAAATTATAACACAAAATAAAAGATGGAGAAATATTATTCTCCATCTCTCCATTGTTGATATTTATCTGAGATTATTTTCTTTAATAAATGTCCAGTATCTTTTATAGTATCAATAGTATCATTTTTTACTTCACCGGCTTGATTATAATAATCATCACCCATTTTTTCTTTTAACTTGTTTTTTGCTTTTTCTAAAGTCATTGATCCTAAATCTTTTAAGTTACTATATTTTTCACCTAAACTATCTATATAATTTGGATCATATTTATTAATAAATTTAACTGATTTTTGTGCTACTTCATAAGCCTTAGCTTTTCCTTCTTCAGTTAAATCACTAAAGTATACACCATTGATATCTTTTCCGTAGAATACGAAATCTATATATTTTGTTGCATTACTTTTAGCGGTTTCTTTAACTTCTTCTCTCTTATCTGGATCAGATATAGTTTCTTCCATAGTATCTATATATTTATCTGCAGTTTCAAAATATTTATCTGCAAATTCTACAGTATTAGGATTTAACTTATCTATACTCCAGTCATCATCTATATTTTTAGCTGGTTCATATGTTTCAGTAGTAGCTTCAGTAGTAGTTTCAGTAGTAATTACTTCAGTAGCAGCTTCTGTAATAATTTCAGTAGTAGCTTCAGTAGTTACTTCAGTAGTTATAATTTCTTCAGTAGTAGCTTCAGTAGGCATTTCAGTAGTAGTTTCTACTGCAACAATAGTTTCGGGTAATTCTTCCACATTATTTTTTCTGTGATTTTTAATAGTAAAACCTGCTACACCAGCAGTTAGTATACTGGCAGCAATTAAAGCATATAATCTAGCGATTTTTCTTTTTCTATTAACGTTTAAAGCACCATATCTTTTATTAATTATTTCTTGAATATATACTTCATTTTTAATATAATTTTTCTTTTCTTTTAATAAATTTTTATATTTTTTATATTCTTCTATAGTTAATCTGTCGCCATCAATTTTTGATTTGATTTTATCAACATTAACTCTATCAATAACGGCTTTTTGAGTTTCAACTAATTTTCTAATCTTTTCTAATTCTGAATCGTTATAAGAATAATCTTTAGATAAATTCATCGCTTCTTTAATAAGTGGTTTAATAGGTTTTAATTTAGCCATATATAATACCCCCTTTTTCAATGGCCTATAATATACCATAAAATGCGAAAAAAGTCAAAAAATGAGACACCTATTTGATACTTATAATATGTTAATAAAATGTAAAATTTTTATGATCTATCGCTTTTTTCTTGATATTATTGGTATAATAATAATTGGTGATGATATGAGTCTGTTTTTGATATTTGTATTTATATTTTTTATAGGAAGTACATTTGGTTGGATTCTAGAATTAATATTTAGAAGATTATATCATGGTAAATGGGTTAATCCAGGATTTTTAATTGGACCTTATTTACCTATATATGGTTTAAGTTTAACTCTTATGACAGGTATGCATGTTTATTTTGAACATTTTAATCTGGAACCAATATATCAATATATATTAATGGGATTATCTATTACTTTAATTGAGTTAGTCGGTGGTTTAATATTCTTAAAACAAGGTGTTAGATTATGGGACTATAGAGATAGAAAATTTAATTTTAAAGGTGTTATATGTCCATTATTTACTATAATATGGATTCTAATGGGTGCGGTTTATTATTATTTTATCGCAGAAAGAGTATTTAATGCGATCACATGGTTTAGTAATAATTTATCTTTCTCATATATATTAGGTATTTTTACTGGATGCATTGTTATAGACTTTTGTTATTCTACTAAATTATATAAAAAGGTTAAAAAATACGCTAAAAATAATGATATTGATATCATTTATGAAAAACTTAAAGAACATATTAAAGAAGCACAAAAAGAAACAAGAGAAAAGTATTCTTTCTTATTTCCGTTTAGACATGTTCATAAACTTAGCGATTATGTTAGTTCATATAAAGATAAAAATAAAAGAAGGTAGACTATGAATATAATTGATTATGTAGAATATTTTGGAGATTATTCTTTTAAAGAAAGACCATTTAATGAAGTAGATAATATTATTTTTTCTTGTTTAGCGTATGTAGATTTTAATGGTATAGTACCAGAATCAAGAAAGATATTAACAATAGTAGAAGCTTATGGTATTTTTAAAGATACATATAAACCAAGAAAAAAAGAGATGCTTGCGGTTAAAAATGCGAATATTTTATTTGAAAAAGTAAGTAAATCAAAAAGATTTAAAGATATTGGTTTATTAAATTATAAGTATGTGGGTGATGATATATCTCAGTTTTCTGCGATAACATTTATGCTTGATAAAAAGAATTATTATGTTGCTTTTGAAGGAACAGATAGTTTATTAAGTGGATGGGAAGAAGATTGCAAGATGGCTTATCACTTTCCAGTAGAAGCACAGGTTCTTGCGAAGAATTATTTAGATAAGAATTTTACTATGAAAAAATGCAATATTATAGTAGGAGGACATTCTAAAGGAGGTAATCTAGCTTTAGTATCTTCTATGTATGCGAATTACTTCGTTAAGAAAAAAATTAAAAGCATTTATAGTAATGATGGACAAGGATTAAGAAAAGCTCAAATAGAATCTAAGTTCTATCAAAAAATAGAATCCAAGTATATACATATAATACCTAATTATTCAATTGTTGGTTTATTACTAAGACACAAAGATAATTATGTTGTTGTTAAATCAAGTAAAAAAGGATTCTTAGCGCATGACTTATTAACATGGCAAGTAAGTTATGATCATTTAGAAAAAGATCTTTTAAGTAGATCTTCAAAAGTATTTGATGAAGGTTTTACTAAATGGTTAGATAATTATGACGATGAAAAAAGAAAACTTTTTGTTACTGAAGTATTTAAAATAATGAAAGAAAACGGTATTAAAGATTTAATGGAAATAAATTTAAAAAAAGAACTTATTCTAAATATTATTAAACAATCAAAAGAAATAAATCCATTAGTAAAAGAAATGACTATTGAATTATTTAAAGTAATTGGTAAAACAAACTTTGAATATCCGCTGTTCTAGTGTATAATTTAAATAAGAGGTGATAATATGGAACTAAAAGGATCTAAAACAGAACAAAATTTATTAAAAGCATTTGCAGGAGAGTCACAAGCTAGAAATAAATATACTTATTTTGCTAGTAAAGCTAAAAAAGATGGCTATGAACAAATAGCTGCTATATTTGAAGAAACTGCTAATAATGAAAAAGAACATGCAAAAATGTGGTATAAAGAATTACATGGAGGTGCTATTCCTGATACAGTAGAAAATTTAAAAGAAGCTGCTGATGGAGAAAATTATGAATGGACTGATATGTATGAAGAATTTGCTAAAACTGCAGAAGAAGAAGGATTTACAGCTTTAGCATTTAAATTTAGAGCAGTTGGTCAAATAGAAAAACATCATGAAGAAAGATATAGAAAATTACTTAAAAATATTGAAGATAAAGTAGTATTTTCTAAAGATGAAGAATGTATTTGGATATGTAGAAACTGTGGACATGTAGTAATAGGAAAATATGCTCCAGAAGTATGTCCAGTATGTAATCATCCAAAGTCATATTTTGAATTAAAGAGTGAAAATTATTAATTTTCACTTTTTTTAATAAATTTTAATATTTATATTTTCTTTACTATGTTATAATAAAAAGGCAGGAGTAAAGTATGAACAATAGTTATGAAATATTAATAAATTTATTTGATAAATATGATCTTCTAGAAACAGAAAGAATAGAAATATATAATATTATTAAAAACATATTCTTACATAAAGAATTTCAAAGAAGATTTAATAATGATTTTTTACATCATGGAAATACTACATTAGGAGAACATATTTTAGAAGATACAATCATTACTTATTTATTATTAAGTAATGAAAAAGGAAAAGGTATAGATACAGAACTTGCTTTAAAGATATCTATGATGCATGATCTATATACTAATCCTTGGCAAAATTCAAAGGTAAAGAAAAAAAGTGTATATCACTTACATGGTTTTTCTCATCCTTTAGAAGCTGTAATTAATTCAATTTGCTGGTTTAAAGAAGAATTTAAAGATGATTATAAAGCAAGAATTTTAATTGATGGTATTATTCATCATATGTATCCATTACCAGTATTATCATATAAAGAAAGTAATGATAATGAATTAGAATTAAATAATTATAAATTGTTAAAAAAGATATCAAAAAAGCATAAAAGTATGATATTTGAAAGTTCTAATAGAAATAAAATGGGTAAATTATCTTTATCTCCAAGTTATTATATAGAAGGAAGAATAATGGCTAGAGCAGATAAAATAGCAAGCGTAAAACAATTAGATTGTGTATGTGATGCGACAGCATTAGTAACAGGAAAAAATAAGAAATTAGTTCAAAACTAATTTTTTTTGTGTAAAAATTAGCACTCTCTATTGACAAGTGCTAATAAAAGTGGTATAACTTAAATTGTAAGAAGGTGAGGAATTGAAGAAACAATTTAAGAGTGAATCAAAAAGATTACTAGATTTAATGATTAATTCTATATATACAAATAAAGATATATTTTTAAGAGAATTAATCTCAAACGCATCAGATGCTTTAGATAAGTTATATTATGAATCATTAACTAATAAAGATGTTAGTGTTAAAAAGAAAGATTTAAAGATTAGTTTATCAGTTAATGATACTAATAAAGCATTAATTATTTCTGATAATGGATGCGGTATGGATGAAACAGAACTTGAAAACAATCTTGGAACTATCGCTAAAAGTGGTAGTTTAGCTTTCAAAGAAATGATGGATAAAAAGAAAAATGTTGATATTATTGGTCAATTTGGTGTAGGCTTTTATTCAGCATTTATGGTTAGTAAAAAGATAGTAGTTGAATCAAAAAGTATTCATTCTGATAAATCTTATATATGGGAAAGTGATGGAGCTTCTGGTTATTCTATATCAGAAGGTACTAAAAAAGATAATGGTACAACTATTACATTATATTTAAAAGATGATACAGAAGATATTACATATAGTGATTATATATCTGATTATAAGATTAAGAGTCTTATAACTAAATATTCTGATTATATTAGATATCCAATAGTATTTAAAGATGAAACACTAAACTCTATGATTCCACTATGGAAGAAAGATAAGAGTAAAATAACTGATACTGATTATAATAATTTCTATTCAGATAAATATTATGATTATGAAGCACCTTTAAAAGTTATTCATACTAGTGCTGAAGGTATGGTATCTTATAAAGCATTATTATTTATCCCATCTCATACTCCTATGGATTACTATACTAAAGAATATGAAAAAGGATTAAGTTTATATTCAAACGGTGTTCTTATAATGGATACTTGTAAAGATCTTCTTCCAGACTATTTAGCGTTTGTTAAAGGTGTGGTAGATACAGAAGATATATCACTTAATATAAGTAGAGAAATGCTTCAACAAACTAAATCTATACAGTTAATATCAAAAAATATTGATACAAAAGTGAGAAAAGAATTAGAAGAAATGTTAAAAGAAGATAGAGATAATTATAAAAAATTCTTTGAAGCTTTTGGACCACAATTAAAATTTGGTATATATAATAATTTTGGTATGGATAAAGATAAGTTAAAAGACTTGATATTACTTTATTCATCTAAGAAAAAAGATTTAGTAACGTTTAAAGAATATATAGAAGAATCAGGACAAGATGTAATCTATTATGCTTCTGGTGAAACTATAGATAAGATTGATAATTCACCACAAGTAGAACCTTATAAAGAAAAAGATATAGATATACTTTATTTAACAGATTATATAGATGAATTTATGATAAGTGCTCTAGGAGAGTATGAAGGTAAGAAATTTGTTAATATAAAGGAAGAAAAGTCTGATTTAGAAGATGAAAAATCAAAGGAAGTTACTAAGAAGTTAAATGAAGAAAATAAAGATATGTTAGAATCTATGAAAGGATATATAGATGTTTCAGAAGTTAGATTTACTAACAAACTAAAGAATCATCCAGTATGTCTAAGTAGTAAAGGTGATATATCTTTAGAAATGGAAAAAGTTATTAATGCTATGCCTACTGATGAAACAGTTAAAGCAGAAAGCATACTTGAAATAAATGAAAATCATCCTATAAAGGATAAATTAATTGAATTATACAATAATAATAAAGAAGAGTTAGAAAAGTATACTAAAATACTTTATTCAGAAGCTCGTTTAATAGAAGGATTACAAATAGATAATCCAAGTGAAATTAGTAGTTTAATCTGTGACATAATATCTAAGTAATGAAAGGAGAGATGTATATGTTATTACCAGATTTATTTGATGATGTATTTGATTTTGGGGAACCAATGAGAGGGCCTAGAGGACCTAAAGAAAGAATGGAATGTGATATCTATGAAAAGGATGGAAAGTATGTAGTTGAAGCATCAGCTTTCGGTTTTAATAAAGAAGATATCAAAATAGAAGCAGAAGATGGAAATATCATTATTACTGCTGAAAAGAAAGAAGATTCTAAAGAAGAAAATGAAGACAAAAAATATCTAAGAAGAGAAAGACATTTTAGAAGTAGAGTTCAAAGAGCATTCTATTTAGGAGATATTGATGAAGAAAATATAAAGGCTTCATTTGATAATGGTGTTCTTAAAGTAGAAGTTCCTAAGAAACAACTAGAATCAAATAGAAAATACATAGACATAGAGTAGTGTAAAACTACTCTTTTTTTGTATATTATTCAACTATTTTTCCACAATATAAATGGAGGAATAATATGAACGAAAGAATAGAATTATATAAACATATTTATTAATGGGTTTAAACCATACAAATCTTATTCTAAAAAAGTATTAAAAGAATTAAATAGTGAACCAGAAGAAACTAATTTTATGGTCAAAATGATGGCTGATATGGGCATAAAAAAAGAAGTTCTAGTAGATAATTCTGATTCACATATGGCTGACTTATTGATACAAGGTATATCTATGGGAAGTATTAATATGGAAAAGAAAATAGATGATTATAAAGATAAGTTAGATTCTAAAGATATTAATTACGCAAAAGATTTTTTAAAGTTTGAACAAGAAAAAATTGAAGAACTCAAAAATTATTTATAAGTTCTTTAATTTTTTTGGATTTTATTATATAATGATATCAGAATAGAGAGGGATTATTATGCTTAGTGATAAAGAATTAAATATTTTAAATAGATATTTTAATGGCGCTAATTACTTGTCTGTTGCGCAGTTATATCTAAGAGATAATCCACTTCTTGAAAGACCTTTAGAAATAAATGATATTAAAAAGAAAATAGTTGGGCATTTTGGTACAGTCCCTGGGCAAAACTTTATTTATACTCATTTAAATAGAATAATTAATAAATATGATTTGAATATGTTTTATATTTCTGGTCCTGGTCATGGAGGAAATGCATTAATTTCAAATACATATCTTGAAGGAACATATAGTGAAGTATATCCTGAAATAACTGAGGATAAAGAAGGATTAAAAAAACTATTCAAACAATTTTCATATCCTGGAGGAGTATCATCTCATGCCGCTCCTGAAACTCCTGGTAGTATTCATGAAGGTGGAGAACTAGGATACAGTCTTGCGCATGCATATGGTGCGGTACTAGATAATCCTGATTTAATTGTGGCATGTGTTGTAGGTGATGGAGAAGCCGAAACTGGTCCTCTTGCGACTTCATGGCATTTAAATAAAATAATAAATAAAAAGACAGATGGTATAGTATTACCTATATTACATTTGAATGGATATAAAATATCTAATCCTACGATATTAGATAGAATATCAGTAGGTGAACTATTAGAATTATTTAAAGGATATGGATATGCGCCTATCATCGTAGAAGGTTCAGATATAGATAAGATGCATATTAATATGGCTGATGCTTTAGATAAATGTATAGAAATGATTAAAGATATAAAAAATGATGAATCAGATGAAAGACCAATATATCCTATGATCATTTTAAAAACACCTAAAGGATGGACTGGTCCTAAATTAATTGATGGAAAGATGGTTGAAGGTTCTTTTAGATCTCATCAAGTACCATTACTCGTTGATAATGATCATTCTGAAAATTTGATTGAATTAGAAAACTGGTTAAGAAGTTATAAAATAGAAGAAGTATTTGATAAAGAAGGAAAATTACAAGAAGATATTAGAAATTGGCTTCCTAAAGGTGAAAAAAGAATGGGAAGTAATAAAAATACTAATGGTGGATTGCTATTAAAAGAACTAAATATGCCTGATTTTAAAAAATACATGATAGACTTTGATACACCAGGTACGGTTATCAAACAAGATATGATAGAACTTGGCAAATATTTGAGTGAAATTATCGTAAATAATAGTGAAAACTTCAGAATTTTCACTCCAGATGAAGCATTATCTAATAGATTTAACCATTGTTTTGAAGTTACCAATAGAGAATTTAATGGAACTATAAAAGATACAGATGAATTTTTAAATAATAATGGAAGAATTATAGATTCTGTTCTTTCAGAACATGTTTGTGAAGGTTTATTAGAAGGATATTTATTAACTGGAAGACATGGTATATTTAGTTCATACGAAGCATTCATTAGAATTATAGATTCTATGGCTTCGCAACATGCTAAATGGTTAAAAGTAAGTAAAGAACTTCCATGGAAGAAAGATATATCATCACTAAATCTTTTATTAACATCTCACATATGGCAACAAGATCATAATGGTTATACTCATCAAGATCCTGGATTTATGAATCATATGGTTACTAAAAAGAGTGATATTACAAGAATATATCTTGCTCCTGATACAAATACATTAATAAGTACAATGGATCATTGTTTAAGGTCAAAAAATTATATAAATGTAATAGTAGCATCTAAACATCCTAGAAAACAATGGTTTAATAAAGAAGAAGCAATTAATCTATGCAAAAGAGGTATAGATATAGTTAAATGGTCTTCTGATAATAATCCAGATGTAATACTTGCGGCCGCAGGTGATACACCAATGATAGAAGTATTTGAATGCTATAAATTATTAAAACAATTTTTGGATATAAATGTAAGGGTAGTAAGCGTAGTAGATTTAATGAAACTACAATCTGATAGAAAACATCCACATGGATTAACAGATACTGAATATAACAATTTATTCACAACTACTAAACCTATAATATTTGCGTTCCATGGATATCCAAATCTAATTCATGAATTAACTTATGATAGAGTAAATAAAAACTTACATGTACATGGTTATAAAGAAGAAGGAACAATAACAACTCCATTTGATATGAGGGTACAAAATGAAATAGATAGATATCATTTAGCGCTAGATGTATTAAATTATATACAAGTGACTGATGAAACACCTTTAAAAATATATTGTAGACAAATGCTTAATAAACATTATGAATATATAAGAGAATATGGTGTAGATATGCCTGAAATAGATGAATAGAAAGACAATTTATTTGTCTTTTTTTATGTCTTAATGTTATAATGAAATTGTGAGGGTAAGGTGATAATATGAAAGACGTAATAATTATAGGGGCAGGTCCAGCAGGATTATTCTGTGCGTATGAATTAATTGAGAAAAATCCTAAATTAAAAGTAACAATTTTAGAAAAAGGAAAATTTGTTCAAAATAGAGTATGTCCTATGAATAAGATGAAAACAGAATGTAAAAACTGTAATCCATGTAATATCCTATCTGGGTATGGAGGGGCAGGAACATTTTCTGATGGTAAATTAAACTTTATTCCTAAACTTGGTAAATCTGATTTATTTAGATATATGTCAGAAGAAGATGCTTATAAATTAGTAGATGAAACAGAAGAAATATTTAATAAATTTAAGATGGATGCAGAAGTATTCCCATCTGATATGACTGAGGCTAAAGAAATACAAAAGAAATGTACTAAATTAGGTATGAGATTACTTTTAATTAAACAAAAACATTTAGGTAGTGATCATTTACCTGAATATATAGATGGTATTGCTAAATATTTAGAAAAAAAAGGTGTAGAAATACTTGAATCTACCGATGTTATAGATATTGAAAGTATAAAAGAAGATAAACATATTGTTAAATATAAAAAAGGAAAAGAAACTAATGAATTAACAACTAGATATGTAGTTGTAGCCCCTGGTAGAACAGGTGCTAAATGGGTTCAAGAACTTGCAGATAAGTATAAAATAGACTATTTATCAAAGAGTATTGAAATAGGTGTTAGAGTAGAAGTTAGAAAAGATGTTTTAGAAGAAATAACAAATGTTATATATGATCCTACTATATTTATTAAGACTAGAACTTATGGAGATGAAATAAGAACATTTTGTACTAACCCTGGAGGATTTGTTGCAAAAGAAAATTATTATGGATATATATGTGTAAATGGACATTCTTTAAAAGATATTAAATCTAATAATTCTAATTTTGCATTTATATCTAAAGTTAGTTTAACTGAACCAGTTACTAATACTAGAGAGTATGGAGAATCTATCGCTAGAATTGCAAATGTATTAGGTGATTCTAAACCTATTATTCAGACTCTTAGAGACCTAAAAGAAGGAAGAAGAAGTAAATGGCCTAGAATAAATAAAATGTTTATTACACCTACTTTAAAAGACTGTGTAGCAGGTGATTTAGCATTAGTACTTCCACATAGAATAGTAACTAACATATTAGAAGGATTAGAACAGTTAGATAAGATTATCCCTGGTGTTAATAACGATGAAACATTATTATATGGACCAGAAATAAAATTCTTTAGTAATGAAATAACTACAGATAATAATTTTAAGATAGATAAGAATAATGTATATTTTATAGGAGATGGTGCTGGTAAAGCAGGAAATATTGTAATAGCAGCTGCAACTGGTCTAGTATCAGCAAGAGATATATTAAAAAGAGTTAAATAACTCTTTTTTTGTGGTATAATCTTTCTTAAAGGAAGTGAAACTATGGTTGTTTTAGTAACAGGTTCTAGTAAGGGGATAGGAAAAGAAACTATATTAAAGTATGCTAAAGAAGGATATGATGTTGTTATAAACTATAATAATTCTTTAGAAGATGCTTTAAAAGTAGAAGAAGAAGCTAAAAAATATAACGTTAATACATTAGTGGTTAAATGTGATATATCTAATGAAGAAGAAGTTAAAGTAATGACTGATGAAATTAAAAATAGATTTGGTAAAGTAGATATACTAGTAAATAATGCAGGTATTGCTATTGATACTACTTTTGAAGATAAGACTGTGGATAATTTTAGAAGAATATTGGATGTTAATTTAATTGGTACATTTTTAGTATCTAAATACATATCTAAGATTATGGATGAAGGAGTAATTATTAATATATCTAGTACAAATGGAATAGATACTACATATCCTGAATCTTTAGATTATGATGCTTCTAAAGCTGGAGTTATATCATTAACTCATAATCTAGCAACTGAATTTGCTCCTAAAATAAGAGTAAATGCTATTTGTCCAGGATGGGTTAATACTGAAATGAATAAAGAGTTAGATGAAGAATTTATAAATAAAGAAACAAGTAAAATAAAATTGGGTAGATTTGCAGATCCAAAAGAAATTGCGGATGCTATATTTAAGATATCAACTTGTACTTATATAAATGATTCAATTATAAGAGTGGATGGTGGAGAACATGCTTAATATTATTGATTTAGTTAATAAATGTGAACAAGAATGCAAAGATGTTTTTAATGAAATAGATAAGGTTTGTGAAATTAATTCTAAAAAAGTATTAAATGCTTTTCAAAAGAATAAATTATCAGAAAATCATTTTAATTCAACAACAGGATATGGATATAATGATATAGGAAGAGATGTTATTGAAGATATATATAAAGATATATTTGAAACAGAATCTGCATTAGTAAGATCACAATTTATATCTGGATCTCATGCATTAACAGTGGCATTATTTTCATTATTAAGACCTGGAGATCTTCTTCTAAGTATATCTGGTTTACCTTATGATACACTTCATGAAGTAATTGGTATTAAAGATAATCCTAGTTCACTTAAGAGTTTTGGAATTAATTATGACCAAATAGATTTGGTAGATAATGATTTTGATTATAAAAAAATAGAAGAATATATTAAAAAGAATAAGGTTAAAGTTATAGAGATACAAAGATCAAAGGGCTATTCCACAAGAAAAAGTATAACAATAGATAAGGTAGATAAAGTAACTAAACTAATTAGATCTATTGATAAAGATATTATTATAATGGTTGATAATTGTTACTCAGAATTTGTTACAGATAAAGAAGTTACTTCTTGTGATATAGATATCGCTGTAGGTTCTTTAATAAAGAATTTAGGTGCTGGTATCGCTCCTAATGGTGCATATATAGTAGGAAAGAAAAAATATATAGAACTTGCAGGAGAAAGATTAACTTTACCTGGAGAAGGATTAGAAGTAGGGCCTACATTAGGTATAAATAAGTCTATATTACAAGGTTTATTCTTCGCTCCATCAGTAGTCGCATCATCATTAAAGACTGCTGTATTAACTAGTAAAGTAATGGAAGAATTAGGATATGAAGTAGAACCTAGATATAATGACAAAAGAGCAGATATAGTTCAAAATATAGTATTTAAGGATAAAGATAAATTAATTAAATACGTTGCGGGCATTCAAAAAGGATCACCAGTAGATAGCTTCGTAGACTGCATCCCTTGGGATATGCCTGGTTATGATGATCAAGTAATAATGGCAAGCGGTAGTTTTACACAGGGTTCTTCAATAGAATTCTCTTGTGATGCACCTATAAGAGAACCATTTATTGCGTATCAACAAGGATCACTTACATATGAATATGGTAAGTTAGGTTTAATAAGAGCGATTGAAGAATTGCTTAGTTAGGGGGAAATAATATGGGAAATAGTATAAATGAAATAGGTATTAATGCTTTTATAAGAGAACATATAAAGAAGAATAATAAAAGTGGTCTAAATTTAGGTGATATATCTATAGTAGAATATAATTTAAACTATTATAATTCTATTAACAAAGCATTGAATTTCAAAACAAAAGAAGATATTATTATATTTAATACAATATATTCAATTGCGTATTTAGATTCATATAAGATATTATCAAATCTTGTTAAAAAGAATTTGGCAACAGAACACGATATAATAAAATATAATGAATTATCGGCTATAAGTAATCCAGAAGAACTTAGAAAGTATTATTTACAAAATCCAGAAAAAATATTATACGGAATAGATTCAGTACGCGATTTCAGTGAAATGACTGGTATTAATAAGATAAGTATAGTTAAAAATTTAACAAGAGAAGAAAATGACCGTCTTAATAACGTATCACCATTACACCAAAACGATCTAGATAAATATGATAAAACAATTGATAAAGAAGATTTATATAAGTTTTATAGTAATTATAAGGTTCATCTTAATAAAAAGAGTGAAATAGATAGTAAAAAAGCAGTAACTGTGATGGTAACTAACTTTTTAAAGGATATATATTTTACAGAACCAACAGAAACTGAAGAATTAATAGACTCTATATCTAGAGATGTTTTTAGTCATTTAGATAGTTATAAAAAAACTGTTCCAGAATGTGCAACAGTATTTGATAGTTTAACAAAGTTATACGAAAAAGAAGAAAAATTTAGTCTAATGTGTCTAAGAGACTTAGATATTTTAGAAATAGTTTTAGGCTCATATTTTTCAATGAAAGATTTTAAGATTATTAAGGGAAAGACTTATGAAAAGCAATAATGAAATTGATAATATTATAATGGAAACTCATAAGAATATGAGTATGAATAAAATTAATGATAGATTATATCTATCTAATAATCAAATAGATATTCTTAATAGATATAGTATAGAGTATAAAAGTAAATCTATTGAAGAATTAATGTTTGAATTAGATGAAATATTAAATGATACGCCAGATTATGATGATTTAGAAAAATTATCTTTAGAATTAGCAGAGTTTAATTATTATTACAACACAAAAAAATAGAAGTTTAAAACTTCTATTTTTTATTGTACTGTTACAGTTCCTGCAGCAGATGGAATAACTACTCCTTGATAAGATATAGTATAATCAATTGAGTATTTACCTGCTGCTGTAAATGTAGCTAAATCAGAATCAACTGAACAAGATCCAGCTCCTTCTATAGGAGTACATGATGCTGAAATGTTACATTTACTTGTAATATCTTTTCCGTCTTTATCAGTTACTTTTATATAATTAGATAAATTAGATAGAGTAGCTACAGAACCATCAATACTAATAGTTTTTCCTAGTTCTAATAGATTATCAGTATCATAATCATCTGGATCAACAGATGGTTCAACTTTATTTCCGTTAGCACTAACCATATTTGAATCAGCACTTTGAGTTATTAAGTTATTTTGATACATTGCTCTAACTGTATAATTTGCATCATATGCTTTCTTTTTAAATGAATAAGTTGTACTAGTTGTAAATCCTATAGGTGTACCATTTTCAATAATTGAATATCCAAATGGACCATTACTACTTTGTAATTCAGCATATTTTTCTTCAACATGTTGTGCATATAATACACTATTCATTTTCTTGAAATAATCAAAACTTGTAGTGTTAGGTTGTTGTACTGCACCCCAACTTAATGTAACTTTTTCATCAGTTTCAGATATTTTTAAGTTCTTTGGTGCATCAATTTTATTGAATCTTTGAGAAGCAGTCGAAGGTTCAGTACCCCTCTTACAGTATTCAGTAACAATGAAGTCGCCTGGAGTGTTACTTCCTGGTTTAAGTACTGGATATGTTTCTTTTTCTACCGACACCTTAACGACTGAGCTGGGTATCTCAAATTCTTGATTAACATTTCTATCTACTAATGAATCAACTATTTGTCTATATAATTCATTCTTTGTAACACCGTTCATATTATAATATCCTTCTCTTAAGATATCATAACCATACCAAATAGAAATAGTTAATTCTGGTGTATAACCAGCAGTCCAAACATCGTTAACTGCTCCATATGGATAACCATATTTAGCTATTGTTTCTGAATCTAGGTTAGTAGTACCAGTTTTAGCAGCTAATCTAACACCACTAACTGTTCCACCAATATTACCTGTTCCTTCAACAGCATATAATAATGTATCAGTAATCATATATGCAGTTGCATCAGACATTACTCTTACTTTTTTACTCTTTAAGCTTACTGTTTTACCAGTATCTATATATTCAACTTTACTAACTGAATAAGGTTTATTAAAGTATCCTCCATTACCAAATGCAGCATATGCACCTGCAAGCTGTACTGGATTAGTACCAGTAAATGCTCCTAATGAGTGAGCTTCATGAAGTTTTCCTTCAGAATCTATTTCAGGAGTCATACCTAAGTTAGTAACAAATTCTTTAATTTTTCCATTATCTACTGATTGGAATGCTTTAACAGCAGGGATATTTCTTGATTGTGCCAATGCTTCTTTCAATGTTATAACTCCCATATATCCACCATCCCAGTTTTTAAGTGCTGCACCACTACTATATGTATAAGGAGCATCATTAAATGGAGTAGATAAGCAGAAATTATTATATTCTATTGCTGGACCATAATCAAATAATGGTTTAGCAGTAGATCCTATTTGCTTATTAACCATAGTTGCATAGTTATATTGTCTTTCACCAGTTCTATTTCTTCCTCCACCGATAGCAAGAATTGCACCAGTTTGAGTATCTAGAACACCAACACCGGCTTGAATATAATCATCTTTCCAAGTCCATGTTTTTCCAGACATAATATCATTTAATACTCTTTGTTTACCAGTATCTAATGTAGTATATATTTTCATACCAGTAGTATATGGACTCTTACCAGTTTTTTCTTCAACTTCATCTATAACTATATCTATAAATGATTGGAATTCATTTCCGGCAACTTCTGGATTAGAAGGTCTAAGTAAAGATTTAACTGGTATAGCTTTAGCCATTTCTTCTTCTTCTTTAGTTATATAACCATGTAATCTCATTAAGTATAAAACTGTATTTCTTCTTTCTTCAGTTTCCTCTGGGAATCTATATGGATCATAAGCAGAAGGTGCTTGGAATAAACCAGCAATTATAGAAGCTTCAGATAAGTTAATATCTGATACTGATTTACCAAAGTAACTTTGACATGCTTGTTCAACACCATAAGAACCATTTCCTAGGAAAGGAGTATTAACATAGTATTCTAATATTTCTTCTTTTGAGTAATTCTTTTCAAGTTTAAATATAGAAATATATATATCAGTAAATTTTCTTGTGATTGTTTGATCTACTGTAGTAAAGTTATTCTTAACAACTTGCATTGAAATAGTAGAACCACCACCAGCATTACCATGGTGAGTTAATTTATTAATAACTTGACCTAGCGCAGCTTTAGTAAATCTTGGTAAATCGAAACCATTATGTTGATAATATCTTGAATCTTCTGTAGCTACTATCGCATCAACCAATACTTGTGGAAGATCATCATAACTTACTTTTTTTCTCTTTTCTATACCAATTTTTGTAATTTGATTGCCATTTCTATCATAAATAATAGATGATTCTGCTCTATATAGATTATCTGGATTAAAATCTGGAGCATTAATAACTATATATATAGCAAATACAATTCCACCAATTAATCCTAATAAAATAAATAATAAACATGTATTTAAAATGAATTTAAAAAACTTACGTCTTCTTCTTCTCTTTTTCTTTTGCTTTGGTGTAAGATTTTCTTCTTTTTTACTAATCTTTTTAGTACTTGTCTTTTCTTCCTTTTTAATCCCTTTTTTCTTATTTTTCATTCTTTCATAACCTCCAGTTTTAATAAAAATTATTATTCCTGTTAACCATAATATAATAATTACTAATCCTAATAATGCACTTACAATAAATGCAAATATTACCATAATAAATGCCAGAAAATTAATAATCATAAATAAAGGGTAGTCCTTTATATAATTAATTCCATCATTTGTTAGTTTCTTAAAATCTATATTTTTCATAGTTCATCTCCTATATAATTATCTAATATTTTTATATAATCTATTATTGGATTATAACCATCCTTTAATAAATAGCCTTTTTCTTCAATATATGTAAGTGGTATAGATTTTCTATCATTATTATTAATATAACTAATAAAATCTTTAGTAAATATCAAAAATGTTTTTCCTATTGTCGTAAATCTTATTATTAAAAAAGAAATACCTCCATGCTCCAAAACTTTTTTTAAATGAACAATTTGGTGCTTATGAATATTATTTAAAGTAAATGATGTCTTTGATTTTGTTTCTTTAGCTTCAAAGTCTATATATTTACCTTTATAGATTCCATTATAATCAGTAGTAGAAGGCACTTCATAATAAGCCTCTGTTATTCTAGTGTTAATTCTCTTATTGTAATCAACTTTTACTACCTTTATTGGTGTAGGTTTTTTATATATAAGTGCTATATCATTATCTAAATAATATTTATTTGATGCATTTATATCACTTTCTAAAGTCATACCTCTTTTACTATAATTTATAAAAGAACTTTGACTATTTTCTTTTTTATTGGGATAGTTCATATTACCACCTATATAATTATACTATAATTTTTCAATTTTTAATAGATTAATATTCAAAAAAAATATTAAAATTTGTTTAGTTTTTTCTAATAATAAAAAGTATTGTCGAAACTGATGATTAGATTTCCTTTTAACTATAAAATATAAATAAGGAGGAAAAATGAACAATTTATATCTTATTTATGTTTTAAATAATATGATTGATGAAGTAACAAATACAAAGTTAGATTTAAATTCAAAATTATGTAAAACTAGTAAAACGATAGTAAATTGACAAAGACTGTATTTCTTTTTATAATTATTTATAGGTGATTTATGTGAAGAATGAAATAGTATTAAGTTCAGATACATTATTAAATTGGGATTTTAAACTTGATGCAAGGGGTTACAGACCACAAGAAGTTGATAAGGTTCTTGATATTGTAATAAATGATTACAAAACTTTTGCAAAAAAAGAAAAAGAATATCAAGAAAGAATTGATGAATTAAATAAGCAAATATTAGATTTAAAACATCAATTAAGAAGTGCCAATGAAAATATGGCAATTTATAAATCAAGTGAAAAAGAGATAACAAATATTGATTTAATAAAAAGAGTATCTCAACTAGAAAAAATTATATATGGAAAAGATGAATAATAATTTTTAGGTAAACGCTGCATTTTAAATGTAATGTAGAGGAAAGTCCAGGCTCACACTGATCTGCGATGACAGTAGTGTTTGTGTATAGGGAATAAATAACCTATAGTAGCTTTGCTAACGGCGAAAAGAGTCCTAAGGGAAACTATGGATAATTTTCATAAAGTGCCACAGAGACGATTTTTCTTGAAAAAGAAAACTGAAACGTTGGTAAACCCCACAAGTGAGAAACCCAAAATATGGTAGGGGAACTCTCAAATAGGAATTGAACTAAATGAGAGATGAGTAATCATAGATAAATGTTTACCGCCGGTAACGGTACAGAACTTGGCTTATTAAAATTATTATTTTTTTATGTTTAAGGAGTGAAAAAATGAAAGATATAGGTTTAATTTTAAAAACAACACGTGAAAAAACTGGTATATCTATTGAAGAAGCTGCTGAAGATATAAACTATAAAGTTTCTCAATTAGAAGATATAGAAAATGGAAATTATAAGAATTTTAAAGATAAATTTGTATTAAAAACTATTGTAAGTGATTATTCTAAGTATTTAGGATTAGATGTTGAAGAAATTATTGATCAATTTAATGATTTTGTTTTTGAATCAACATCAAAAATACCATTAGATGATATCGCTAAAGCAAGCAAAATAAAGGAAAAACATGAAGATGTAAAAATAGCTTCTCCATATACAGCAACTGAAGAAAAGAATAAAGTGCCAAAATATGTATATGTAGTATTAATTTTATTATTATTAGTAGCAGTAATTATATTTTTATATTTCCAATTAAAGCCAAAGGCTAACGAATCATTTAATATAAGTTATATAGGAGAAACATATGAAGAAAGAATTTAATAAGAATATACCAAATTATTTAACTATAGCAAGATTAGTTTTATCTGTAATAGTAATTATTTTCTTATTATTTCCATTTGATATGATTAATGTTAGTTTTCCAAAATATTTAATAAATGGAACAGTAATGTTAGATGTTAAAATGCTAATAGCCGCAATAATATTTGTTATAGCATCAGTAACTGATTTCTTTGATGGAAGACTGGCAAGAAAGTATAATGCAGTATCAGATTTTGGAAAAGTAATGGATGCAATTGCAGATAAAGTGTTAGTAAATAGTATATTAATAATATTATCAGGTTTAGGTTATATTTCACCAATAATTCCTGTAGTAATTATTTTAAGAGATACAGTTGTAAACACTATAAAAATGGTAGCAGGAGAACATGGAGATGTGGTTGCTGCTATAAAAACAGGAAAATTTAAAACAGCATTTTTAATGATAGGTGTAACTTTAAAACTAATAGGAAATTTCCCAGCAGGATTATATAACATAGCGTTAGATGATTTCTTCTTAATTACAGCTACTGTTTTATCATTAGTATCAGGATTTGAATACTTTAACATTTATAAAAAATATTTTATGAATAGCTAATTTAGAAAGAATTTTTGTAATAAAATTCTTTTTTCTATTAAGTAAAATAAGGGATTTTACATAATATTTTTAAAAAACAAACAAATGTTTGAAAAGTACTTGCAATTCTTTTTTTTATGTATTATAATGTTATTGTATTCAGTTAGGAGGAAAACAAAAAATGGCAAAAGTTAATGAAACAAACGATAAAGATAAAATATTATCTCAAGTATTAACAGATATTGAAAAACAATTTGGTAAAGGAGCGATAATGAAGTTAGGTAGTGAATCACATTTAGAAGTAGATTCAGTATCTAGTGGATCATTATCTTTAGATATAGCTTTAGGAATAGGTGGTTATCCAAAAGGCAGAATTATAGAAATATATGGACCAGAATCAAGTGGTAAAACTACTTTTGCATTACACGCAATTGCAGAAGTACAAAAAACTGGAGGAAGGGCAGCTTTTATTGATGCTGAACATGCTTTAGATCCAGTTTATGCCAAAAATTTAGGAGTAAATATAGATGAGTTATTATTATCTCAACCAGATACAGGTGAGCAAGCATTAGAAATATGTGATGCATTAGTAAAAAGTGGAGCTATTAATATAGTTGTAATCGATTCAGTAGCTGCATTAGTTCCACAAGCAGAAATTGAAGGTGAAATGGGAGATAACCATGTAGGTTTACAAGCTAGACTAATGTCACAAGCATTAAGAAAATTATCAGGAACAATAAGCAAAACAAATACAATTGCAATATTTATTAACCAATTAAGAGAAAAAGTAGGAGTATTATTTGGTAATCCTGAGACAACTACAGGAGGAAGAGCATTAAAGTTCTATTCATCAATAAGAATGGATGTAAGAAGAGCAGAAGCTATTAAAGTAGGAGAAAATGTCGTTGGAAGTTTCACTAAAGTAAAAATTGTTAAGAATAAAGTTGCTCCTCCATTCAAAGCTGCGACTATTGAAATAATGTATGGTACTGGTATAAGTAAAGAAGGAGAAATAGTTGATATAGCTGTTGAAGATGGTCTTATTGAAAAAAGTGGATCATGGTATTCATATAATGGAGAAAAAATTGGCCAAGGAAGAGAAACAGTTAAAGCTTTATTAAAAGAAAACAAGAAATTAGCAACAGAATTAGAAAATAAGATTAGAGAAAATCATAATTTAAAAACAAAAAACGATGAAAAAGAAACAAAATAATGTTTCTTTTTTTTCTTTTATTTATCTTATATAAGTGGTATAATTTTATTGTGAAATAGGAGAAGTATTATGTGTGGAATAGTTGGATATACAGGAACAAAAAAAGCAAAACAAGAAATAATTGAAAAAATGGCAAATAAAATTATCCATAGAGGTCCAGATGCTTTTGGATACTTTGTTGAAGGAAATACTGCATTAGGTCATAGAAGATTATCTATTATCGATTTGGCAAACGGTAAACAGCCAATGGAAAACGATGATGGAGACCTAGTTATTGTATTTAATGGAGAAATATATAACTATTTAGAACTTAGAGAAGACTTAAAACTAAGTGGATATAAGTTTAAAACTAATTCTGATACTGAGGTACTTTTAAAAGGATATCAAGAATGGGGTTCTAAAGTAACTTCAAAACTAAGAGGAATGTTTGCGTTCGCAATTTATAATAAAAAGACTAAAGAAATATTTATGGCAAGAGATCAATGGGGTATTAAACCTTTATATTACGGTCTATTTAATAAGACATTTATATTTGGCTCTGAAATCAAAGCTTTTATAGATCATCCAGATTTCGAAAAAGAATTTAATGGTGATATACTATCGGCTTATTTATGTTTTAATTCAGTTCCTACTGAAGAAACTTTCTTTAAAGGTGTTTATAGATTAAATCCAGGTCATCAATTAACTTTTAAAAACGGAAAAATAAATATAGAAAGATTCTTTAAATTTGAATTTGAAGTAAGTGATAAAACAGATGAAGAATTAATTGAAGATTTAAAAGAAGCAATGAAGGATTCAGTTGAACATCATAAGATATCAGATGTAGAAGTAGGATCATTCTTATCTGGTGGTGTTGATTCATCGTATGTTGTATCGTTATTAAAACCAGATAAAACATATACTGCGTCATTTGATACTAAGTATTCAAAGTATGATGAAATAAGTAAAGCAAAAGATCTTTGTGAAAAACTAAATATTCATAATAAAGCAAGTATTGTTACTAAAGAAGAATACTTAGAAGAATTCCCAAAAATTATGTATTATATGGATGAACCACTAGCAGATCCAGCAGTAATTGCACTTTATTTCGTTGCAAAAGAAGCTTCTAAAGATGTAAAAGTAGTCACATCTGGTGAAGGAGCAGATGAATTATTCTGTGGATATACCGGTGGAGACTTTAGAGAAGAAGTTGATCACACTTGGTATAACAAAATACCATATCCAATAAGACATTTTGCCTCAATGTTGGTGTCTGATTATAGGTTAAGAGAGAAAAAAGGCCTTAACTTCATTTATAGAAGAGGTCAAAAACTAGAAAACTACTTTATAGGATGTACAAGAGTGTTCTCTGATCAAGAAGCTATGGGATTAGTAAAACTAAAAAATCAAATTCATACTAAAAAAATAACTAAACCATACTATGATGAATATAAAAATGAACCAGATATTATAAAAAGACAAATAATAGATTTTTATTTCTGTCTTGTTAATGATTTCTTAGCAGGTGTAGATAGAAATACCATGATATTTAGTTTGGAAGCAAGAACTCCGTTCTTGGATAAAGAAGTATATGAAGTAGCTAGAAAACTACCTAAGCATTTAAAGGTAAATGAAGAAACAACTAAAGTAGGACTTAGAATGGCCGCTAAGTCAGTAATACCAAATATGTCACACAAGGAAGCTAAATTAGGTTTTCCAGTTCCTTTAAGAAACTGGGTAAGAGAAGATGAATTATATACTAAAATAAAAGAAAAGTTTGAATCCCCAGTTGCAGAAAAGTTCTTTAAAAAGAAAAAAATACTTAAACTTTTAGAGCAACATAAATCTGGTAAAGTAGATTGCTATAAAAAAGTATGGAATATATATACATTCTTAGTTTGGTATGAACAATTCTTTGAAGTCTAGAGATAGACTTCTTTTAATTTGACTATTATATCTTGTTATGGTATTCTTATTGCAAGAAAGGGAGAGATTATTATGGTTAAAATAGTAAGATATAGTATTTTTAATCATGTTCATAATAGTCTGCACTTGTTAATACGACATTAAAAAATCGTAGGTACAAGTGCTATTTGTCGTGCTTGTATCTAGTATAATAACGATAAGTATTCTCTATTATGCTACTGCAAGCACTGCGGTAGCATTTTTTATTATTAAAAAAATGATATGAAAGGAGAATGAATATGGTTAATATAGTTTTATCAAAAGGTAGAATAGAAAAAACATTTATAAAAAGATTAATAGATAAAAAAATTATAAATGAAATTGATTATAACAGAGAATTAGTTATAAAAACAGAAAATCTAGAAATTTGGATAGTCAATTCAAAAGATGTTTTTTCTTTATTGGAAAAAGATTCTAGTATTGGAATAGTTGGAAGTGATGTAATTGAAGAATTTAATCAAGATAACTATGTAGAATTATTAGACTTGAATTCAGGTATATGTAGTTTTTCTTTAGCGGCAACACCTAAAACCAAATTAGAGGACATAAAAACTGTTGCGACTAAGTATCCTAAAATAGCCAAGAAATGTTTAGAAGAAATAAAACTTAAATGCGAAATAATTAAAAAAAATGGATCTTTAGAACTATATCCTAGAATAGGCTATGTAGATGGAATAATAGATTTGGTACAAACAGGAGATACTTTGAAAGCTAATGGATTAGTAGAATTAAAAAAATTCGAAAAAGTATCTACAAAGGTAATAACTAAAAAAGAGAATCAAGAAATAAAAAAATTGATAAATAAATTAAAATAGATAGTATAATTGAAATAGTGGTGATAAAAATGTTTGAAAAAATAGTAAAAGAAGTACATCTTGGAAAGCTAATATCTACACCTGTAAGAGTATATGGTGGTCTAACACATAAAATGTTCATGTTGGAAACTGAAAAAGGAAAATTTGTAGTCAAAATATTGAACGAAAACATCATGAAAAGGCCTAATGCAATGAAAAATTTTGAAAAAGCTGACACACTTGAGTGCGTTTTAAAAGGCAATTATATTCCTTGTGTATATTCATTGACAACAAACGGTAAAAAAATGTACAAAATTGACGGGTTTTATATGTATGTATACCCGTTTTACAGTGGGCAGTCTTTGAAACATGAAGAAATAACTGTTGAACATGTAAAAAAGATTAGTAAAATAGTTTCAAAGATACATAACATTGATATTAAAGAGGGTATTAATACTATTCCTGAAAAGACAATTGACTTTAAAAATTACATAGATTTAGCAAAAGAAAAAAAATCTATAATTTATGATTATTTATATGACATGCTTGATAATTTAAATACCAGTTTAGAGAATGGAAATAATGCTATTAAATATGCACCAAAAGTATCAACAATATGCCATAACGATTTAGACAGTAAGAATGTTCTGTGGATAGGTGATGAATATAGAATCATAGATTTAGAATGTCTTTGTTACTCAAATCCATATTTAGAATTAATGACTTTGGCATTATGTTGGTCAGGGTATGAAGAAAATAATTTGAATATAGAATTATTTAAAGCATTTATAGATGAATATAAAAAGAACACAAAATTAGACATGAATATTGATTGGGAATCAATCTATTACCTAAATAATGATAGATTAAGTTGGTTAGAATTCAATATTAAAAGAAGTCTAATGATTGAATGTGATTCAAAAGAGGAACAGGAATTAGGAATAAAAGAAGTAAAAAAAACAATAAAACATGTTTTATACTACGATAAAATTAAAGAAACAATACTTAGAACATTAAAAAAGGACTAGTAAAAACTAGTCTTTTTTCTTTTTCATTGACTTATTTAAAAATAAATTTTATACTAGAAGTATATAGTTTATTAATTTAAGTTATATAAAAATAAAGGAGAAAAAATATGGAACAAAAATTATTGTTTTCCATATTTGGATTAATTTTTGGTGTAATAATTACATTTGTAATTACATTTATTTTAAATAAATCAAAAGAAAAACAATCTGATAATATACTAGAAAAAGCTAAAAAAGAAGCAGAAAAGCATAAAAGAGATGCAATATTAGAATTAAAAGAAGAACAATTTAAAATTAAACAAGATTTTGAAAAAGAATTAAAAGAAAAAAAAGAAGAAGCTAAAGAATTAGATGAAAGAATGAGATCTAGAGAAGAGAGTATAGATAGAAGAGATCAAATTCTTAACGATAGAGAAAATATATTATCAGAAAAAGAAAATAGTATTACAGAAAGACAAAAAGAAATTCAAAAATTGGAAGACAGAGCTAACGAAATTGTAAAAGAAGAATTAGGACGTCTTGAAGAAATATCAGGATTAACTAAAGAAGACGCTAAAAAAAGAATAATGTCTAGGGTTGAAGAAACTATGACAAAAGAAATTGCAGCTTATATTAAGGATAGAGAAGCAGAGGCAAAACTTGATGTAGATAAAAAGGCAAAAGAAATGCTTGTTTCGTCTATGCAAAAATATAGTGCTGACGTAACAAATGAAGTTACAGTATCAGTAATTAATTTACCTAACGATGATATGAAAGGTAGAATTATTGGTAGAGAAGGTAGAAATATTAGAACAATAGAAGCAGTAACTGGTGTAGATTTAATTATTGATGATACTCCAGAAGCAATTGTTATATCTAGTTTTGATCCTTTAAGAAGAGAAATTGCTAAAGTAACAATTGAAAGTTTAATTAAAGATGGAAGAATTCATCCTGGTAGAATTGAAGAATTATATGATAAAACATGTGAAGATTTCAAGAAAACTATTATTGAAAAAGGTGAAGAAGCAGTATTCAAACTTGGTTTAGGTAAAATAGATCCAGAATTAATTGAAACTATTGGTAAATTATATTTTAGAACAAGTTATGGGCAAAATGTATTACAACATTCTATAGAAGTAGCTAATTTAGCAGGTATTATGGCAGGAGAAACTGGTGAAAATGTTACACTTGCTAAAAGAGCTGGTTTACTTCACGATATAGGTAAAGCTATAGATTTTGAAGTAGAAGGTTCTCACGTAGATATAGGAGCAGATATAGCTAGAAAATATGAAGAAGATGACGTAGTTATTAATACTATTATGTCGCATCATGGTGACTGCGAACCAACTAGTGTTATTGCTGAATTAGTTGCAATTGCTGATTCAATAAGTGCAGCTAGACCAGGGGCTAGAAATGACTCATTAGAAAACTATGTTAAGAGATTACAACAACTTGAAGAAATCGCAGATGGTTTTGGTGGAATTGAAAAGAGTTATGCAGTACAAGCTGGTAGAGAACTAAGAGTTATAGTTAAACCAGAAGAAATAGATGAACTATCTTCAGTTAAATTGGCAAGAGATATTAAGAATAAGATAGAAGAAGAACTACAATATCCAGGTACTATTAAAGTAGTATTAATAAGAGAAACAAGAGTAGTAGAAGAAGCTAAATAAGCTTCTTTTTTCATATTTAAACAATTAATACATATAATTAATTAGGTGAAAATATGAAAAATATCATTAATTATTACTATAATTTAAATATTGTAGATTGTTATATTAATAATGATAGATATTATTTCTATATTGATAATACTGAATATATATTTATGAATTATGATAAGTCTATTGAAGAATTAAGTGATAAATATAATCTTTATAGTAATCTTAAAAATAAGAATATATTGGTAAATGACATTATTACTAACATAAATAATCAAATAATAACTATTGTTAATGGTAAAGCGTATATTCTTTTAAGGAATAATTGCAAAAGTAGAAATTTTAATTTAAATGATATTTTATATTTACAAAATAATACTGATACTATTTTTAGTAAAAAAAAAGGTCTAGATAATAATTGGATAAAGTTGTGGAAAATAAAAATAGATTACTATGAGAATCAATTTATAAATTTATCTAAAATAAATAGTCTTATATATAACACACTAGATTATTATATAGGTTTGGGAGAAAATGCAATCAGTTATTTGTCATTTAATAATTGCTATAATAATCGATATTGTGTTTCTCATAGTAGGATAAGCATAAATGAGCCTGCTTTTGATTTTTATAATCCAATAAATTTTATTATTGATAATAGAGTTAGAGATTTTGCAGAATTAATCAAAAATATGTTTTTTTTAGATAAAATAGATTTTGATACTTTTATATTGTATTTAAATACAATGAATTTTAATAAAAGTGAATATCTTTTGTTAGTTTCTAGATTGTTATTTCCAACATTTTACTTTGATTTTATAGATGATATTTTAAATAAGAAAATAGATGAAACATATATTAAAAGGATAATAAATAAAACAGATTCATATATATTATTTTTAAAATCTATTATGATGCATATAATTTACAACAAAAGAATAAATATTCCGATAATTGATTGGATAATAAAAAAAACTGATTAATTATCAGTTTCATTGTTTAAAATTTGTCTTACTTCTAAAACCTCAGGTATTTCAGAAGTTAAAATAGATTCAACAGTATCCTTTATTTCAAAATCAGCAATAGAACAATTTGCGCAGTTTCCAGTTAATTTGACGTATACTATACCATCTTCGTATTTTATAAATTCAACATCTCCGCCATCATTCATTAAAAAAGGTCTGATTTTTTCAATAATAAATTTAATATGCTCTATTGTGTCCATAAAGTTTCCTCCATGAACAATTATACATTAAAAAGAAAAGAATATCAAAAAAAAATAATAAATAGCAAAAAAAGTGTTATAATACACGTAGGTGAAAGAATGAAGTATAAATTAAATGATATTGTTACAGTTTCAATTACTTCAATTGTTTCATATGGCGTTTTTGTAAAAGTAGATGAAGAGTATACAGGATTAATCCATATATCAGAGGTTAATGGTTCCTATATTAATGATATAGAAAATTATTTTAAATCTAACAAAGAAATAAAGGCTCGTATAATTGGAATAGATGAAAAAAACAAACATATAAGTCTAAGTACAAAAAAAATAAAAGAAAGTACAAGAAAAAACAAGTTAAAAGAAGTAGGATCTGGTTTTAACGAATTAAAAGAAAATTTACCAAAATGGATAGATGAAACAAAGAAGGAATTAGAAAATAGCAAATAAAATAAAAAAATTTTTAAATCGCATTGACAAAAATAAATAACAATGATATAGTTAATTACGTCAATGTTTTTGGATTCTTAGCTCAGTTGGTTAGAGCATCTGCCTTACAAGCAGGAGGTCATAGGTTCGAGTCCTATAGAGTCCACCATGTGTGCCGAAATAGCTCAATTGGTAGAGCAACTGACTTGTAATCAGTAGGTTACGGGTTCAAGTCCTGTTTTCGGCACCATTATTTTATGGGAAGATAGCGAAGTGGCTAAACGCGGCAGACTGTAAATCTGCTCCTTAGGGTTCGGTGGTTCGAATCCACCTCTTCCCACCACGGGTTTTGCCTTGTAGCCAAGTGGTAAGGCATCAGACTTTGACTCTGACATGCGCTAGTTCGAATCTAGCCAAGGCAGCCATTTTAATTGTTATGTCTCGTTAGCTCAGCCGGTAGAGCACTTGACTTTTAATCAAGGGGTCATGCGTTCGAATCGCATACGAGACACCATTTTAAAAAAATAGACTTCTTATGAAGTCTTTTTTCTTTGATTGATTAATAGAAATAATAATATTTAAAAAAAGGTATTGCAATTTTTCATAAAATATATTATACTTAAATACGTCCAGCAAAGGACATATTTGGTGCACGCCTTAGTGGCGGAATTGGTAGACGCACAGGACTTAAAATCCTGCGGGAGTCAAATCCCGTGCCGGTTCAAGTCCGGCCTGAGGCACCATTTATGGAGAAGTACCCAAGTCTGGTTGAAGGGACTGGTCTTGAAAACCAGGAGGTCGGGTAACCGGCGCGGGGGTTCGAATCCCTCCTTCTCCGCCATTTAAAAAAATGTTTACATCGCGGGGTGGAGCAGTTTGGTAGCTCGTCGGGCTCATAACCCGAAGGTCGTAGGTTCAAATCCTACCTCCGCAACCAATGAATTTAAAATAACTTATGACAAGTTATTTTTTTTTACTATTTTTAATTGATAAAAAATATAAATAATGGTAAAATTATCTTTAGTGGAGGGAAGTATGAAAAAAGGTATAGTTTTAAGCTTAATGCTTATTGTAACTGTTTTATTAGCTACAGGATGCACTAAGAAAGAATCTAAGTTAACATGTACTCAAACTGCAAGTGGTGTTGATATTGAATTCAACGTTGGATTCAAAGGAAATGTTATTGATACTATGGATTTTAACTATGATATGGATTTATCTAAATATTCTGATTTACAAATTAATGCAATCGGAAAACAAGATTTCTGTACTACTGTTAAAAACTATATGAGTACTTATAAAGAAGCTTTCACAGATTGCAAACAAAGTATTGAAAATAAACACTTAAAAGTTAATTCAGTACTTGATGTTAATAAAATTGCTAAGAGTTATTCACAAAAATTGTCATCTCCTAAGAAGGCAAAAGCTGAACTTGAAGCAGAAGGTTATACTTGTACAATCAAGTAATAAAAATATAACACCTAGGTGTTATATTTTTTTGTTCTTTATTATTATATTATTAATATAATTAAATAGGTGATGCTTTCTGAAATTGTTCTTTAAAAGTATTATTATTGGTATATGTGCAATACTACCAGGAGTTAGTGGTTCTGTAATAGCAGTTAGTTTTGGTATATATGATGAATTAATTAGAATAGTTACTAACTATAAAGAAGTTTTAAAGCATAAAAAGTATTTATTTATTGTTATTATAGGTACATTAATAGGAATTTATTTTTGCAGTTATTTTTTATTGTATATTTATAAATATAAAACTATTATTTATTATTCTTTGACAGGAATTATACTTAGTGAAATTCCTTTTTTGGTTAAAAAAATTCATATAAAATCTAAAATATGTATATGTCCTATGCTCATTTCGTTTTTATTATCTCTATTATTAGATTTAATTAATAGTAATAATAGTGTTAAATCATTTTCTTTTTTTAAATATTTACTAGGTGGAATACTATTTTCTTTTGGAAAAGTATTTCCCGGGGTAAGTAGTTCTTTCTTTCTGGTAAGTTTAGGAATATTTGAAAATATTATAGTAATAATTACAAATCCTTTTTTAATAATTAAAAATTTTAACTTATATTTGCCATTTATAATTGGAAGTATAGTAGGCTTTATAATTTTTTTAAAGCTTTTATCATTTTTATTAAATAAAAAGACATCTTTTATGTATAGTATTATTCTAGGTTTTATGATTTCTTCAGTATTTGTAATAATTCCTAGTTTTAAATTAGCGATTGAAAATATTGTTGGAATAATCCTAATGATATCATTCTTTGTACTTTTTATATACATTAAAGCGAAAAATGACTAATAAACTATTGACAAGTTTATCAAAAATTTAGTATACTAAATTTGCATTTTGGTTGTGGTTCCGTGGTGTAGTGGTTAACACGTCTGCCTGTCACGCAGAAGATCGAGGGTTCAAGTCCCTTCGGAACCGCCATTTTTTATTTATGCAAATTTTTTACTAAATTTTTGTTTATAGTATGGCTCTGTAGCTCAGTCGGTAGAGCACAGGACTGAAAATCCTGGTGTCGGCAGTTCGATCCTGCCCGGAGCCACCATTTTATAATTGTAGTTACGCGCTCGTAGCTCAGCTGGATAGAGTGTTTGGCTACGAACCAAAAGGTCAGGGGTTCGAATCCCTTCGAGCGCACCATTTTTTGGATTTTATTAACTCGGGAAGTAGCACAACTTGGCAGTGCGCGTGGTTTGGGACCATGAGGTTGCAGGTTCAAATCCTGTCTTCCCGACCATTGAGTATTTTACCCTTATTTTATAAGGGTATTTTTTTTTAGGAGAAGATTGGGAGAAGATTTTTTAAAAAAAGTTTTTTTTGAAAAGTCTATTTTTAAACCACACGCACAAAAGAGTTTTCTTCTTTTATATTAATTGGTATTCAAATAATTCTAAAGGAATTCTATTATATAGTTTTTCAATATCATTTAGACAAATTGAAAAAATTGTTCCTCGAGTTTTTATTTTTCCAAAGTTTTCTTTGTCTTTATGAAAACTTATTTTAATTCCTATATTTATTGTTCCTTCTTCAATAAGTTTTATAAATGTATCAAAGTCTTTTAAAATATAATAATTAATTTTTTTGTAATAATAATATTCGCTATTATTTTGTTCTTTCGATAATGATTCAATAATAACTAATTTTTTTAGTTTTAGAAACAATCTTTCTTTTAACATTTTAAATGACCAGGAAGTTTTGATATTCAAATTATTACCTAAATAGTCAACTGCAATAAAATCGATTTTTTCATTTTTTGAATCTACTATTATTTTTCCCATTTTATATAGACCAATAGGAGTATAGTTGATAGTATTAAAATCCATGTTAAATACTTTTATATTTTTATATGTTTTATCTGGGTATCCTAATTTATCAAGAATATTTGTTGGAAAAATGCTATCTCCATCTGGCATAATACTAAACAAATGAATTTTTTTTCTACTATTATATCTTACTGTTTTTATTTCTATATTACCAAAATCAGGAAGAGGAAGTGAATCTTCTTTTTTACCTAGTAAATATTCAAATGTATATCCTAATCCTGTATAACCTTTCCTCATACTTTTAATTCATCCTAGTTTATTTATTATTAAAAATTTTTTATATAAATTAATAATACTCATATTAAATATCTCCTTCCAATAGTTTTATTATCTTATTTAATAATTAATTCCCTTATTATTATTAAAAAACTAGAATGATTTAAGAATTTTTAGTATAATTAATTTGTAAACTTTAACGCGCATAATGAAAACGCAACTGAAAATTGGTATAAATAAAAATTGAATAGTTTTATCATGGTTGTTGAAAGGAGAGATGTCTAATGAATTTTGGACAAAACTTAAAAAACTTAAGAAAATCTAAGAATATGTCACAAGAAGAATTAGCAGAAAGAGTTAACGTTTCTCGTCAATCTGTTAGTAAGTGGGAAACAGGTGAAGCTTATCCTGAAATGAATAATATACTTGAATTATGTAAAATCTTTCATTGTCATATTAATGATTTAGTTAATGATAACATCCTAGATATAGATTCATTAGATGAAGATGTTAAAATGAGTGCGGTTAAATTTAAAAAAGAAAAACAAAAACAAATGAAAGGAATAAGTAAAGTATTATCTTTAATTGGTAAAATTGGTGCGATTGTTGCAAGAGTAGGACTTGTATTCTTAATAATTGCTATGGTTACATTACCATTTGTATTTGCTAATATAGAAGTTAATGATGGAAAAATAATTTCAAATAATAATAAAATTGAATTAGTAAAACATAATAATACATATGATGTTAGAATAAATGGTTCAACAGCAGCTACTAACATAAAAGATAAGGATTTAGATATGACTGCAAAATCTATTGAACATTTTTCTAAACCAGGGGTAATAGTTTTAATGGAATTAGGTTTTGCATTTATAGCAGCTTTCTTAATAGTATTAATTAAGTCTTTAAAACATTTAGAATTATTATTTGAAAATATTAATAAAGGTGATACTCCATTTACTTTAGATAATGTTAATCATATTAAAAAGATGTCTTATCTTATGATTGCATGTTTAATTCTTTCCGCAATTGGAGAATCACTACTTGATATTCCATTTAATGGCGCATTTGTATTTGATTTCAATATTTTAAATATTGTAGAAATACTATTCTTATATAGTATGTCTTTAGTATTTGAATATGGCCATGAAATTCAATTAGATTCAAAAGGTAAAATCTATGATGAAGATGTATAATAATAAAAGAACACCAGCAAGATTTCTTTATATACTTAATCTATTATTTCTATAAAATAGAAAAATAGTTATAGTTGAAGAATTAAAAGATACAAAAAAATATAAGGAAGATTAGTTTTTACTAATCTTTTTTTATTTATTATCCATACTAATAATGGTGATTATATGATTAAGAAAAATACTTTAAGAAGATTAAAAAATAATTATATGTCTGATGAGAATAACGTTATAAGAAATAGAATACTAAATAAAACAGCTTTAGTTGATTTGGTAATTAATTATGAAGATAATTTAGATACGGTTTTTAATATAGAATTAAACACACATAATGTAGTAGATCAAAAATCTACAGGAAGATGTTGGTCGTTTGCTGGATTAAATATATTAAGAGAAGAAGTAATAAAGAATTGTAATCTCTCGAATTTTGAATTGTCTGGTAGTTATATTGCATTTTATGATAAATTAGAGAGATTTAATTTACTAATGGATAGATTATCTAATTATGAAAAAAATGTGTATGATAAGTATGTTCAAGATATTTTAAAAACTGGTTTTGATGATGGTAGTACTTTTTTTGAGTTTAAAGCACTAGTGAAAAAATATGGTGTTGTTCCTAAAAATATTTTTTCAAATAGTTTTTCTTCTAATGACACTGGTGAACTTAATGATGTTTTATCTAGATTATTAAGAAAGTATTATTTAGAATTAAGTAAGGTAAATAATATAGATAAATTAAAGGATAAATATTTAAACTATGCATATAAAATTTTAGGATCAGCTTACGGTCTTCCAAAAGAAAAGTTTGATTTTGAATATATAGATAATAATAGTAAATACCATATAGATAAAAATATTACTCCTAAAGAGTTTTATAATAAATATATAAATATTGATTTAGATAATGATTATATTGAGGTATATTCATTTGAAGATGAAAAGTATAGTTTTAATAAAATGTATTACTTAGAAGATGGTTCTTTGATAAGTGGATTAAAATCGTCTTCTGTTTTAAATCTAGATTATAAAAGAGTTAAAGAATTAATAATAAACCAATTAAAGGATAAAGAATTAGTTTATTTTAGTTCATCTACTACTGCTAAGTATGAAAATGGTTTATGGATTGATTTGATGAGTAGATATTCAAACTTATTTGATATAGATTTAAATCTGAATAGAAATGATATTATTGAAACTTATGGTACTATGGGCGAACACTCAATGGTTATTACAGGTGTGAATACTAATAGTGTTTTTAACAAATGGAAAGTTGAAAATAGTTGGGGATCTAAAGAAGGGAATAAGGGATACTTTGTAATGGAAGATAAATTTCTTTGTAACTATTTAATTAGCGTAGTAATTAATAAAAAACATTTAAATAAAAAAGAATTAGATATATTAAATACTAAACCTATAGAGGTAAGTAAGTGGGATTATAAATTTTGTTAATTTGATAAAATCTGATATAATTATATTAGTTATAATACTATAGGAGGAATAGATTATAATGAGCGCCAGGCCAATAAGGTGACGAGGATAGTAGTTAATCGAAAGATTCGGCGGATTCTACTACGGTTTGCAGTCGTTAGGTATATTACAAAATATAAAATTAAAATTATAACAAATAATATATCAAGCTATTAATTAACAAAGGAGAAAAAAACATATGTGTGGAATTGTAGGATACATAGGAAAAAACAAAAAAACACTATCTGTTCTTATAAAAGGATTAGAACATTTAGAATATAGGGGTTATGATTCTGCAGGTATTGCGTACATCAAGAATAATGAAGTAGTTATTAAAAAAGAAGAGGGAAGAATTGCTAATTTAAAAAATAAGTTAGACTTTGCTGAAGAAAGTAGTATTGGAATTGGTCATACGAGATGGGCAACTCATGGAGTAGTTAATTCTATTAATTCTCATCCGCATAACAGTGGGAAAATTACAATTGTTCATAATGGTATTATTGAGAATTATCAAGATTTAAAATCTGAATTAGAGAAAGATGGGTATAGTTTTGTATCTGATACCGATTCAGAGGTAGCAGCTGCATTACTAGATAACTTGTATAATAAAACAGGTAACATGCTAGATACTATAAAACAATTTAAGGAAAAAGTATTTGGCGCATATGCATTAGGTATTATGAATTCAGATGAAGTTGATACATTATATGCTATTAAAATGAATAGTCCATTAATTATTGGAGTGAAAGATGATGAAAAATATATAGCATCAGATGTACCAGCAATTATAGATGAAACAGATAATTATATAATACTTGAGGATGGAGAATTTGCTAAAATAAACAAAGATAAAATAGAAGTTTTTAATACGAATAATATAAAAAAAGAAGTAGAAATAAAAAAGTTTAAAGGTAGTATTCAATCTTTAGAGAAAAATGGTTATGAAACATTTATGAAGAAAGAAATATTTGAACAACCAGATGCAATTAAAAGAAATGTTGAAAATAGTATACCTGATTTAAGAGGTTATAAAAAAATAATTATAGTAGCATGTGGAAGTGCTTATCATGCTGGATTAATAGGCAAAACATTGATTGAAGAATATGGTGATATACCTGTTGAAGTAGAAGTTGCTAGTGAGTTTAGATATAAAAAGCATTTTATTGATATTAATACACTAGTAATTGCTATTTCTCAGTCTGGTGAAACTGCAGATACTTTAGAAGCTGTAAAAATAGCTAAAAAAAGAGGAGCAGATACATTGGGAATCATAAATGTAGAAGAAAGTTCTATTGCTAGAGAGGTTGATGAAGTAATATATACTAATGCAGGTACTGAAATTGCAGTTGCAACTACAAAAGGATATACTACTCAAGTTGAAATATTATCAAAAATAGCATATATTTTAGCTACAAATAATAATTGTAAAAACTATAAGAATTATATTAGGAATTTTATTAAAGATTTAAAAGAATTACCTATAATAATGGAAGAAGTATTAAGTAGAGAAGATGAATTTAAAGAAATAGCAAAAGATATATATAAATATAATGATATATTCTTTATTGGAAGAGGAATAGATTATGCATTGGCTATGGAGGGATCATTAAAGTTAAAAGAAATATCTTATATACATAGTGAAGCATATCCAGCGGGTGAATTAAAACATGGTACTATTTCTTTAATTGAAGAGGGTACACCAGTAATTGGAATAGTTACTGATGAATTGATTAGTGATAAAACTATTAGTAATATGAAAGAGGTAAGAGCTAGAGGTGCAAATGTTATATATTTAACAACTAATGTTTTGGCTAAACAAGGAGACTTTTATAATAAAATAATTGAAGTACCAAAAGTTAATCCTTTGCTTCAACCATTAATAAATATAATTCCTTTACAAATGATTAGTTATTACGTTGCTAAATTAAATAAAAGAGATATTGATAAACCAAGAAATTTAGCTAAGTCAGTAACTGTTGAATAGAAAAAGAGATGTTATAAAACATCTCTTTTGTAATTAATTATTTTACATCTTTTATTATAAATGATTGGAAATTTATATAGTGGTTGATCTTGTAAGTAATCTACATTTAATGTTCCCATATTCTTTTCTTTTGTTTTTTGTTTTGCTAAATCTATAACACCCTCAATGTATTCATAATTAGTTAAATCTTTGTTAATTATTTCCATAACTGCTTCTCGTCCGCATGGACATATACCTATAATGAAATCTTTGTTATTATTTGTACAGTTATAAATTATGGATTCTGTTGAACCACATACCATATATGCTACAACTAAATCATATTGTGATATATCTGTATAAGGTAAGAAATAGTTTTGTACTAAATGTAGGTTGCTAAATTGGTTATTTTTAACTGATAGGTTTGTATCCATAACTGTTACTTCACTTGCTTCTTTAGCTAATAGTTTTCCAAGTTGAGGAGTAGGGCCTCCACCAATTTCTAAAATTCTTTTTTTATTTAATGATATTATGCTTTTTATTTTTTTAAATAATGAAATATAAATATTTTTATTTTCTTCAATCAAATTAAATTCTGAATAGAATTGATTAAGTATATACGGAACAATATCCATACGATTTCCTAATTCACAATTATCAAAAATATATCTTAATTCAGTATTATCAAGCGCGTCTCCATATCTTTCTTCAAATTGATATAGATAGTCTAATAAATCAAATCTTGTCATTTTTTCTTTTAATAACATATAAAAACCTCTTAAAAAAATATTATATTCATATATAATTCAATGTCAATCATATAATATATAGTATTTGTTAATTATTTATTGACTATATTTTTTAATTAGTTTATGATTATTATTGCGTATATTTAGGAAGTGATTTTATGTTAAAACTTTTAAGAAACTTTAAGATAATAGATTGGATGTTAGTTCTTTTATCATTTGTTTTTATTTTTTGCCAAGTATGGTTAGAATTAAAAATTCCAGATTTTATGCAAGAAATAACAGTTTTAGTTCAAACTAATTCTATTGAAATGAAGGATATTTTAATAAATGGTGGATACATGCTTTTATGTGCATTTGGTTCATTATTTTTTACTGTATTAGTAGGTTATATAGTAGCATATCTATCTTCTATTTTTTCTTTTAGAGTTAGAAAAAGAATATTTGAACATACTGAGAATTTTAGCTTAGAAGAAATAAAGAAGTTTAAAACTAGTAGTTTAATAACTAGAACAACTAATGATGTTACTCAAGTGGAAATGTTTCTAGGAATGGGACTTCAATTATTAATTAAATCACCTATGACAGCAGTTTGGGCAATATTAAAAATATTAAATAAGAATTTACAATGGAGTATAGTTACTGTAATCGCAGTTGTTATATTACTAACAACTATAGGTATAATTACAGTAATAGTAGTGCCAAAGTTTAAACTTATTCAAAGATTAACTGATAGTATTAATAATTTGATTAGGGAAAACTTAACAGGTATTAGAGTAGTAAGAGCCTTTAATGCAGAAAAATATCAAGAAGATAAATTTGAAAAGACTAATAGTGAATTAACTAAAACTCAATTATTTAATCAAAAAACATTTGCAGTTCTTTCACCTATTATGTTTATGGTTATGAATGTTTTAGCACTTACAATTTATTTTATAGGAGCAATTCTAATTAGGGATGCTTCTTTACCAGATAAACTAAATTTATTTGGAGATATGATTGTATTTAGTAGTTATGCAATGCAAGTTATTATGTCATTTTTATTACTTGCTTTTGTATTCGTTATGTATCCAAGAGCTGAAGTATCTGCGAAAAGAATAAATGAAGTATTAAATACAAAAATAAGTATTAAGAGTGGGAATAAAAAGGGTGTTAAAGATGAAGGTTCAGTCATATTTAATAATGTGAGTTTTAAATATCCAGATGCAGAAGAATGTATATTAACAGATATAAGTTTTGAGGCTAAAAAGGGAGAAACAGTTGCGTTTATTGGATCGACTGGATCAGGTAAATCTACTTTGATTAATCTTATACCAAGATTTTATGATGTAACTTCTGGGGAAATATTAGTTGATGGTGTTAATGTTAAAGAATATGATTTAGAAGAACTATATAATAAAATAGGGTATATATCTCAAAAAGCAGTTATATTTGATGGTACGATTTCCTCTAATATTAATTTTGGTAAAGGAAAGAAAAAAATTACTAAAAAAGATATAGAAAAAGCAGTTAATCTTTCTGAAGCAGAAGAATTTGTTTCTAAGATGGATGATAAATATGATGAACATATAGCATCTTCTGGTAGTAATATTTCTGGAGGTCAAAAACAAAGACTATCTATAGCTAGAGCACTAGCTAAAAAAGCAGAAATATACATATTTGATGATTCTTTTTCAGCTTTAGATTATAAAACAGATGCTAAATTAAGAAAGAATTTAAAAAAGAATATGTCCGATTCAACTATACTTATTGTTGCGCAAAGAATAGGAACTATTATGAATGCTGATAAGATAATAGTACTTGATGAGGGTAAAATGGTTGGTATTGGAACACATAAAGAATTATTAAAATCATGCGAAGTATATAAACAAATAGCTACTTCTCAATTAAGTGAGGAGGAATTACAAAATGCCTAAAGGAAATAGAGGACCTAGAGGTCAAAATTTTGAAAAGCCAAAGAATTTTAAAGAAGCAATAGTTAGATTAATAAAGGAATTAAATATTTTTAAAATATTTATAATTATTTCTTTGTTTTTAGCGTCTTTTAGTGCAGTTTTATCAATAGTATCACCAAATAGATTAAAAGAACTAACTGATGAGATTTCTAAAGGATTAGTTATTAATACAAATAATGTAAAAGTATTAACTAAAAAGATTATGAATAATACTACATATTCTGATATTAAAGTTGATGGTGTTACTATAACTTTTGATGAACAAATGAAATTTGTTAATGTGATGAAAAAGTATAATAAGAAGTCTAATTCTAAAAAGATATATAAAGATTTAGATTCTATGCCTAAAAGTATTAAAAAAGTTATAGAACCAAAAATTAATATAAATAAGATTAAGATTATATCTTTTATAATTTTATTATTATATTTAACTAGTGCTTTATTGAATTATATTCAAAGTATTATTATGACTACTGTATCTAATAAATTTGCAATGAAACTTAGAAGTAGAATAGAGAAAAAGATTAATAGATTACCATTAAAATATTTTGATAATCATCAAAATGGAGATATTATGTCTAGAGTAACAAATGATGTTGATCAAATTTCACAAAGTATGAATCAATCTCTAGCTACTTTAGTTTCTAGTATTACTTTATTAGTAGGAAGTTTATTAATGATGTTTACTACAAATGTAACAATGGCTTTAACTGCAATTTTTTCTAGTTTGTTTGGATTTATATTTATGGCAATAGTGTTAAAAAAATCTCAAATATATTTTACTGCTAGACAAAAAGAATTAGGTAATATAAATGGTCATATTGAAGAATCTTATTCTGGTTTAAATATTATAAAGACTTATAATGCAAAAGATATGGTAAATGAGAAGTTTGATAATTATAATGAAAGATTATATATAGCTAATAGAAAAAGTCAATTTATAGGTGGTTTAATGCCTCCTATGATGGGTTTTATAGGTAATTTAGGATATGTTTCTGTATGTATAGTTGGTGCTTTATTAGTATCTAAAAATATTATTACATTCGGTGTTATAGTAGCATTCATGTCCTATGTTAGACTTTTTACTTCACCTTTATCTCAAATAGCTCAAAGTATGAATATGCTTCAATCTACAACAGCAGCATCAGAAAGAGTATTTGAATTTTTAGATGAAGATGAGTTATCAAAAGAAGATTCTTTATCTAAATTGGCAATAAATAAAGTGAAAGGTGAAATCGAGTTTAAAGATGTTTCATTTAGATATGATGGAAATGAAAAAGATACTATTAAACATTTTAGTGCCAAGGTTAAACCAGGTGAAAAAGTAGCGATTGTTGGTCCAACAGGTGCAGGTAAGACAACTATGGTTAATTTACTTATGAAGTTTTATGATATAACAAGTGGTGATATTACAATAGATGGGACATCAATTAAAGAATTAACAAGAAGTAATATACATGATTTATTTACTATGGTACTTCAAGATACTTGGTTATTTAATGGAACATTAAAAGAAAATGTAAAATATAATAGAAAAGCTTCTGATGATAAAATTAAAGAAGTGTGCAAAGTAGTTGGATTAGATCATTTTATTAGAACTTTACCAGAGGGTTATAATTCTGAGATTAGTGATAATGAATCAGTATCATCAGGTCAAAGACAGTTATTAACAATCGCAAGAGGAATGATAGAGGATTCTCCGTTCTTAATACTTGATGAAGCTACTTCAAATGTTGATACTAGAACAGAAGAATTAGTACAAAAAGCAATGGATAAATTAACAAAAGGAAAGACTTCGTTTATTATTGCACATAGGCTTTCTACAATAAAAAATGCAGATCTTATTTTAGTTATGAAAGATGGGAATATTATAGAACAAGGAAACCATGAAGAATTAATGAAAAAACAAGGCTTTTATGCAGATTTATATAATTCACAATTTGAATTATAAATCTTTACAAAATTAAAAAAATAAGTATAATAATCTTGCTTAAATGAAGGGGATGAAATAATGACATTCGCAACAATAAATAATGAATTAGATAAATTTGAAATAGATGATAAAAATATGACATTAGAAAAACTATCTAAAGTTGTTGTTGATTCAGATAATATAAATAGCTTGTTTAATGAATTGTTGTTTGATCAAGTATTAAGAAATAGTTCATTTTCTAATAGAATATTAATTAATAATGAAATACAATTATTTAATGACAATGGTGATTCAATTTTATTATTTTTTGATAAGAATAAACAAATATATGAAATGATGTTTAAATCTTATGATAATCCTATAGAATTGTCTTTAAAAAAAGAAAATGATAGTGTTAGTATTCTTAAAACGGTTATTTATCCAGATGGTGAAGAATATATAACAAAAAGTGTTTTTAATAAAGAAGATGATTCATATATTCAAAAAAGATTAATGAAAAAATACATTGAAAAGAAAGATGATTTAGAAACATGTTATAAATCAATTTATGATTTAAATAAAGATAAGTTAACTTTATTTGAATCTATAGTAGTAAAAGATGATGAAAAAGCTTTATCAACTACATCAATGCTTAGAACAATTGAACCATCAGATTATGTAAAAGAAAATGGATTATTTCATATTATAAGACCTTTTAAATACAAAAATGATATAATGAGTATGGTATCTACAAGTAGAAAACTTGTTAAAGAAATGACTAAATAATAAGGAGAATAATATGGCAATTAACAGTATAGATAGATTTAATAAAACTAGTTTAAAAACATTATCTAATAATTTATATTCATATTTAATGGATAATAATGATGAAATAATAGATATTAGTGAATCATTTGATTTTGATGATTATAAAGAATCTGTAAGATTACAATTATGTGATTATTGTAATAGTTTTATTTATTATTATAGTTCTGGACAAATTCAGAATGAAGAACTATTAAATGAGAAAATAAAATTAAAATTAAATGTTGAAGATATATTAGATAATGAAAAATATTTAGAAAATTATTCAATATTTAAAATTCAACAATTTATTAATAGAGTAATTCGTGAATATATAGAAAAAGATGGTAAAACATATAAATATATATCTAAAAAAGATAGATATATTGAGTATAAAGATATAAAAATTGATGTATCAAATTTATTAGGTTTTGTAACACCTGAAAAAATAGCAACTTATTTATATGGACAATTCAATATTAAAAGAAGAAATGAAATTGATTTTCAAGAAATAAAGAATTTAAAAAAGACTGATTCTATTAAAGACAGTCCAGAATACTTAGATGAAATAACAAAGGCTTTATTTGAAATGGCATCAAGTGTTGATGACAAAGGTAATCAAGTATATAGATATCCAGCTGTTGATGATAAAACAATATTTAGATATATAACTGAAGGTAATGTAGCAGAATTAAGTGTTAAAAGAAAAAAAAGAATATTAGAAAAAGATGAAATTAGTGACAATATAATAATATAAAAAGAATTATTTGGGGGATGGTTATATGGATAGTTTTATTTTTATAAAACAAAGTGATAGCAAAGTGTCTTTACCTCTTTGTTATGATAGAGATGAAAAGAGTATTACTGGTATCTATACTACTTCAAGTATAAGATTCTATAAAAAAAGAATTGATGATGTTATTAATAATATTATTCTTAATCACGAAGACTTAAAACCTGGAGAAATAAGAAATGTAATAAGATATTTTTATTCATGCATGGCTAATTTTACTATAGAAGATAATAAAATATTATTAAAAGGATTAGGAACAGTTCAAGAAAGAAATTATAATTTTAGATCTGGACTATTTATAGTAAAAAATGAAAATTTTATGGATATTGTTGAAAAGAAAAAAATAGGTGATTATTTAGATAAATATGGTTTTGATGAATCAAAAGAAGAAGAAATTATGAATAATAATTATTCTGTTTTATCTAGAGTACCTAATAAAAAATTAAAATTTACTTTTATATAAAAAAAGCACTAACGTGCTTTTTTATTTTACATAATCAAAACCTAGTGATCTATAAAACTTAGTAGCGCCAGGTAGATTAAATAACTTAACAATAATAAGATTGTATATTTCATCTATAAGTACTAATGCACATAAAGATATGCTTAGTATTAAAAAGTTTTTCTTTTTCATTTTAAATGATAAATATGCAAAGAATGGTAATATAACATACATTAAGAACATACCTGAAATTGCAAAGAAAGTTACACTTCTAAAGCAAATATATCCACCGATGTTTCCAAAATTCCATATTTCCACATTATAATTCCAAAATCTTAAACCAAAAAATTTAAATAATACATATCCAGACATGAATTCTAATAATCCTGTGGATAATAAACTAATTAAAAATACCAAAATTGGCTTTTTCTTAAATTTATGACTAAAGAACATAATTAGAATTGCGCCATATGCATAAATATTAATCCATGGTAAAAAATTGCCACCTTGCATATAAAATTCTTTCATCCCACCATTAAAATAATAGAATATAAATTCATATACCCAACCAAAAAAACCAGAGAAAGCAATGGTAAGACATATTATTCCAATTATTTGATATTTTTCATATTTCAATTTGTTGTTAAAATATTTATTATATATTTCTTTCATATAATCACCTATCTTAAAAATATTATAACATATTAAATTTATTTGTGTTATAATTTAATTGTTCATGGAGGTTTTTTATGGAATATGAAATATTAGGTGGAAGTTTTCCTGTTGTAGAATGTACTTTAAAAGCTGGAGAATCAATGACTACTCAAAGTGGTGCAATGGCTTATATGGATTCTACTATAACAATGGAAACTACTAGTAATGGTGGTTTAGGAAAAATAGTAGGAAGAATGTTTACAAAAGAAAAACTATTTCAAAATATATATACATCGAATCAAGATGGATCTAAAATAGCATTTGGTACTTGTGTACCAGGTTCAATTATGGCAGTTAAGATTACTAAAGGTAAAACATTATTATGTCAAAAATCATCATTCTTAGCGTCTTATGGAAATATTGAACTATCTACATTTTTTAATAAAAAAATTGGTGTAGGTATATTTGGGGGAGAAGGATTTATAATTCAAAAAATAACTGGAGAAGGAATTGTATTTATTGAAATAGATGGATCTATGAAAGAATTTGAATTAGAAGAGAATCAACAATTAGTATTAAGTACAGGTCATTTAGTTTCAATGGATGATACTTGTTCTATCGATGTAAAAACAGTTAAAGGATTAAAAAATATTATTCTAGGTGGAGAAGGATTATTTAATACAGTTGTAACTGGTCCAGGTAAGGTAACAGTTCAAACTATGCCTTTACCAAAGTTGGCAACTTGTATTGTACCTTATTTACCACAAACTAGTTCGTCAGCATCTAACACTGGTAATGATGCAGTTGATGCAGCAGCTTCTATTTTTAAAATGTTTAACAAATAAAAATGGATTATATTAAATATCTTTCAGATATTAATTCTAATTTTTGTGATGTTTCTGAAATAAGAACAAAGAATATTACCAATTTAAAAAGAATAGAAGCCGCGTATCATGATGCGATAGAATCAGAAGATTATAACACCCTAATAAATAAAACAATATACACTGCAGCATTAATAACATTATATCAACCTTTTTATGATGGTAATCATAGAACTGCTCTTGTTGTATGTAAGGATATTTTAAATCAAAAAGGTTATTCATTTGATTATAGTAGGGCGATGGATGATATAAAAAACAGAAAACCTTTAATACCAATTTTATATGATCCAGATGAAATAATAAAAGAAAACTATGATTTAAATGGATACATAAAAAAATATCAAAACAAAAATAAATTTATGAATTAAAAAAGACATATACCAATGTATATGTCTTTTTATTTTTATACCCATAGAGTTACTATAATTCCATCCTCATAACAAGTATACATAATTAAACTGCCATCCATATCATAAAATGAATTACCTTCAGTATCTACTAAATCAGGGCCTGTATTATAACCTTTGGCTTTTTTTATTAATCTATATTGAACTGAACTACCATCCGCAAAATTAATATATGAAGTAGTTTCCTCTGATAAACTAGATAAAATACTTAATCCTTGATAGTTATGATCTGCGATAACTAATTTACCTTTATTAGCGTAATAGGCAGCACTGTCATTATTATCTACTAATTCTTGTAAAGAAACGCTAGAATTTGTATTAACATTATAATCATATAATGCAACACTAAACCAAGAAATATATAATCTACCATAAGTACCATAGTTTATACTATAATTCTCATTAACAGTATTATTATCTTCCACATAATCATCATTTGTAGAAGTTTGAATAATAGTAGAATTATCAATTTTGTTTTCTTCTTCTTTTCTTTTTAACTCTTCTTGTTCTTTTTCTAATTGTTTATTTACTTTTTCTATTTGTTCTTTAAACTTTGAATCTAGTTCATTTTTAATTAATACTTTTTTATCATCTTTTTTTGTTTTAGAATTCATATTAGAATTAAGAATATTAAAATCGTTAAAGAAGAATACAAACGTACATAATAATATAGTAAAATATTTTCTCATAAACCCAACCCCTTGAATTTCGGTATATTAAAACACAAAAGGGTATTTTTGTCAATTTTTGGGAATGAATCAAAAAAATCGAACTATTTCTAGTTCGATTATTTTTTAATGGAGCAATTGTGTATCTCGTTTGAGAAACAATTACCGACAAATGTAATCGAGATAAATCTTAATTACATGTTCATTATAACATATTTTTTAAGATGGTACATAATTATTGTTTTATTTTGAAAAATGTGTATAATAGTATATCACTGGGAGGAAATCTTATGGAAGAATTAGAATTATATGCAGGTGATTCAATAGATACTGCGGTAAAAAGATTGTTAGAAGCTAAAGCTGAAGGTAAACATGTTTTTTGCGATTTTAATGGAGTAAAATTATATTCTGATAGTGTTACATTAGACTCAGCATATACTGAAATATGTGGTTGTACAAAAGCAGAATGGCATGAAAGATTAGAAAAAGACATAGCAGAAAGCAAAAAAAGAATGGAAGAGGATAGAAAACGTGCAATAGAAAATATTCCAAGTGTAATTGAAAGAGGAAAACCATTAATCTATCCATTTAGACATGAGGAATGGGCTAAGTTAGTAGAAGATGATGCAAATGGTGATTACTGCGGACTAATTACTACAGATGCCATAGAAATAATGACTGCTATTGAAGAAGAAAAAACTGTTGAAGAATTAGTAGAATTGTTTAAAGAACAAGGTCATTCTGGTTGGTCTGCTAGTCTTACTAGAAATGTTATTATGACATATTCAAGAAATGGATATCCATTCTATAAAGCTACTAAATTTGGCAAATGGACTGAAGAAGAATGTCAAGCAATTCTAAAAATAATACAAGATAATGAAGAACATAGTAAAGATTTACGTATTGCTAATAGTGTAGCAGAATCAAGAAAAGAAGTTACTACAAAACAAAAAAGATTATTAAGAAATCAAAAAAAGGACAACTATAATTCATAGTTGTTCTTTATATTTAATAAAAAAAATCGAACTATTTCTAGTTCGACTATTTTTAAAAAATGGAGCAGGTGAGGAGAATCGGACTCCCGTATTCAGCTTGGAAGGCTGATGTTCTACCATTGAACTACACCTGCAAAAACAAGTTACTACTTAATTATACTATAAAAATAAAACTTGTCAATATAAAAAGATGTAATAAATACATCTTTTTTATTCTTCTATATCTATATTCTTACTTATACTAAATTCAATTGTTAATCCTTTATCTTTGTTATTATATGCTTTAACTGTACCGTTATGCATTTCTATTATTTCTTTTGTTATAGATAATCCAAGACCACTTATTTTTCTGGATTTATCAGTTGTGAATAATGGATCAAATATTTTTTTAATATTATTTTCATCAACACCAATTCCATTATCTATACATTTAAAATAATAAAAGTCTTTGTCATCTCTGCATTCTATAATTATATGACCTTTTTCTTCTTTAATATGTCTTATACTATTTACAATTAAGTTATTAAATACTCTGTTAATCTTTCCTATATCAATAATAATATTTGAACCTCTAGATTTATTATTAATATCAAATCTAATATTTTTTTCTTTTAAATCATCAAAGTATTCAAATCTTAAATTATTTAAAAGGTCTCTTACATTTACCTTTTTAAAGGTATAAGTTCTATTTTTGTGTGATAGTAAGTAATCATCGAAATCTGAAACAATATCTTTCATATGAATTGCCTTATTATATATTTTTTCTTGTAATTCATTCATTTGTTTTTTTGTTAGTTTACTATTTAATAATAAATCACTATATCCAATAACAGATGTCAAAGGTGTTTTTATATCATGGCTTATCGCAGATATTATTCTATTTTGTTCATCATGTTCTTTTTCAAGTGATTTTGTTAAATCAACGAATTCATTTTGAAGATAGTATATTTCATTTGTTACTTTTCTTTTTGTTGGTTTTATACCAAATTTATAATTATTTATATCTTTAACAGTATTATTAATTGGTTCTACTAATATTTTATTTGCGATTACTAAGCCTAATAGAGTTATTGTTGATACAAATATTATTTCGAATACCATAAATTTTTTTGTTATTGATATTGTATTAATCGTATTCGTTTTTCCTACACTTATCAAATAACTTTCATCATTTATATTTACTACAAAAGGAGTAAGATATTCTCTATCACTTATATTTTCTATATTTGTATATATAACATCATATTTACTATTTCTAACAATTAATAATAAATTATATTTTTTTGCAATATGTTCAAATAAAGAAGGGGGATCTAGTTTTTTATTATCTCTAATATTTTTTTCTATATTATCAATAATATCATTATGTAATTCATTTTGTAATTCTTCATATCCTTGTTTTATAGAAGATTGAACACCAAATTTAAACCAAAACGATAAGAATAATAAGTTTATTATTATAAATAGTATTATATATAATAATAATGCTTTTTGGACATTAAATCCTTTATTCATCTATATACCTCACAAATTTATATCCATATCCCCAAACTGTAATAATATACTTTTCATCCTTATCTAGTTTATCTCTTAAATTCTTTATATGTACAGCGACAGTACTAATTTCTCCAAAGTTACTTCCCCATACGGAATCAAATATCTGGCTTTTAGATAAAACTATACCTTTATTTTCCATCAAATATTTTAATAATTCAAATTCTCTTGTGGATAAATCAACTTTGGTACCGTTCTTTTTAACTTCAAAACTTTCCTTATTTAATTCTATTTCTCCAATTTTTATTATGTTTGAGTTATTTTGTTTTCTATTTCTTTTATCTTTTCTTAAATGTGCTTTTACTCTAGATACTAATTCTTGGTTTTCAAATGGTTTAGTTATATAATCATCCGCACCTATTTCAAAACCTATCATTTTATCAACTAGATTAGCTTTCGCAGTAACAAATATAATAGAACAATCAACTTTTTCTCTAACCTTTGCACACAATTCTATACCTGATATTCCAGGCATCATTATATCCATCAATATCAAATCAAATCTCTCTTTATTAATTTCTTCTAATGCATCTTCACCTGTGTTACATATTAGTGTGTCAAAACCTTCTTTTTTTAATAGATAAGATTCTAAATCTGCTATATCTATATCATCATCTATAATAAGTATCTTTTCCATTTTATCACCTTCTTATTAATTATAACATATTATCAAAAAAGAAGAGTCACATCACTCTTCTTCTATAAAAGTTTTTAATAGGGGTTTTAGTATTTATTAAAATTTATTACGATTAGAGTAGGGAAAACTCTAATTTAGTTTTATTGTTAAAATGTATTGTTTTAGTTCTTTCTACGAATAATTCATCTATCACTCTCCTAACTACAATTTAAGTATATAAAAAAAATATTAATAAGATATATAAAATTTATTAAGAATTATTAAAAGTATATTCTTTACATTTTTATAAAATAATGTAATAATACCTCTAGGTGATTTTTATGAAAGTCTTATTACATATATGTTGCGCACCATGTAGTATTATGAGTATTAAAAAGTTAAGAGAAGAAAACTTAGATGTTACAGGTTATTGGTATAATCCTAATATTCATCCATACATGGAATATAGAGCGAGAAGAGATGCTTTAAGAAATTATTCTAAATTAATAGATTTACCTGTTATATATAAAGATGAATATGGGTTAGATGATTTCTGTAAAAAAGTAATTAATAATTTAAAAGATAGATGTAAGATTTGTTATGCTGATAGATTAGTTGTTGTAGCTAAATATGCTAAAGAGAATGGTTATGATGCATTTTGTACTAGTTTATTATATAGTCCTTATCAAGACCATGAAGCTCTTAAAGAAGTTTGTGAAGAATTATCTAAAGCTTTTGATATTAAGTTCTATTATTATGATTTTAGACCATTTTATAGAGAAGGACAGGAAGAGGCTAAAAAATTAGGTATTTATATGCAAAAGTATTGTGGATGTATATTTAGTGAAGAAGATAGATATGAAAAGAGAATAGAAAGAGAAAGAATAAAAGAAGAAATAGATAAAGAATGGGAAAAGTATAAAAAAGAAAATCAAATAGAAGATTTAAAAAAGAGTTCTAATTAGAACTCTTTTTGTTTGATATATATTTTAACCAGTATTCATCAAATGTAATATTCTTTTTATGAATTATTGTAGCTGCTTCAACACCTACATATCTTATATGCCAACCTTCAGCTTCAAATCCAGTAATATCTTCTTTTGATTTTTTATATCTAAATATAAAACCATATTTATATCCATTTTTTTCAATCCATTCATATTCTGGATCACCTTCTTCAATAGTCCAAACATTAGCTAAATCTAATGTTGTTCCAAGTTGGTGTTCTGAATAACCAGCTCTTGCAGCAAAAGTATCTGCTTTTTCTTGTCCAAATTCATTAACATATTCTTCATATAATTGATCTTGATATTCATAATCTCTATATGCTGATTCAGCATAGAAAACTATATCATCTTTTTTAGCAGCATCAACCATTTTTTTAAATTGTTCATAAGTTTCTTTTCTTATTTCTTTAACACCATATAAATTATTTGCATATCCATCTTCCATATTTACTAAATCTGTAGGTTTATAATCTTTACTTATATGTCTGTGTTTATTTACTAGTGCATCTAAAGAATTAGGATTCTTTTCTTCAGTAGCATCTTCATAAGGATCTTTATCTAAATTCAATTCTACTCTAACAACCACATCATCTAATGATAAAGAAGGGTGATCTTTTTGATAACTTACATATCTGTTATATTTAGAATATTTAAAAAAATCTAATGTAATATATTCTTCAAAATCTTTATCATATTTTTTATTTAACATTTTTGTCATATCTGTTTTAGAAAAATTAGTAATAACAAAGTTAATAGTATTATGATTATAACCTTTATCATTTAAAGCAGATATATAATTTGTATTGACTTTATCAATAATCTTTTCTTTTTTTAATTTCTCTAATATATCTTTAGTTTCATCATTAGTATAATTAGCAGAAAAGAATGAAGAAATAAGTTTAGAATATTTCATATTTTGTAAGTATATTGGCGCATGTAATATCTTTGTTTTATTAATAATTATTATTGGCAAAAGAATAATTATTACTATTATTATTTTTGCTACATTTCTTCTTAATTTGTAATTTGGTTTTTTTCTTTTCATATTACCACATCCCATTTTTCTTAATTATATCATATTTAATTATTTTTTTCATATTTTTTAATAGAGGTGTTATATGAAAAAGTTATTATTATTTTTATTTATGTTTTTATTTATATCTAGGGCATATGCGTTAGATTTAGCGTCGAACTCAAAAAGTTCTATATTAATAGAGGCAAGTACTGGAGAAGTTATATATGAAAAAAATGAAGATGAAAGAAGAGCACCTGCTTCTATGACTAAAATGATGAGTTTAATTCTTATTATGGAAGAAATTGAAAATGGTAATTTAAAATGGAATGAAAAAATAAAAATAAGTGAAAATGCTGCTTCTATGGGTGGAAGTCAAATTTATTTAGAAGCTGGAGAGTATATGACAGTAAATGATTTAGTAAAAGGCATATGTATGGCATCTGCTAATGATGCTGTAGTTGCACTTGCTGAAAGAATATCGGGTTCAGAAGAAGAATTTGTAAATAAGATGAATAAAAAAGCAAAACTATTAAATTTAAATAATACAAATTTTAAAAATGCAACTGGTTTAGATGAAGAAGGCCATTATAGTAGTGCAAAAGATATGGCATTAATCGCAAGAGAATTAGTTAAACATAAAAAAATATTGGAGTATTCTAGTACTTTTGAAGACTATCTAAGACAAAATACTAATAAAAAGTTTTGGTTAGTAAATACAAATAAATTAATTAAAACTTATGAAGGAATGGATGGTTTAAAAACAGGGTTTACTCAAAATGCATTATATTGTCTTACTGCTACAGCTACTAGAAATAATATGAGATTAATAGGTGTTGTTATGGGTGAAAAAGATAGTAAAACAAGAAATAAAGAAATGAGTGATATGCTAGATTATGGATTTAACTTATATAAAGTTAAAACAATTGTTAAAAAGGGTAAAGTAGTTGGAAGATATGAAGATAATAAAAGTTCTAGTTTAAGCACAAAAGTAATTACTAAAGAAGATATTAATGTTTTAAATAAAAAAGGATCTAAAAAAAGAAAAATTACATATGATATAAAAATAAAAAAGAAAATGTTACCTATAAAAAAGGGAGATGTAGTTGGTAAATTAATCGCAAAAGAAAATGGGAATAAAATTTTTAGTGTTGATGTAGTTACAGAAAGTGATGTAAAGAAAGCTAATATTATAGAGTTATATTTAAGAAATGTTGGAGAGTTTATAAATGGTAACTATTTGTTTTAAACAGTTTAATAAACTGTTTTTTTGATATGTATTGTCGAATCTATTTAAAATAAAATAATAAAGTGTTTAAATAATGTCATCATAGAGAGGATGAATGACATGTTAGATGTTAATATTGAATTTGTAAAAGGAGTCTTGTTTGTGAGGTTAGATGGTAGAATTAATAATGATAGTATTTTCTCAATAAATAAAAATCTTCAAGAAATAATAAATAAGGGAGGGATTAAGTATTTAGTATTCAATATTAATAATGCTGTTATAGAAGAAAGAATTAGTTTATTTGATGATTGTAATGAAAGAATAAAAGAAAACGATGGAAAAATGTTTATATGTGGTTTAAAAAATAAATTAGAAAACGTAGTTAATTCAAATTTTGATATAAAAAATAATGTAATAAATGAATTAAGTGCGTTAAAGGCAATTAATTTATGTTAAAAATAGATAATGATTTAATAAAAAAATATGAGAAATTAGTTTATTCCATCGTTAATAAGTATTCTAATGGAGAAAATAAAGAAGATCTATTTCAGGCAGGGATGATAGGAATTCTAAATGCATCAGAAAAATATGATAGTTCTTTAAACACTCAATTCACTTCATTTGCGTATAAATATATTCTTGGAGAAATATTAAAAACATTAAGAGAAGATAGAAACATAAGAATAAGTAGAGAGTACTTAAGTGATTATAAAAAGATAATAGTTGCTAAAGAACATATATATAAGACATATGGGCGGACGGTTAATAATAATGAATTAAGTAAAATAATAGGCATACCAGAAGAAAGAATAAATGAAGCCTTATATTATAATGAAAAAGAAATTAGTTTAAATATGGTTATTAGTGATGATGAAAAATTATGTTTAGAGGATGTTATATATAATAAGGAAGAAATCGATGAAGCAAATATGATTGATTTATATAATGCATTTGATACTTTATCAATTGAAGAAAAAGAATTAATATATAAAAGATATTTTCAAAACAAAACACAAAGTGAAATAGCAAAAGAAAATAATTCAACACAAGTTAAGGTATATAGATATGAAAGAAAAATATTAGATAAATTAAAAGATAAAATGTTATAATTTTATCTTTTTTTGTTAAGAATAATAATGGTGATTGTATGACTAATAAAGAGTATAAGAAATTAACTAAAGAAATAATACCAAAGCAAACGAGTTTTAAAAAACTAATAACATCTTTTATAATAGGTGGTTTTATAGGTCTGTTAGCAGAACTATTAATAGAGTTTTATTCTTCATTTGAATCAATTAGTAAAAGTACAGCATCTAATCTAATGATGGTAACATTTATATTCTTTTCATCATTATTTACAGTACTAGGTTTTTTTGATGAATTAGTAACAAAAGCAGGAGGAGGACTAATAATACCTATAACTGGTTTTTCACATTCTACTACAAGTAGTGCATTAGAATATAGAAAAGAAGGAATGGTTTATGGTATAGGAGCAAATATATTTAAACTATCAGGGACTGTAATATTATATGGAGTAGTATCGGCATATATCTTTGGAATAATAAGATATATAATTTTCGGAGGTTAGTATGACATTAAAATTTAATAATATATATATTAATGAAAGTGCAGTAGTAGCAGGACCTTATTTATATAATGGTCCGTTAAGTGGAAAATTTGATGATTGTTATAGTGATTTTTATGATAAGGAAAAAACTTTTGAAGATTGCGAAATAAAAGAACTAGAAAAATGTATAAAAATATTACTAAAAAAAATCTCTCTATATAATAAGGATATAGATGCCATGTTTTCATCAGATTTAACTAACCAATTATATATATCTAATTTTGCTGCAGAAAAGTTAAAAATACCATATATTGGTATATATAATGCATGTGCTTCTTTTACTGCTGAATTAATATTAGCATCATCTCTTCTTAATAATAAGGATATAAATAATGTTATATGTACTACTTCAGGACATAATCTTACTTCTGAAAGACAATTTAGAAGCCCTGTTGAATATGGTTCTCCTAAACCGGATTATTCAACATTCACAGTAAGTGCCGCAACTGCATGTTTGTTAACCAAAACTAAAAGTCCTATAAAAATAGAATCAGGTACTATTGGTAAAGTATATGATCTTGGAGTTAAAGATAGTTTCGATATGGGAAGTGCAATGGCCCCAGCAGCAGCTGAAACATTTTATGAACATCTTATTAATAATGATATAGATGAAAATTATTATGATTTAATAATAACTGGAGATTTAGGAGTGTATGGAGAAGAAATATTCAAAAAGTACTGTAATGAAATATTTAATATAGATTTAAAAAACTATTATGATTCTGCTACTAAAGTATATGATATGAATAACAAAAAAGTATTAGCAGGTGGATCAGGGCCATCATGTTTACCTTCATATGTTTTCTCTTATATTATTCCAAAAATGAAAAATAAAGAAATCAAAAGAGTATTGTTACTGGCAACAGGAGCTTTATTAAGTACCACATCTGTAAATCATAAAAAATCTATACCTTGTATTTGTCATGCAATTTGTTTGGAGGCTATATGATATATATTTATTCTTTCTTATTCGCAGGTATAATTTGTTTATTGGGAGAAATATTAATGACATCTTTTAAAATAAAACCTGGAGTAGTAACTTCCTTATTTGTATCTGTAGGTGCATTTTTAGATATATTTAATATATATGATTATTTTATTGAGAAGTGCGGTGGAGGAGCAATTGTTGTTATAACTAGCTTTGGACATTCATTAATTCATGGTGCACTTAATTCAGTAAAAACAGATGGATTTTTAGGATTAATGAGTGGAATGTTCTCTTTAACGGCATCTGGAATAACCGCTACAATAGTATTTTCTTTTATTTTTGCATTAATTTTTAGACCAAAAAACTAATTTTTTCTTTATTTTTAAAGGTAAAAATATAGTTTTTTGTTTTTTTTTGAAAAAAAATTAAAAAAATTAAAAAAAAGTGTTCTCTTTTTTTAAAAAACGTGTATAATATAACATGTTCAAAAAG
>CACZXL010000002.1 GCA_902785135.1 uncultured Erysipelotrichaceae bacterium
TATTATTCTACCTAAGTTTCTATCTTCTACTGATAAAATTTGACTTGTAATCTTATTATCTAATACTATTACATTTATTGTCTTTTCTATATCAGTATTTTCTGTACCAATAGTTATAGTTGTTTCTCCTGCTTCTAGACCAGTTACTAATCCTTCTTCAGTTAGACTAATAACATCTTTATCGAAATCATTATATGTTAATGTATCATGAGAACCATCTGGAGTAAATGTTACTTCTATTTGATGAGTTTCACCTACAACTATAGTTATATCATCAGAATCAAGTTCTAAGTCAGTTGGTAAAGAATTTTCATAATGAGCATATAATGTAGTTCCATCTTCAACATTATCTAAAGAAGTTACTTCTTCGCCGCCTTCTTCTTCTGTAAACCATCCTATGAAGTCAAATCCTGTTTTAGTAGGATTTTCTGGGAACTTAGCATTCTCGATTACTTCAATATAATTAGGTACTAATGTAATATCACTAGTAATTCTTATAACCTCACCTGTATGATATACAGTGCCATTTATAGTATATCCGTCTTCCATGTATTTCTTAACAGTACTTGAAGTAATTACTTCTTCTCCATTTTGTGGATCAAATATAACACTATAAAGTACTTCATCATCTTTAGGATAATTATTTGTAGGTATTGTGAATTCGTCACCATCTTTTACTTTTTCAGTAGTATCATCTGGATATGTAATTATATAAGTATTAGGATACTTATTAGTTAATAATCCTGGATCTTCTGGTGCATTATCCACACGAGCAAATTGTTTTCCACTTCTAGCGTAACTATATGTTGTTCCTTTTTGTCCAACAATATTAGTACTCTCATAGAAAACAGTATCTGGTGAATATACATTATCTGGATTCCATTTATCAGAAACATATATTGTTTTAAGCTTTGGACTATTTGAGAACATGTCTCGTATATAAACATTTTCTTTAGTCGTAAAACTTGAAATATCTATTTCTTTAATATTTGCCATTTTAGAAAACATTTGCTGCATATTTTCTACATTACTTGTATCAAATCCACTTACATTTATATTTTCTAGAGAATCACAATACATAAACATTCCACCCATGTAAGTTGCATTTCTAGTATCAAAATTTGATAAATCCATAGACACTATGTTTTTATCATAAGCAAACATTGAACCAAAATCTTCAACATGTGATGTATCAAATGAACTTAAATCTAATGTTGTTATAGCTAAATGATAAAACATTCTAGACATATTAGTAGCACTTCTTGTATCAAGATTACTTATATTCAATGATGTTATATAATCTCCACTTATGAAATTTGAAAAATCCACAACTTTATGAGTATTAAATCTTGATAAATCTAAAGTAGTTATATGTTGATTATTACTAAAATAGAAGGCATAATTCATAGTAGTAACATTACTAGTATCCAAATTTGATATATTAAATGTTCTAAAATATTGTCCACCGCTATATGTGAAATATGAAAGATCTGTAACATAACTACTATTTAATTTACTCATATCTACATTGTATAAATTATGTCTCCTACCTGAGAATAAATATGATGAATCTGGATTCATAAATATTACATCTGCATTAGAGTAATAGTAATATGCTCTTTCAGTTGGTTCACTATTATCACGCCAGTAGTAAACAGGTTCCATACCATCCATTGCTATATTTGTAAAACTAACTCCATTTTCTAAAGCCGTCTGATATCTTTCTTCTGTAGCAGGTAAGAATGAATATTCAAGTATAGTTCTTAAATCTGGTCCTGGTTTTAACATTGTGTAATTATCAGTATATTGTGCATGAAGAACAATATCTTGTAATTCTTTATATAAATATACTTTTTCTCCACCAGTTTCTTCTGTATACCAACCTAAGAATTTAGAATTTTCTTTTTCAGGATTATCTGGAAAATCAGCTCCTAATATTATTTCATTATAATTAGGTTCTATTACAGTATCATCTGTTTTAAATATAACATCGCCATTATGATGATATACACCATCAACTAGCCATCCATTAATTAAATATTTCTTTTGAACATAACCATAAGTATCTGGATCACCATTATGATACTTAAATGTTACTGTCGCTAATGTTTCTATTGGTTTATCTGGTTGATCAGATGGAAGAATATATTCTTCTGCAGTTGGATCTGTTTCTTTATAACGAGCATATAATGTAATGCTTTCTTCACCATTATATTCTGTTATCTTATCCCCACCATGTGATGCAGTATACCAACCAACAAATGTATAATTTTGTTTGACTGGATTACTTGGGAATACTATTGGAGTAATTTCACTAGTATAATCTGGGATTATTTCACAGTCATCTAATATAGTAGTAATAGATCCACTATCATAATGTTCATTATTAAGTGTCCATCCATTTGGTATATAATTTTTGATTATATCTCTAACTATATTACTTTCACCATTGTTTAAAACAAATGTTACTGTACCTATATTCTCAGAATCTTTTGAATAATTATTAACTGGGAATTCGTATTGATCATTTTCATCAGGATGATCTATACCTTCTGGTGTAGTAATATCTGGTATATGTTTAGTCCAGTGAGCATGAATAACAGTATCTTCTAACTTATCATAACTATCTATTTCTTCACCACCAGTTTCTTCAGTAAACCATCCAACAAAATCACTTCTAAATTTAGTAGGATTACTTGGGAATGTAACTGGAATTACTACATAATCATATTCTGGTTCTAAAGTAGATTCTTCATAATAAGTTACTTTACTATTTGCATCATAATGAACTCCGTTTACTAGCCATCCTATTTGAGCATATTGTTTTTGTACAACACCTATAGTAACTTCTTCTCCATTATGTGGATCAAATGTTACTGTTGCTTCATCAGTATTTTCTTTTGGATGATCATTATCTGGTATATCATATTCTTTACCATATTCTACAGTTATATCACCATCTGGAGTATGAACAGTTATATCTTCACCTCTCCACTTAGCAGTATAAGTTATTGGAGCCCAAATATCGTCTGGATCTATTTCATAGTCATTTTCATTAAACCAGTTTACAAATACATAATGTTCTTTTGTAGGATCATCTGGAATTATTATTTCAGATGGTTCATAATCACCATCTAGATATATTTCCATATCTTTTGTTACTGTTATTTGATCACCAGATGAATATTCTTTACCTTGATGAGTTACAGGATCATATTCAAACCAATACGCATTAGTTATAGTAACAGTTTGAGATTGAACATTATTTGGAGTTACTCCATCATTAAAGTCAAATACTACATCACCTAATTCTACTAAATAAGAATCATCTAAATCATCAAATGTATATGTATCTCCATAACGCAATTTTATTTCTTCTGGTTCATCAGTAGTAGTAAATTTATATATTGTTACTTCTTCACCTATCCATTTAGCATATACATCAATATCTTCTTCACCCATATATGATGTTATTGGATCACCTTCAAAGTTCTCATTTTGATACCAATTAGAGAATTCATAATGATCTTTTTCTACATCTGTTGGTAAAGTTACTCCTTCAATTCTTTCAGTATATATTGGTATTAATTCAACATCATGATCAAATACATAAGTATCTCCAGCATCATAATGTTCACCATCTATTTCCCAACCATTTGGATCATATACTTTATTAACAAACATATCATCGTCATCATCATTATTATTATAGTGTAAATGAACTGTACTAATAATTTCAGCAGGTTTAGTAATATAGTTTGGTGGAACATCAACTTCAGTTCCTTTTGGTATATCAAATTCTTGACCAGGTAAAGTTACATGAACCATTTCCTCTGTCCATTGTGCATGAAGTGTTATATCATGTTCTTCAGCATATTCTGTATATTTATTTCCGCCTTCTTCTTGATCAAACCATCCATCAAATATATTATATTGTTTTTCTGGATCATTTGGAAATTCTGCAGGAATTATTGTTTCTATATAATCTGGAATTAATTCTATATCTTCTTCTGGAGTTATTATAGCTTTATCATCATAATGTACTCCATTAATAAGCCATCCATTTTTCTCATAAGACACCATAACATTAGATGTAGTATCATCCATATCATTATAATATTTAAATGTTACTGTCGCAATTACTTCATCATCTAGATCTTCATTATTTGTAGGAAGTTCATATTCTTCTCCTTTTGGAACAATTATAGGTCCATCAGGAGTTATTATTGTTATCTTTTCTCTCCATCTAGCATGTAATACTGTATCTTCTTCTAATCCTTCAAAACTTTCATACTTAGTTCCATTTTCTTCATCAGTAAACCAACCAACAAACATATAATCTCCATTAGTAGGTTTAGATGGCCATTCACCTTCAAGAATAGTTTCTTTATAATTAGGTTCTATTACAGTATCTTCTAAAACAGTAAATGTTGCATTATTAGGATAATAAGAACCATTTACTCTCCATCCATGTGGAGTATAATCTTTTCCAACATGTTCTACTCTATCATCTGTAACATTATCATGATATTTAAATGTTACATCAAATGCATCACTTTCTTTAGGAGTATTATTTGTTCCTAAAGTATAGTCTGTTCCGTATGGAACTTCTTCTGTTCCTTCTGGAGTAGTTACATCTAGTATTTTTAGTTCCCATTGTGCATGTAGAGTAAATTCTTCTGATCTATCATAACCAGTTACTTCATGACCACCAGTTACTGAATCATACCATCCAGTAAAGTTATGTCCTTCTTTTTCTGGATCACCAGGGAATTCAACAGGTACATTAATTTCAATATAATCAGGTTCAATTAAAGTATCTTCTTCTACTAAAAAGCTTTCATTATTATTATAATGTACTCCATTAACAAGCCATCCATTTGGTATATATTGAGTTGAAACTTGATTAACAAAGTCTTCTTCTCCATTATGGAATTTAAATGTTATATCATATGTTTTATCATCTTTATCTATTTCATTTATTCCAAGTTCATATTCTTCTCCCTTAGGATATTCTTCTTCTCCATCAGGTGAAGTAACTATTACAGTTTCGTTCATATATTGTGCATGTAATGTTATATCAGTTAAACCACTATAACTAGTCTTTTTAGTTCCACCAGTTTCTTCAGTGAACCATCCTATAAACTCAGAATTTTCTTTTTCTGGATCTTCTGGGAACTCTGCTCCTACTACTTCTATATCAAATGAATTTTCTATAACTTTATCTTCATTAACAACTAAAGTAGCTTCATCATCATAATGTATATTATTAATATCAAATCCATTAGGTATATATTTCTTTAATACATCTGATGTAGTATCAGGATCTCCATTATGATATTTAAATGTTACTGTAGATATTACTTCATCATCTTTTGTGCCTGTATTAGATTCTAATTGAAGTAATGTATTATGTTGATACATCTTAACAGTACCGTCAGGATATGTTACTGAGTGTTCTTGATCTTCTTCATAATAATCACCAGCTTTAATATAGTAATTAGATATCTTAGCTTTAGCTAATCTTTGAACACCACCATTACCATTATCTGCCGCGCAGAAATAAACTGGTATATCATGTTGTTGATTAAAATTAGACATATCTTGTAATAATGTTAATTCACCATCATTAATAGAATAATAAACTACTTTATCTATTCTTACTATTCTAACCTTTAAAGGTAATGTATAAGAAAGTGGAATAGCAGCTTTATTACCATTTTGATTTTGAGTAATTTCTAATTTAGAAAAATCATCATTACTTCTTCTAAATGCCATACCTGGATAGTCTAATGACTCTACTTCATATTTATCACTAACTATAGTAGCTTGTTTAACTTGATCATTATAATTATATTCATCAATAGTAAATCCTATTTCATAATCTTTATCCCAGTTTTCTTGACTATATAATTCTATACCTGTATCAATATAAACTGATCCATAACAATTATATTGACTATCATGAAGTGGATATACATATGGGAAGTTTGTTTCTACCCATTCAGCATGTAATGTTATATTCTCTGTTGCTTTTGTTTTAGCAGAAACTTTATTTTGATAATTTGCTTCTTTATACCAACCACCAAAGAAGTATCCTTCTTTTGTAGGTGTTGGAAGTTTACCATATTCTTGTTTATATTTTCTAGTAAAGCTGTCTACTGATGATCCACCATGTGAGTCAAATTCAATAGTAACATCTTCATAATCCCAAATTGCATAAACAGTAGTATTCTTACTTAATTTATTAATACTTTCATTAGTATAATGAGTACCTGTTCCATCAGATTTAGAATTCCAATGACTAAATGTTTTATTATCAGATTCAGGTTCTGGTAATACTATTCTTTCACCTGTAATACTATAATCATATGAAACAACAGTATCTTCTATTGCAATTATAGTAGAATCATTATCATAATGAACATTATTTATTAACCATCCATTAGGATTATAACCATCACTATAAGTACCTACAGTATTTTCTCTATCATCTTGATAGTTAAATGTTACTGTATAAGATTTACCTTTTTTACCCTTAATATTTGTTCCTAAATTAAATTCACTTTCAAATGGAACTATATATTCTCTTTCTGGAGTTGTAATCTTAACATCAGTTGGTAAATTTTGTCTATTTATTTTTATTCTATATATACTAGGTTCAGCTTCTGGAGCAGTAACAGTAATTGTTATTTCTCCATTTCTATTAGTAGGTATAAAGCTATAACCAGTAGCAACTACTGTTGCATCACTATCCCAAGGAATCATCTTAGTAATATTAACATAAGTATCTTCAGGATCTATATCAGCATTATATTCAAATACATTCTTATCAAATGTAGGATTAATTTCTACATTTCTTAACTCTAACTCTTTTAACTTAGTAGTATGAGCTTTATTAGTATGTATTATATAAGTTCTAGTTTTAGTACCATCTTCTGATGTTACTGTAACTTCATAATCTCTTATACCATTTCTTGTAGTATATGAACCTAAGCCAGTAACTGTTTGTTCATCACTATATTTAGTCGCACCTATTTCAAAATTAGGTGTTTCTGTATCATAAGGATCTATTTCAACAGTATATTCTAAAGTATCTGGATTAAATCCTGGAACTGTTTGACCATTAAATGTTAAATCTTTTAAATAATCTATATCATTAGGATCTCTATGAATATTAATTTGATATATTTCAACTGATCCATCTTCAGAAACTACAGTAATCATTCTAGTACTATCACCTGAAGGTATTTTAATATTTGGTTGATATGTAACAAATGCAGATGGTGAATTAGGTTCAACATCTATAGTTGCCTCTACTTCATATTTATTAATAGTTACATTAAAAAATCTTTGATCACCAGATTGACTAATTAATCTTTCATCAGTATAAACACCATTAATACTTAATCTCTTTAATGTAGCATCATCTGAAATACCAGCTTCTGTAATCTTAGCATAACCATTTCCAGATTTACCAGTCATAGTTCCAGTACCTGCAGTATTAGGCATAGTCTGATTACCTGCAGCAACCACAGTATCTTCAAATGAAACTCCACTATAGTGTGTCTTAGCTCCTGTTAAAACAACGTTATCAACAACAGATGCTTCACTAATACTATTAGCTCCTTCAGCACCTGAAACATATGATGTACCACCATAACCTAGGCATCCATCACATTGTTGTGATTTTCCTCCGAAGTAGCCTCCGCCACCTCCACCAGAGCCTGAAGAATCAGTATATCCAATTTGACCCCAAAGAAGTTTACCTGATGAGTTAGTATTATTTTCAAGACCACGACCATGGTGTCCAGAAACATAATCATATGTTCCACCAGCGCCGCCTCCAGCGACCATAATTCTAGATTTAATCGAATCAAAATTAGCAAAGTCTCCAGATACTAATCTTATATCTGTAGATCCACCGCCACCTCCAGCAGCATCAGAATCACTAGAACTACCAGTATTATCACTTCCACCTCTAGCTCCACCATTATAACCACCGTAACCTCCAGTTAATTTAGTCTGACCTGTTGTGTATTGTCCACCACAAGCTCTTGCTCCAGTTCCTGAACATGTTACTTTTCTCTTTGTTCCATTTGTCATATCTGAAGCATTATATCCATAACCAAACATTATTGGAGAGTTACTATATGGAGAGTGTCCTGTACATCCTACATATACATAGAATGTATCACCCTCATGTAAATATCTTATACCTTTAGTATAAGCACCTTTACCTCCAGTTCTACCAGAACCATCTCTTAATCCAGATCCGCCTTGCGCACCCCATAATTCAAATTTATAATATCCGTCTTTTGGAGCAGTAAATGTTTCATATGCTGGATCAGGCTTAGCCGCTTTAGTATTATCATCTCTACAAGCATATGTTTGAGTAAATGCATCTGGATTAGAAGAAGGATTAATTGTTATAAATTCTTCTTCAGTAGGATCTGGAGTTACTTCTCCATCTACTGTTACATCAAATGATTTTTCTACTATTTCTATGTTGTTTGTATCTGTTGGAGTAAATACTATTGTTACAGTTGTTGATCCTGCTTTTGCTCCTGTAATTGTTACTTTATTATTTGTATTAGCTTGTATTTCATCTTTAGAATCGTGTGTTATAGAAACAATTCCTTTTGTACTTACAGTTGAATCAAATTTACCATTTTCTGAAGCTTGTTCATTAAATGTATCTGGATCTAAAACACCTAAATTATTAATTTCTTTATCTAAAGTTATTGTTGGTGTTAATTTTTTCATTGAACATGTTACTGTTTTATCATCAGTTGTTTTATCAGCCCATGTATAACCAGATTTTAATCTTGCAGTTAAAGTATATGTTCCTGCATTTGTTTGTTTATTAGCACCACTTACCCAATCATAAGCAGTATCATCTGCGATTAATGTTTGTTCTTGTTTATTATATGTTAAATCATTACAATCAACATCTATTGGTATTATTACATTTTTTAATACTTCTATTTGATAAACTATTATAAGACCATCATTTCCTGTTACAGTTACATCAAATTTATTTTCACCATCTGTTAATTGATGAGTTCCATCACCTACTACACTAGCAACATTTTCAGTTGTATCTATATTAATTTTTATACTAGTTTCATCTTTATCAACGATTACTTTATAATTATCTCTTGATTCATCAAATATTTCTTCAAAAGGATAATTCTCAACTTCTAAGTCATTTACATAAGGTTCTTTAACACTTAGTGTTATTTTTGCTGCACCTACACCAGCATGTCCAGTTTCATTTCCTGTACCTGCTACATTAGGCATTGATGCATTACCTGCGATCATTACAGGACTTGTAAATATTTTACCTGAATAGTGATAAGAACATTCTATATTAGTTGTTCCATCAGAGCATCCTTCTTTTGGAGTTATGTCACTTGCAGATTTAATTGCAACTGATCCAGTATATCCTGAGATATAAGATGAACCTCCAGCAGCACTACTTACAATACCGTCTCCGGAACCGCCGCCACCACCACCGTAGTAGCCTCCGCCACCTCCGGCATAATAACTCCATTCTTGTGTATATGTTTCACTTGATCCACCTTTACCAAATGAACCAGAACGAGAAGATTGGTAAGATGTAGTTCCTGCTCCTAAACCACCAGAAGTTTGAGTTGCTCCTTTAGCTGCAACTAAAGAACCATGAGAACTATCATATGTAATTCCACCATTTAGACCAGTAAGTGCACCTCCTGCACCACCATTAGCAGAACCTTTTCCCCAAGTATTAGCACCGCCTCCTCCAGCAGCAACCATTATACGGGAAGCAAGTGATGTTTCATCATCCCATGTACCTGAAACTAATCTTATATCAGTAGCTCCTCCACCATTACCATTATATTCACTATGCGAAGAGTAACTACCTCTACCACCACCATTAAATCCAAATACGTTACTTGTTCCGTTAACAAATTGGCCTACATAAACATAAAGAGTATCTCCTCTAGTTAATTTAATGGTACCTGAAGTATATGCACCTTTACCTCCAGAAGAACTACTAGTTTTACCACCTTGAGTTCCCCAAAGTTGTACTTGATAAAATCCAGTATATGGTGCAGTAAATGTTTCATATTCTCCTTTATATCCATATGTATTATCTACTGGAACTAAATAAGGATTATCTTCTACAGTTAAATTAATTGTTTTTTCTACTGTTTCATAATTACTTATATCTGTTGGAGTAAATAATATTGTAAACGTAGTTGTACCATCTTGTGTTCCAGCAAGTGTTATTTTAGTATCAGTATTTGCTTGTACTTCATTAGTTGTTTCTTGCATAGCTGCTGCTATTCCAGCAGGATTAAAGTTTGTTGAAAATTTACCATTTTCAGATGCTTTAACATTAAATTTATCTGTTTTGCCTTCTACTATTGTAGTTATTTCTTTATCTACAGTTATAGTTGGAGTAGCTTTGTTCATAGAACATGTTACTGTTTTATCTTTTGTTGTTCCATCACTCCATGCATTTCCTGGTTTTAATCTAGCTGTCAAAGTATATGTTCCTGCATTTATTTGTTTATTAGATCCTCCTACCCAATCATATAATGTATTATCAGGAATTAGAGTTTGTTCAGATCTATTATATGTTACATTTAAACAATCAGCATCTATTGGAATAGTTGTATTTCTTAGTACTTCTAATGTATATACTCCAATTGATCCATTAGATGATGTTGTTATTATATCTATTTGATTTTTACCACTATGTAATTCATGTACACCATCATTAGTAACATCAATTGTATCAGTTCCAGGTGTAGCGATTACATTAACACTTTCTGTATCTTTATCTACTACAGTTTTATAATCAAATATAGAATTATTAAATGCTGGTGTTACTGTTTCATTTTCTACTTGTAAATCTGTTAAAGTATTTTCTTGATATTTACCCATTTTAATATACATATTTGATATTTTACCTATAAATGGTCTCATTATTTCATTGTTTTCATCTAATGACGCTCCAAATGTTGCTTCTGTATCAAATTGTTGATTAAAGTTAGACATATCTTGAAGAAGTGTTCTTGTTCCACCTTTATATTCATAATATACTTTTTTATCTATTCTAAGGATTTTTACTTGAATTGGTACAGTTATATTAGTTTGAAGTGATTCTTTTTTAGTTCCATTTATGTTTTGTGAGATTGTTATTCTTTCAGGAGTACTATCTTTTTTAGAAACTCTTCTTATTACTAGACCAGGCCAGTTAAGTGATTCAACTTCATATTTAACATTTAAAAATGTTGCTTGTGTTTCAGTTTGTGCTGAAGGTGCATATTCAGTTATAGTAAAACCTATTTCATAGTCTTTTTCCCAGTTAGTAGTGTTATATAATCTTATACCTGTTCTTAGAACATTAGTTCCATCAAATGTAGCTTCATCTTGTTTAAATACAGTTGGAAAACCATTTACTACCCATTTAGCATGTAGTTCTGTATTAGTTGTTGCGATAGTTGATTCAGATACTCTTGTATTAAAGTCCGAATCTAAATACCAACCTTCTAATGCATAACCAGTTTTTGTAGTTGTAGGTAACGCACCTATTCTAGTTCCTTCCTCTATAACAGTTGCGGATACTTCTGATCCTCCATCTACATCATATGTTATTGTTATTGGTTCTGCTTTAACAATACCTATATTAAAGAGAAAAAGTGTTAACACTGCTATTAACACTTTTATTGATTTTTTTATTGTATTTTGTTTAATCCCTTTTTTCATAGTAACACCTCTATTACATACTATCCTATTATATAAATATTATATAATTTGTAGAGGTTAAAAGTCAACATATTTCGACATATTAAAAGTAGAAAAAGGCAGTAAAAATATATACTTGATTTTTATTTTTTTATATGTTTTTTTATTTCCTTTTTAGATGTGATTCTATCCTTGTATTTTAGGGAAAAAATTATAATTAGAAAAATAAAAAAACTATGATTAATCATAGTTTATACATTTATAAATGGCTCAAATAAATCATAACCAAAGAAATATGTTACCGCAGTTAAAACACCCCATACTACTAACAATATTACTTGAATAATTAATATCTTATCTTTTTTCTTAGTTTTAACTGGTTGAACTGGTTGAACTACTTGTTGTTCTTCACTTTGTAACATTTGTTCAATTGGAACTATATTTGATTGAACACTATTATCTTCATTAAAAATATTATCCATAGATATCGCCTCTTACTATATATAATTATAATATAAAAATTATTTTTTTAAAAGTATTTATACAAAATTAACTAATATTTCATTAGATAGATATAAATAATCTTTATTAATAAATATATTATCATCTTCTATTATTAACATTTTTTTATTTAATAATTCTTTTATATTATATAAATCTATTATATCAATATTATATTTCTTTTTAAATTCATTTATATTAATACCAGACATTTTTCTAAAACCTAGTATTAATTCATATGATATATTGTTTTCTTTTGTTATTATTTCTTCTTCCCTAGAATATTTCATATTCATATAATTAATAATATTTTTAGAATTAGTATATCTAATATTATTAATATAACCAGAAGCCCCTACTCCAAATCCATAGTATTCTTCATTATTCCAATATACTAGATTATGTTTAGATTCATAACCTGGTTTAGAATAATTACTTAGTTCATAATGATTATATTCATTTAATTTATTATTAATTAATTTATACATATCATAATCTAGATCTTGATTAATTGGTTTTATATTTTTATTATGTAGTTTTGTATGTTCCTCTAATATAAGTGAGTAACATGATATATGAGGTATATCTAGTTCTAGATACTTATCTAAATCTTCTTCTAATTCTTTTAAAGATTGATTAGGAAGTGCATAAATAAGATCTATATTAATGTTATTAAAGTATTTCTTTGTTAATAGTATTTTTTCTTTTATATTAACATCTTGATTTCTTTCTAAGAAATTAAGATGTTTTTTATTGAAAGACTCTACTCCAATACTTATTCTATTAACATTATTATTTTTACATAATTCTAATTTATCAGAGGAAATATCTTCAACATTAAATTCTATAGTAAATTCATAATTATTATTTAGTTTGAATACTTTTATAATTTCAAATAGTTTTGTTAGTTCATTAATATCTAAAGAAGAAGGAGTCCCTCCTCCTATATAAATAGTATCTATTAATTCACCTTTATAATTATCTGTAATTTCTTTTTTTAGAGAATCTAAGTATTTATTTATCCATTCTTTTTTATAAAAGAATTTACAAAAATCACAATAAGAACAAATACTATTACAAAATGGTATATGTATATATACAGACTTTATCATATTATTTAAATGTCTTTCTATTTTTATCTATTGTTGATACTTGATTATAATGTAGTGAATTCATAACGGCATCATAATATATTTTATAGTCTTCATCTTGTTCACAAAGCATTGGTAATCTAGAAGATATATCTCTTTCAACTGTTTTATTAGAAATACCTAATTCTTTAGCTATTTCTTCTTTAGTATAACCTTGTAACACTAATCTCGCAACAGTTAATACTCTTTCTCTTGTTTCAAAGTCTTCTATTGATTTTTCAGTATTATTATCTATTAAATCTTTTATTTTATCTTTCTTTTCATTATGTGTATTCATATATTCTTTAATATATAATGATACTGTTTTATTACTTATTTCAAAGTATTTATCAGTAAAATGTTTAGCTATATCTCTTGTTGATGCGCCTGTATCAAAGAAATATTTTCCTATTAACTCTATTCTTTCTAATCTTTCTTCTTCTGTATATTTTCTTCCCATATTACTACTCCTTCGCACTTAATATTTGTAAGAATGCATCTGGCGGTACTTCAACAGAACCTATATTCTTCATTCTTTTTTTACCTTCTTTTTGTTTTTCTAATAGTTTCTTCTTTCTAGAAATATCTCCACCGTAACACTTCGCAAGTACATTTTTTCTTAAAGATTTAATGTTTTCTCTTGCGATTATCTTTGATCCTATAGATGCTTGTACAGGTACTTCAAATAATTGTCTTGGAATTATTTCTCTTAATTTATTAACCATAGTTTTACCTAGATCATACGCAAAATCTTTATGTACGACCATAGATAATGCATCTACTATTTCTCCATTTAAAAGTATATCCATTTTTACTAAATCACTTTCTTTATAACCTATAAAATCATAATCAAATGATGCATATCCTTTAGTCGCAGATTTTAGTTTATCAAAGAAATCATACATTATTTCTGATAAAGGTAATTCATAATGAATATTAACTCTTGTTTTATTAATATAATCCATATTAACAAAATTACCTCTTTTATTTTCACATAGTTCCATTATTTGACCTATATATTCAGTTGGCACAAATATACTTGTTTTAATATATGGTTCTTCTATCTTTGCTATTTTTACTTTTTCAGGCATCTTAGATGGATTATCTATTTCTTCTATATCTCCATTAGTTAAAGTTACTTTATATATAACTGAAGGAGATGTAATAATAATATTTATACCAAATTCTCTTTCAATTCTTTCTTTAATAATATCCATATGAAGTAGACCTAAGAATCCACATCTAAAACCAAAACCTAATGCTTTAGAAGTTTCAGGAGTAAATTCTAGTGATGCATCATTTATCTTTAATTTTTCTAAAGCATCTCTTAGATCATTATATTCACTTGTTTCAAGTGGATATATACCAGAGAATACCATTGATTTCATAGGTACATAACCTTTTAATATATCTTTAGCTGGATCATTATCTAGTGTTATTGTATCACCTATTTTTATATCAGATATATTTTTAATAGATGCGCATAAATATCCAACATCACCTGCATCTATTTCATTAACTTTATTTATTTTAGGATTAGAATACCCTAGTTCTACTACATCATAAGAAGCATTATTAGACATAAATCTAATCTTATCACCTGTTCTTAGTTTCCCATCTACTACTTTTAATTGTACTACTACACCTCTATATGGATCAAAAGCACTATCAAAAATTAACGCACGTAGCTTTGAATCTTTATTTACTTTAGGACTAGGTATCTTTTCAATTATTCTATCTAATAATTCTTCAACACCTTGACCTGTTTTAGCTGAAGTAAGGATAATCTCTTGTTTGGTAAAACCAAATGTATCCATAAGTTCAGCAGATACCTTTTCTACGTCTGAATTAGGTAAATCTATTTTATTAATAACTGGTATTACTTCTAAATCATTTTCTAAGGCAAGATAAAAATTGGCTAGAGTCTGAGCTTCTATACCTTGAGTTGCATCTACTAATAGTATTGCACCTTCACAAGCCGCTAAAGAACGAGATACTTCATAAGAAAAGTCTACATGTCCTGGAGTATCTATTAAATTAAAAGTATAACCTTTATAATTTAATTTAACTGCATTCATCTTAATAGTTATTCCTCTTTCTTGTTCTAGTTCCATACTATCAAGCATTTGTGAATGAAGTTCTCTTTTAGATACCGCACCAGTTAATTCTAATATGCGATCTGCTAAAGTACTTTTACCATGATCTATATGCGCAATTATCGCAAAATTTCTAATTTTATCTTGATCCATAAAAATCACCATTTATATTATACTATAAAATATAATTTAACTAAAGTTAAAAATATTGCATTTTAATTTATCATTTTTTCTATTATTTTAAAACCACCTTTTAATATAAAGTTTACTGAATCATTTATTAAATCTGATATCCCATCACCTATATCAGTTAATCTATTACTATAATTCTTTGAATTATCTTTTAAATAATTATTTATCTTTATATTTTTACCCTCTTTAATATCCTTTTCAAATTCTTTTATTTTTTCTTCAGTGAAAATAGTTTTTTGATTATTTTTATATTCATAATAACCAGAATTAGTGGATATAAATATTATTAAGAATATAATAAATAAAATAGATAATATTATATAGAATACTTTCATTTATCCTCCTTTATATACTTTGTTAAAGCATAAGTAAGTACATCTATAGTATTTAATACTTCATTAATATCATTATCTTTTGCGCCTAATTCAATTAATATGACATTTTTATCTAGATCTTGATTATATATTTCAGGCCAATCTGGTATATCGACCTCATATATTCCTCTTGAAACCCCTGGATATTTTTCATTAATAATACTATTTAATTTAGACATCATTTTATTGTTTTCTTCATAATTTGAATTAGTTGTACCCAAAACAAATAATACTCTGGCATAATTTTTATTATCAATATTAATTGTAGATATATCTTTATTAACTGAATCTCTATGTAGATCTATGTAATATTTTAAGGATGGATATTTTTCTTTTGCGTTTGTGATAAATACTCTAGAGCCACCATATAACTCATTACTGGGTAAACCCATCTTAGATATAAAATCTGATAAATTAGTATCTTCAAAAACTGTTTTAATATCATTTTTATTTAATTTTTCTGTTAGTAATGATCCAGCCATCATAACATTTGGAACCATATTGTTACTTATATTTATTGAACTATAAGTTTCTAATTGATGAGTATTATAAATATATAATATTGGTTCTTTTATATCGTTTTTTACTTGAATATAAGAAGTTATTTTTTCATAATCACTTGGATTATATTCGTCTTCTCTTTTATATACTTCTTTTACTTCTTTTTTATTCTTTTTTATCTTATTTATTGTTAAAAATGTTTCTGGTTTACTTATATCTATTTTCATACATAACTTAATAACATTTTTAACAATAAAATCATATCCATTATTATTCTTATAATTACTATTAACTAAATACGTTAATAATTCTTTATTATTTATATCTATTTTTTTAAATACTAAATGTTTTATTGTCATAATAAAAGTTGTTAGAAAAAGTAGTAATAGTATTAAATAATTATATTTTTTCTTTTTCTTTAGTTTTACTTTTTTCATATTATCACCAATAATAACATATCATTTATATACTAAATAAAATGTCAAAAAAAGGAAACATTTAATGTTTCCTTATTCTATATCATAACTCCATGTTATTTTCTTTATTTTACCATAATGATATTCATATATTACTTTCGCAATTAAAGTAGGTTCATCTATATTTGTAACTGAGTCTCTATCAACATATTCTACTTTTTCTTTATCTCTATATCCAAAAGATATTTCTTTTGTTACTGATTTATCTTTAATAGAATTTATATTGTATTTTCCATACATATAACTACCTGTTTTATTAATAACTTTATATTTTCTAAATACTTTAGTTATATGATTTCCTACTCTTATATTTCTACCTGTTTTATATTTTCTTTTTGTTACTTCTACTTTAACTACAACATAATCACCATAGTTTTCTTTTAAAGTTATCTTTAATCCATCATATTCTTTATCTTTATAATTATAACCGTTTTTATTATATTCTTTTTCTTTATTAGGTTTTCCAAATTCTTTTTCAACTATATTTTCTTTATCCATATATTTAACTTTATTTATAACTAAATCTTCTACATTATATATAGTTTTATTATTTCTAAATAAAGTGATATTTGAAAAGTTTCTAAAGTTTCTAGAATATATTATTAAAACAATTAAAGAAAGAAGGATAAAAGATACAATTAATATTTTTATATTATTGTTATTATTTTTTTTCTTATTCTTTTTCATTCTTTTATCCCTTTCTATTTATTCATTTTTCTTTTTAAGATTAGTAATACTGCGATTAAGGCTGTTACAAATCCAATTACAAGTGCATATCTAACTCTAGTTTGACCTGTTTGAATATTTACTATTAATTCAGCACTAGATTTTGGAAGAATAACTATTTTTTCCGTCTTTGGTTTATTCGCAATTACACTTGAACCAAAGATTCTTCCATCTTCATCTACGAAGAATGTTGCGACATTTATAGTTTTCTTTGGTAATTCGTAACCTTCTGGTGCTTCTACTTCTAAGATTCTATATTGTCCTTCTTCTAATAAATATACTGTTGCTTTTCCGTTAGTTGTATCCATAATATAATTATTACTACTGTTATCAATCTTATAATAGTATTCTCCATCATCAGATTCAGTTAAAGATACTGGAATATCAATATATTTCTTATCTTTGTTAAGTTTTTGTAACTTATACTTTCCTCCATCTAATGGATTATTATATTCATCATATTTATAGAATGTAAATGTACTTGGTTTATTTATCAATTCTTCATATGTATCAAATATTTGTTCTTTATCAGTTACTTTTACCATTACAAATCTATCTTCTTCTTTTTCAGGTAATTCATAACCTTTTGGTGCTTTTATTTCTTCAATTACATAACACTTACCATATGTTAAATATTGAATTAATGCTTCACCTTTTTGGATTTGTACATGTTCAAGTCTACTATTTAATAATGTATTAAAGTCTGCGGATGTTCCTACATAAGATACATCATTTGTATCATATGTTAAGCTACTATTTATATCATTACATAAAGCTCCAGGTCTATCTTGACATGTTCTAAATTCTTTTGTATCACCTGTTTCTCTTGCTTCATAAACACCATCTCTTATTGTCTTTAATAACAATATTCCATTTGTTTCTACTTTATTTGCAGGAATATCCATATTACATGTTTTAGCTTCACTAATAGTAAATGTAGCTCCCTCTAGTGTTTCACCATCTTGTGCATATTTTCTAATTAATAATGAAACTGGTTTATTAGCAACATTTACTTCTTCTACTTCAACCTTTTCTTGATCTACAGTAAATATAGTTTCAGCATGTCTACCTTCTGGTAATGAGTATTCTTTTGGAGATACAGTTTCAACTAATACATAAGTATAACCTGATGGTAAATATCTTAATATTAATTGACCTTTATCAGGATGTAAATCTTTAACTACATTTCCAGTACTACTATTTAATTTAGAATATTTATAAACTTCAATACCTTTATCTTCAGCAACATCAGTTGTACCATCAGATCTTTCTAATATTGCTCTAGGTTCAAAGTATACCAATCTAATATTATGATTAGATCTCTCTTCTATACTAGTATAATCAGTTGGATGACATTCACTATCACATTGATATAATTCAAATGTAGTAGTCTCATCTGGTATAAGATAATTATATTTACTATCTCTCTTTTCTAGTTTAACTCTTGTTGGAATATTTTCTATTTCTCTTGTTACTGATTCTTTATCTTCTGGTTCTGTATCTTTTAATACATATTTAACAACTGGATGTCCTTTATTATCAAATGGTAAACCTTCATATCTAAAGTAATTTGGTAATATAAAGTTTCCAGGTATTGTAGTTTGAACTTCTTCAATATAATATGTTTTATTTCTATATAAATTAGTAATCTTTAATTTACCTTTATAAGTATTAATTCTTTCATATTGATTATCATTATCTATTTGAAGATATCTATATACATTACCTTCTTCTTCATTAGTTTCAGTATATTTTAAATCTAATATGTTACCTTCTTCATCCCTTAATACAAATTTAGCAGTATCAAATAACAATATATCTTCATCTAATGTAGCTTTATCATTTATTTTATAGTATTTATAGAAGTCACTCTTCTTAAATATTATTTCTGTTGGTGTATTTTCTACATTTTCATCTATTTCTATATAATCATTATTTGAATCATGAGATGTACCTCTAACAGTAAATAATGTTTCATCATTTACTCCACTAGTTGGATTATAATATCCATCTGGTGCGACTGTTTCTACTAATACATAATCACCCGCTGGTAAATATCTTAATACTAATAATCCTCCATCTGGATGAACATCTTTTACATTTATTTCATTTAATTTAGAATACTTATATACTTCTCTTCCAGGATCTTCTTGATCACCTTCAATAAGCGCTCTATCAGTAAAGTATACTAATGTTCTTCCGTTTGCTAAACATTCATCTGTAGCACATTTATATACATTAAATGTAGTCTTATCATCATCAACTATTTCATTAGTTCTCTTATCTCTTTTAGCAAATGCTATTCTAGTTGGTTTATTAGAAATAACCTCTGTAACATCAGCATTATCAGCAGGTATATTCTCTGGTATATTATACTGAACATATGGATGTCCTTGCCAGTTCCAACCACTTGGTATACCTTCTGGTTTCTTAACTGTTGTTGGTAATATAAAGTTTTCATCTGTAGTAGTCTTAACTTCTTCTATATAATACTTTTCAGTTCTATATAAATGAGTTATTTTTAAACTACCATTACATGTATGAATTCTTTGAATAGTATTTTCTGAATTAACAGGTATATATCTATATTCACAAGTTCCATATTCATCTTTTAGATTAACAATATTACCATTCTTATCTCTTAATACAAATTCAGCAGTATCTAATACTTTTGGACTACTATCTTGTAATGATAATCTATCATTCTTATTATAGTATTTATAAATATCTTCTTTATTAAAGAATATTTGAGTATAATCATTAATTACATCTTTACTTGTAGTAGTATTATTATCTGCGATTAAACCTACTGTCGTATCATTCGCATCTGTTGGATTATAGTATCCATCTGGTGCGACTGTTTCAACCGCTATATATTTATAATTAGCATCAAGATATCTTAAGATTAATTCTCCTTGATATGGATGTAAATCCTTAACTGCACCTGTTCTACTATTTAATTTAGAATATTTATATACTTCTTTTCCTGGATCTTCAATATCACCAGCAATAGTACCCCTTGGAGTAAAGTATACTAATTCTCCATTATTCTTAGTACAGTTTTCTTCAGTACTTAAACATCTATAAATATTAAATGTAGTCTTCTCATCATCTACTTTTCTATTAGTTCTAGCATCTAATTTATTAAATACTATTCTAGTAGGTTTATTTTGAATAACTTTTGTTACTAAAGAATCATCTGGTACAAATATAGGAATATTATATTCTACTTCTGGATGATTTGGTTCTAGTACAAAGTGTTTTGGATTAGTACCACTTACTTCTTCTATATAATATTTACTATCTCTATATAAATGAGTAACTATTAATGTTCCATTTTTAGTTTTCATTCTTTGAACATTATTATCATCATTTACTGGTATATATCTATATTCACCATCTTGAACTTTTTTAAGATTTAATACATTACCATCTTTATCTTTAATAATAAATTCTGCTGTATCAAAAATCTTAGTATTATCAGTACTTGATACTACATCTGTATTATCATAATAACCATAGATATCAGCTTTATTAAGAATTATCTTAGTAGCTTTATTTCTAACATTATGATGAGTATCTAAAACTGATGAACTTACTTCAAAGAATGTTTCTTCATTACCACCATTTGGATTATAGTATCCATCTGGTGCGACTGTTTCTACTAATACATATTTTATATCTCCAGGTAAATATCTTAAGATTACTTCTCCATTAAATGGATGTAAATCTTTAACACCACCAGTTGATGCATTTAATTTAGAATATTTATATACTTCTTTTCCATCATCTTCATTATCACCTGTAATAGTTCCTCTAGGTTCAAAGTATATTAATGTTCTATCATTTATACCACATTCATCAGTATTACACATATATACATTAAATGTAGTCTTTTCATCTAAAATAACTTCACTAGTTTTTTCATCAATTTTAACAAATTTAATTCTAGTAGGAGTATTTTCAATTAAGTTAGTAACATCTGCTTCATTATCTGGTAAATACTCAGGAACATTATATTCAACATATGGATGTCCTTGCCATTCCCAGTTAGCTGGTTTATTAGTTGGTTCTGGAACATTCTTAGGTAATATAAAGTTCTTTGGATTAGTTGTTTTAACTTCTTCTAAATAATACTTCTTAGTTCTTAATAAGTGAGTTATTGTTAATCTACCATTATATGTATTTATTTCTTCTTCTGTATTATTACTATTAACTGGAATATATCTATATAATCCATCTCTAACTTTCTTAAGATGTAATATATTTCCATTTTCATCTCTTAATACAAATTTAGCAGTATCTAATAGTTTTTCATCAGAATTAATTCTAGCTTGATCTGTATTATTATAATATTTATATATATCATCTTTATTAAAGTAAATCTTAGTTGGATCATTAGGTATATTTGTATTATTTAATGATACATCATTAGTAGTATGTTTAGAAACAGTAAAGTATGTTTCTCTATTTAATGGTTCATAATAACCATCTGGTGCCTTAGTTTCAATAATTACATATTTATAATTTGATGGTAAATAATATAATATTAATTTACCTTGATTATATGGATGTAAACTATTAACAGTACCATTATTTAATTTAGAATACTTATATACTACTTCACCAGATATTGTAGTTTCTTGTTCAAATCTCATTAACTTTCTATCATCTGATTCACTACATTCATCTTCACTCTTACATTGATAAATCTTATATGTTGTCTTTGTATCATCTATAAGATCTGTATAATCTTCTCTATTAACTTTAGATATAACTACTCTTGTTGGAGTATTATCCATAACCTTTATAACTTGCGCAGTTGGAACATAAATAGCTGGAACTTCATATTTAACATATGGATGTCCTTGCCAGTTCCAATTTGCTGGTTTAGGATTTGGTTCTTCTACATCAGTTTTTAATATAAAATGTTCTGGAGTTGTAGTAGATATTTCTTCTATATAATATTTTTTAGTTGTAGTTAATGAACCTCTATCTAAGTATCTAACTTTTAACACACCATTATAAGTTTGAATAGAACAATCTTCAGGTGTACTATCACAAATAGCAGCGTAATTATATATACCTCTTTCATTTGTTTCAGTTAATCTTAAAATATTTCCATTTTCATCTCTTAATACAAATTTAGCAGTATCAAATAATTTAACTGTACCATTTTCAGTATTAATATCATTTTCATCATAATAATCATATAAATCTGATTTCATAAATGTTATTTCTGTTGGTGTATTAGGTACATTAGTATTATTAACTATATTATCTGTATTAACTGTAAATGGTGTTTCTCTATCTTCATCATTTGGTTGATAATATCCATTTGGTGCGGTAGTTTCCACTAACACATATTTATAACCTGCTGGTAAATATCTAAGAATCAATTCTGAAGAATGATCACTTACAAATGGATGTAATGTGCTTACTGCTCCTGTTGAAGAATTTAGTTTAGAATATTTATAAGCTTCTTTTCCAGCATCAATATTTTCTGAAGATCTTATTTCTTCTCTTGGAGTAAAGTAAATTAATGTTCCTTGAGACTTAGTACATAATGGAACAGTATCAGGACATTGATATACTTCAAATGACATATCTTCAGTCATTACTGGTTCATTAGTTAATACATCTACTTTTGTAAATACTACTCTTGTAGGTGTATTAGATATAACTCTAACTAATTCACTATATCCCATTAAATCAGTTGGCTTATATTTAGGTAATGTATATTTAACATATGGATGTCCTTGCCAGTTCCAATTTGCCGGTTTATCACTAGGTGCTGGTACATTAGTAGGTAAAGCAAAATGAGCAGGTGTTGTTGTCTTAACTTCTTCTATATAATATGTTTCTTCTCTTCTAACATGAGTTACTAATAATTTACCATTATAAGTATTAATCTCTGTTGTTGTTCCTGTTGTATCAGAATATTCACCAAAAGGTAAATATCTAAATACTCCATCTCTCATCTTCTTTAATCTTAAAATATTACCATTCTTATCTCTAACAGAGAATTTAGCAGTATCTAATAACTTAGTATTTTCATTTAATAAAGTTTGATCTTCTTTTGTATAGTATTTATAAATATCATCTTTTTCTAATAATAATTCTGTAGGTTCATTAGTTAAACTTACAATATGAGCTGCACCTGACATAGTAGTTTTTGGTATTACAAATTCTACAGATTGTTCAGCTGAAGGTTGATAATAACCACCTGGTGCATTTACTTCTACAGCTACATACTTATAATCAACAGGTAGATATCTCATTATTACACTACCTTGATATGGATGTAAATCTTTAGTAGCACCAGTACTACTATTTAACTTAGAATACTTATATACTTCCTTCCCTGGATCTTCAGTATCACCTGTTATAGTTCCTCTAGGAGAGAAATACACTAAAGTACCATTCTCTTTAGTACAATTTGTTACTGTTTCAGGACATTGATATATATTAAATACAGTTTCTTCACTATCTGCTTTTTCATTAGTTTGAGAATCTAATTTCCAAACTTCAAATCTAGTTGGTGTATCACTAATTGTACCTTTTGTACCAGTAGAAACTGATATACTACCTGGTTTATTTTGTGGAATTGTGTATGTTACTGTTGGATGAGGATTTGGTAAAGTATAAACTGTATATCTAGGAACAGATACTTCTTCTACAGTATAACTTCTACCTCTACATAAATTTGTTATATGTATATTACCACCACAAGTATTAAGAGTATCTACTCCAACACTTGAGTTACCTGGAACATATCTATATTCTGCATAATCAGTACTTGAATTAGTACATGTTCCATGATTACCAACTTTAACAAGTTTTAAATAATTACCTCTATCATCTTTTAACTTAAATCCAATTCTATCAAACGCACTAATTTCTTCATTATTTTCAAATTTTACTTTATCTGAAGCATTAAAATAACTATATATATCAGATTTTGTAAAATGTATTTCTGTTCTATCATTTGCTAAACTTTGAGTAGCATTAACATGTGTAGTACAAGATGTTGAATTAGAATCAGCATTAGAACATTCATTTATAGTAAATTGATGAGTAGAATTATTAGAATAACTTGGATAATAATAACCTGTTCCTCTACATGCATTATTAAATGTATCTGTACAACTATCAGTTGTATTTTCTTTTATACTATAAGTTCCTACAGGTAAATGGTATACAACAATTTGTTTACTATTATTAATAAATAAATCTGTATAAGTAGTTCCTGTTGTAGGATCTATTCCGTTTCCAGAATATTCATATGAACCATCTGAATTTTGTCTAAAACTTAACTTTGTACTACCAGAATATATATTAAATGGTATTTTCTTTAATTCCGCTAACGAATATGAATCATCACCTGTTGTAATTGACTTAGTAAATACAAACTTAGTTGGTTTATTATCAAATACAGTTGAATTTGTAAAGTTTATTCCTGCTGTTATATTTTTTGAAGCAGATGTACCAAAAGCATGGTTAGATGCTGGATGAGTTTCTACTACAGTATATGTTCCAGATGGTAAACCAGTTATACAAGCTTCACCTTTTCCTCCAATTGCACCTGTAGTTATTTCTGTTCCACTACCATTTACAGAACTATATTTGTAACAAGTTTTAGATACTCCAGCAGAATCAATTAAAGTTTCAGTTCCATTAACAACTACATACTGATTACTAGAATTTCTAACTTTAAATCTAGCGGCTGTTCTTTTATTAGTACTTCCACTTGTATTTCTTTCAACTTCTTTAAACCAGTTAATTACATATTTATAGTTTGAAAACTCTATTGCAGTAGCTGTACAAGCTGAAGCATCAGTTTTAGATGCATTCTTTGTCATTAATGTAGGAGTAACTGTTTTTGATTCTGATGATTTTTGATATCCAGAAGCTGCGCCACTTTCTGTTACTGTTCTTTGTGAATTATCAGTACCAGTAAAGAAATAAGCATATCCATCACTACCAGATGTCTTAGTAGCTGCATTATCAGCATAAGAACCTGTACCAGTAAATGTAAATCCACCTAAATATGTATTCCTTCCAGCCTTAGCTTCATTCGCATCTTTCTTTCTAACTCTAAAGCAATAATATTGTCTATGATCATCAACATTTGTATTACTACAAGATCCTTCTGTCGCAGATACTGCTATAAATTCTCCTTCATGAGAATTCCACATACCACTAGTTCCATTAGCAGATGTTTCTTTTACATAATATGTACCACCAGATTGTAATCCTTCAAACTTAGCAACACCATTTCCATCAGTTGTTTTTGATATACCCATGGATGCTTTTGAAGAGTTATATAATTCAAATGTAATACCAGATATTTTTCTATTAGTATCATCTGAATCTCTTTTTGTTACCTGTGTACAATATACTTTATGAGTATTAGTAACAGTCGCGGTCGTATAATACATTCCTTCTGAATCAGTAGATGACGATTCAGAGAGAGTTACCTGACCATAATATTTACCACCAGACATCTTCTCATTAGAATATGACGTATGATAATTATCTTCTACGTCTGTACCTGGAGTACCATCACCATTTTCATGAACACAATAAGTTTTACCTAATTCTAGGAAAGCTCCTTGTGAAGAATTCCAACCTAAATAATATCTATTAGGTGTACTTGCACTTGTACTTCTAACTGAATCAGATACTTTAGAACCTATTGTAGTACAATCTCCACTAGCACCTACATTATATAATTCAAAGGAACGCGCTGTATTTTCTGCAGGACTATGTGTTTTATCTACTTGAACATATCCTGTCTTTTTACCTTCGTAACTTACTTTTATATACGCATCACCATATTGCGTAGTGATTTGATCAGTAGTAAGTCTTAAAAGCATATAATCGTCGCCTAATTCTTCTAGGTATACAGATACATGCATATTAACATCCATTCCTACAGTATTTCCAACCTCTTGACATGGCATTGGAATAAATGCAGGAGAAAAAGCAATACCATAATCATTAGCCATTCCTAATTCATTTAATGCATTAAGTTGGAATGCAAACGGATAAAAATGCATAGTGTTATCTAAACTTCCACCACTAGTTAATGTTGAATAATATCCACTTTGATATTCACTAGAATACCAATAATATGTTCTATCATATGCAGCTTTATTATCTCCAACCCAACCAGTTGTAATCTGTTTAGTACCATTAATAGTAGTACACCAATCTAAATCCATATCATCAAAACAATATCTAAAATATCCTGCAGGAACATAACTACCTAATGACATACCAGAATGTAACAAGTTTAGTTTAGGTGAAACATGTCTTTCATCTAACGGAATTGCATTCATACTACTTACAGATATAGGTCCATTTAAAGCAGATACTTTAGTAAAGAAACTAAATTTATTATTTAATTCTATATTAATTTTATTTACTAATATTGGTGTAATCTTAATTGATACTTTACCATCTTTTATTGAATAGTTTTCTTTAGCAACTTCTTTTTTACTACCATTCAAATATATTTTAAAATCATCTTTTTTAACATCTTTACCAAACACTTTTTTTATAGTAAAACTTGTTTCATCACTTCTACCATCATAATAAACTGTTTTAGAACTAGTAAAAATATTTTTTGATTTAATATTTATTTTTACTCTTTTGATATCTTTTTTTTCCATTCTAGTATCAAATTGTACTTGAACCGGAATTTCTTTTTCTTTTTTATCCTTGTAATATGAGAAAGGTATTTTTACAACATGAGTTTTTTTATCATATGTACAATCTTTTAAAGTATTTCCATAAAAATCATTTAACGCAAATGTATAATTCTTAATACCTTTAACATATGATTCGTTTAAGAAATTAGATATATCAGCATATAAATAATTACCTTTTTTAGTTAATGGAATTGCTTCATATGTTCTATAAATAACTCCCTTACCATTATAATTTCTTAAAATTTCATAAATAGTATCATCTTTTTTAACAACATTTTTATCTGCTATTGTATATAATACTTTTAAATTATATTTACTATCTTCTACAACTAAATCTTTTTTAAATTTTTTATTTTCATTTATTTGTACTAAAAAGAAGCAAAATATAGCTAATAACAATAAAAGAAAAATACTTATTCTTATTTTTCTATTCTTCATATTTTACCTCCTCTTGTAAATCTATACTAGATTCATTATTACTACCATTATAGTTTTTTAAATAATCATATTTTAATGAACCCTTTTTTAAAGCCTTTATTTCAATTGCTTTTATTTTTTCTTTTTTATTACCACTTGGATATCCATTGCATGTCCATTCTAACCATTTGTTTTTTTCATTATAAGTTCTATAACAAACATCAAACTTTTTATAAATATCTTCTGTCGATCCAATTTTAATTCCATTTATCACATTAGTATTTAATTTATCCCCAAAAGAATATTCTTCTGACCATTTATTTTTATTATTAAATAATCTATATCCTATTTTACCCTTTTTATTAGTTTTAGCTTTTACTTGAATATTTAATATTTCATCTTTTTTATTTCCAGAAGTTTCACCATTTTTATACCATTTAGTCCATCCATTTTCTTTTGTATAAGTTCTATAATAAACTGTAACTTTATTAGAATTATTTATATTAAAAATAATTAAATTTATTAAACTAGAAACTAATACTAATAACGCAACAATTAATAAACAAAATTCTTTTTTTGATAATACCTTTTTCTTATTATTCTTTTTAGTCATAAATAGCAACTTCCTTCCCTATTTTCCCATAATAACATTGTACTATTTTTTAGTATAAAAGTAAATGAAAACAAAAGAAAAAAACGAGTTTTTTCTCGTTTTAATCTATTATATTTTTACTAGAAATTGTAATAACTGGTCTTACTTCTTTTTCTTTGTTTCCAGAGTCTGCGAGTATAGATGCTACATCACTACTAATTGATGTTAAATATGTAGATAATTTATTAACATCTATATTAGTTTGAACACCATAAACATCATGTTCAATCTCTGAATTAACCGCATTCATTAACCAGAAATCATTATTAAATAGCCATGATTTATCACTTAAATTTAATGATTCTAAATATTCATAATCTTCAAATGTAAATAATCTTACTTTTGATGTTACATATACTCCACTAGTACACATACCTTTATCAATTGTAGTACCACCATAAGAAGCACCTTCAAGTGACGAAGGATCATCACAAACTACTTGATCTTGTAATACAGTCTTATCAAGTGAATTCTTACTAAACCAATCATTATTTATATAATTATTAATCTTAGATTCACTCCATTTATAGATACTACTATCAGTATGATTCATCTTCTTTTGAATTGTTTCAGAATCCGCAAGTAGTGTTAAAACTTGATCATTATTTTCTTCATCATTAACAGTTTTAATAACATGCCAGTTAACACCTGCATAATTAACTTCATCTCCTATTTCATATTCATTTGGAGAGAATTCTTTTTCTTTAGCTAATTCTACTGGTATATATTCTTCCATATTTAATATAGAAACTGTATTAATAAACGCAGTACCTGTTTCTCTTTCAGGCATATAAAGCATTATTTGTAGATAAACTGATTCACCTGGTTCTATTACTTTGTTAGATAAAGCTGTTGATTGAAGAACTCCCCCTACAACAAACCAATCTTTATTATATGGGTCAGTTGAATCAAAAATCAATCCATCTGGTATATCTTCTTGAACCAATTTAACGTACCCTGGTCTATAAGAATCATTAGTAATCTTAATACCATAGTATACTTTAGCATTCGCATGTAATGTATTTCTAACATTAAGTAATACAGTTGATTCATTATTATAATTTGTTGTATCTATTGTATTATTATAATTTAAATCTATTTTAGTAATGTATTTATTAATATCAAAACCAAATATTCTTCTTCTAATAAGCCCCATATCCATATTAGTAAATTTAGTTGTTTCTTGAGTAACATTTATACCATTAGATTCACCATTAACAGGTTTACTTATAATTTCCGCTAAACCTTCATCAATCTTATATGCATCTGAATCTATTGATGTATCTTCTGTACCATAACGAAGTGCGACATCATATTGAGCATTTTTATATTTAATTCTTACTTTGTATAAACCAATATCTAAATCTTTAAACTCATAATAACCATTTTTATCAGTAGTAACTGGTTCTGCTGCTCTTTTAACTTTTCCATCTTCTATTTTATAAATATTAACAATTAAATTTGGTACTAGTTCTTCATTATTTTGTCTAACACCATCTTCATTATCATCTATAAATACTCTTCCTGAAATAGTTCTACTAATAATACTATATGTAATTTTATTTGATGTTTTCTTTTCTAAATCTTCACTCTCACCAGAAAAATCATTTATATATTTGTTTCCAAACTTATTATTTGTAGGTCTAATAGATATTCTTATTCCATCAATTGTTTGATTATTTTCAATATCTAAACCTTTTATTCTAATTGCAGTCGAAGATGTATATTCATCAAAGTTACATGCTTCAAATTCTATATCTTCATTCTCTATATCACCTATTATTGTCTTTGAATCTAAATTACTACATAGTAATTCTACATCAGATAAATTTGATGGTACCGATACTTTTACCTCATAATTACCATTAACAACAGATCCTCTCTCATCTTTATCATATGGTAGTATATCAGTAATAACAAAATCATTTACATCATTACCAGTATTATTAAATGCACTTAAAATATAACTAAATTCAGTATCTTTATCAATAACACTAGATCCTTCTTGTCTTTGAGATAACATTACTGTTTGTGAACTTGTTCCATAAATTGTAAAAGGAGTTATTTTTGAATATATTTCACTTGAATCATGTTCTCCATTAATATTTATTGGATCAATACTAGAAGTAACTGTAATAGGTATATTTTCTCCATTAAAACTAGTCTTTAATTTAGCATTAAAGTATATATCATCAATCGCTATATTAGGTTTAGCCCATGGAAGTACATATACTAAATCAGTATAACTACCATTTACTACTACTTCTGGACTTCCTAATGAAGCATCTGGAATATAATCTAAATATTCATTAGGTATTTTAACAGTAATTCTTACATCTTTTATGAACCAAGAATCATCTGCCCCTACTTTATTATTTAGATCATCTATATAAGTAGATAATTTATAATTAATTATTTCATCTTCATCAACATTATAATTAACTTTAATTGAATCATCTGCTTTTTTATTTGTAACAGTTAAACTTTGTCTAACAGTATAATTAACTATTCTTAAAGCATCACCGTATTGCTTAGTACTATGTAAATCAACAGTATCTCCAGTAATTGTAGGTTTAATATAGTTATTAGGATTTAAAATATTAGAAGTAACATATTCTTCATCTATAGAAGGTACATAATAATATAAATTAGAATCAGTATCAGATGTAGATGCGACTACTGATGCTTGATATGTTCTTGTTATATCTGGTACATTCTTTACTCTTAAATATACTAAAACAGTCACTTTAGCATCTTCTGGTAGTTTAATACCTTCCTTAGTTTGAATAACTATTTTTGTTATAGGTATTTCATTATTTTCATCATCTCTAGCATCCCTAATCTTAGAAAAAGTTAATTCTTGATGTTCAGAATTAGGTTTAATACATGGTCCACCATATATATTCATTATTTGATCTTTATTTAATGTAGATAAATCAATATTAGAACATTGCGGAATCGCTAATTCTTGATCTTCTTGACTTAATCTTTCATCAACATCAGTTATTTCATAATTATCATAATTAAAGTCACCAGAATAATATCTAACTTCAAAATCTTTTTCAGTTAAATTCTTACATTTATCACTTCCACAAGTGATTTCTAAATCAATATCTTCTTTATCATTTTTATTAACAACTCTAAGTGCATCTGCATCAACTTTAATAACTTCTTTTAGTCCGCCCTCAACAGTGGAATTATCATAAGTAAACTCTGTTTTATAAGTAACTAAAGTTCCTTTAGAAACCATTGAATTAAGATCTGTTACTATACCAGTTCCTTCATCTATACTTCTTGTAAGTCTTTCTAAACCAGATTCATTATAAAAACCACTAAGAATACTATAATCTTTATCTTCATAGAACTTATTAGTAAATGTATTAGAATTATCACCTATATTTAGAACTAAATTAATATCATTTTTACCATCTTCTGTCATTCTTGGTACAAATATTGAAACTGCATAAGTACCTATTATTTTTTTACTAAATCCTATATTTTTACCTGTCGCAGTAATATTTGGTGATGTATATGGTACTTTATAATCAGATATAGTAATTTTATTATCTGAATATGATATATTCCCTGGATATCTTGTAGAATTACTACTAGAACTTCCATCAATTGTACTATATGGTGCATCTACTCTAACTGGTTCAACATTTTCTATTAATTCACTATTATATCTTCTTACCCATTCACTTTTAATAACAGGTTCTCCTAACCCATCCTTACTATAACTTAAATCATATTCAATACTATTTGTGTCTAAATATACTCCCTTAGTATTAGGAATAGATATCATTATAACTTCTGTAAAGAATCTACCTGCTTGACCATTATAAGACGCTAATTGTCCTTCATAACTAGGAACAATTTCTAATGTTGGATTTATTCTACTAGATGATACTATTGTTGGTAATGGATTAGAAACTATGTTTTCACTACTTCTATTATATTCACCATTTTCATAAGCATAATTAACAGTGTTTCCTGAATCTTTTCCTAGTTTTACTCCACTTTCAGTATCAGTAGTTTCTTTTATTATAAATGTAGGATTAATTTCTTTTTTATTCTCAGCATTAGTAACATATAAAACTATACTAGCCTGATTTTCTCCTGACGCAGTAGATATATCATTAAAAGTAAAAGTATGTGATATTTCTCCAACTCTTCCGTTTTCATCAAAAGATATAAATCTAGATTCATCTTCAGATATTTCAACAGTAATACTTACACTTCTTCCATAATAAGCATTTTCATCTTCTTTACCACCGATAGAATAACCAATGTTATAAACTATTTGATCATTAGATCTAACTATTCTATTATCACTAGAAGAATCTTTACCTTCTATAAATGAAGATATCCTATTATTTTCATCTACTACAATATCTTCACTATCGGTAAAATCACTAACACCCGTTTTAATATCTAGAAATCTAGCTGATTTAATAGTTATCTTATTATCATCAGTATTAGCGCTTATAGTACTTCTATATATAAAAAAACTCGAAACTAAAATTAATACAATTATCAAATAAAATAATACTTTTTTATTATTCTTATTTTTTCCCATACTTTCACCTATTCTATTCTTTAATAATTATATCATTTTATATATTTAAAATCAATTATAAATACTAATAAATTATTTTTAAATAGTTGTTGATTTTTTTATATATTTTTGATAAAATTATAAAAGTTATATGTCATGGAGGTGAAAAAATGGCAAACATTAAAAGTGCTAAGAAAAGAATTCTAGTTAATGAAACAAAATATGAAAATAATAGAGCAAAAAAATCTTCTATGAAAACTGCTGTTAAAAAAGCATTAGCTAATCCAACAGATGAAACAGTTAAGGAAGCTTATAAAAAAATAGATAAAGCATTAGCAAAAAATATTATTACTAAAAATAAAGCTGCTAGAGCTAAATCAAGAGTTAGCAGTAAATTAAATGACAAAGAAAGTAAATAAATATCTAAATAATAGATATTTTTTTTATTCTTGAGTATAATATTAACAAGGTGAACATATGAAAAGATTCTTAACAATAGTAATATTATTTTTTATTATATTTGTTTTTGATACGAAGATATTTGGTGATTCAATATATAATCTTTATGATAAATATGTTAATGATCATAAAACTAAAATAGTATCAAATGAACATATATTAAATAAAAATAAATACTATACAGAAAATTTATCAAGTTATGTTAAAGAAACAGATAATTATACTATAAATAATAAAGAAGAATTATTAAATATATATTATACTGCGATTAATAAAGGATTTGATAAATTAACATTTTATTGTACTAATTCTTATTATTCTTGTATGGATGATATTAATAATCTAGATAAAGAAGAAAATAACTTTTCATATATAAACCAATTAGTAAATACATTTAATACTTATAGTACTATTGAATCAACTTACTCTAGTAATGGAAGAGTTGATATAAAAATAAATAAAAAATATTCTGAAGAAGATATTAAAAGAATCGACGAAGAAATAAATAATATTATAATTAAATTAGATATTAATAGTTATAGTGATATTAATGATAAGATAAAAGTATTTCATGATTATATTGCTGGTATAAATAAATATGATAGTGAAATGGCTGAAAAAGGTGAAAGTAAATATCATTCTGATAGCGCTATTGGTACCTTATTTGAAGGTAAATCTATATGTAGTGGTTATACTGATACTATGAGTATATTCTTAGACAAACTTAATATTAAAAATACTAGAATAGCGACTGAAAAGCATGTTTGGAATGCAGTTTATTTAGATAATAAATGGTATCATATAGATTTAACTTGGGATGATCCAGTTACTTCTGATGGAAGAGATATAATCTTATATCACTACTACATGTTAGATACAGATGAATTATTAAGTAAAGATGATGAAGATCATAATTTTAATAAAGAAGTATATAATTTTATAAATTAAAAAAAGTATGTTAAACATACTTTTTTTATTGTTTTATTTCTTCTAACTTAACACTAACTAATTTAGATACACCAGATTCTTGCATAGTAATACCATATAATACATCTGCATATTCCATAGTCTTCTTTTTATGTGTTATTACTATAAACTCTGTTTTATCTTTATATTCAGATAAATATTTACCAAAATTATCTACGTTAACTTCATCAAGTGCTGCTTCTACCTCATCTAACACACAGAAAGGAACTGGTCTAACTCTTAAAATAGCAAATAATAATGCAATGGCTGTAAGAGTTTTTTCTCCTCCAGATAATAATGATATAGAAGTTAATTTCTTTCCTGGAGGAAGTGCAATTATATCAATACCTGTTTCTAGTAAATTATTTGGATCAGTCATCTTAAGCTCTGCATCTCCCCCACCAAATAATTTTCTAAATGTATTCTTAAACTCTACTTGTACTAATTTAAATGTTTCTACAAGTTTTTCTTTCATTACTTCATCCATTTGATTAATAATATCTAAAAGCATATCTTTTGCCTTTAATAAATCTTCTCTTTGAGAATTTAAGAATGTATATCTTTCATTAACTTTTTCATATTCTTCAATAGATGAAACATTAACTTCACCTAACGCTCTTATTTCTCTTTTTAATTTATTAACTTTATCTCTAGTCTCTTCTTTATCATCTTCTAGAATATAATTAGCTTTAGCTTTTTCATATGTAATAGAATAATCTTCACTTAATATATTTAGTAAATTATCTAATTTAACATCTAATTTACTAACTAATATTTCATTCTTCTTTAATTCATCTTGATACTTATTATAATCACCATTATCTATTTTTAAATTTGTTTCATAAGTAGATAATTCATCTTTAGTCTTATCTAACTTTTTAACTATTTCTTCTATTTCAACAGATAATTTTTCTTTCTTAAGATTTTCTTCATAATACTTATTAAGTATCTCTTCTTCTTCATTTGTTAATACATTATTAACAACATTCATATTACTATTTAATTCAGAAGTAATAGACGCTTTTCTTAGATTTAATTCTTCCATTTTATTATTTCTATCTTTTAAAATAATACTATTAGAATTAATCTTAACAAGAATATCATTCTTCTTTTTATCTAAGTTACTATATTTTTCATCTATAACATTAATATTATCTTCAAGTATAGTTAATTCTTCTGTAGACTTATTTAATTTTTGTATTATTTCTTCTAATTCATACTTACTATTTAAAATACTATTCTTATTCTTAATACTACCACCAGTAATAGATCCACCTGGAGAAACTATATCACCATCTAATGTTACTATTTTATACTTATTATTAATAACTTTAGATATTCTATTAGCTGACTCTAAATCTTTCATAACAATAACATTACCAAGTAAATATTGCATAACATTTTTATATTTCATGTCATATTTAATTAAATTAGACGCTATATCTACAAAACTATCATCAAATTTAATCTTATTGTAACTTTCTAAATCTATATTTTTTGCTTTAATCACTGATAATGGATAGAATGTCGCTCTTCCTAATTTATTACTCTTTAAATAATCAACTGCATCTTCTGCATTCTTTTCTGTTTCAGTAATAATATTTGATGCTGAAAAACCTAATGCTGTATCTATTGGTAATACATATTTTTCTTCTGTCTCAAACAATTTACCTACTACACCTTCTATACCTAATAACTTAGGATTGTTTAGTATATTTCTAACTGCGTATGGTAATAATGAATTATTTTCTATTTCATTTTCTAAAGCTGTTTTCTTAGATTTTAAAGTTTCTCTTTCTCTAATCTTAGAATTTAAATTATTAATAGTAATAGCTTTATGTTTATCTAATTTATCTATTTCTAAACTAATACTTTCTAATTCTTTAGATAAATTACTATTGCTATCTTCATCTATTTTTAAATTCTTATTTAATATATCTATTTCATTATCAATTGATAACAATTGTTCTTTTAAAGATAAAATATTATCATGTAGTTTTATATCATCTGCTTCATATTTACTTCTTTCTAATTTTAAATTCTTTTCACCAGATAATCTTTCTACATTAGTACTTACTTTTACTAATTCTTGTTGTTTTAAGTATAAATCATTATTTAAATCATTTATTTTAGTTTTTATTTCTTCTATCTTAGCTTGTTCTGTTGAAGAATTAGATAATATTTCTGATATCTTACTCTTTAATTCTTCTATCTTTTCTTTAGAATCTTTATAAGTATAATTATATTCATCTATATCACTAACAATTAACGCAACTTCTTTAGATTCTAATTCTTCTTTATTTTTAATATATATTTTAGCTTTATCACTTTGTTCTTTTAAAGGCGCAAGTCTTTCTTCATTTTCTAATATAATATCATTTACTCTAACCAAATTATCATTAGTTTTTGATAATTTTCTAAAAGCTTCTTCTTTTCTCTTTTTATATTTTAAAACACCTGCGGCATCTTCAAATATAATTCTTCTATCTTCTGCTTTAGAAGAAAGTATATTACCTATATCTCCTTGAGAAATAATATTAAAAGATTCTTTAGATGCTCCTGTATCTGTGAATAAATCTGTTATATCCTTTAATCTACATTTAGCGTTATTTATTTGATATTCATTTTCGCCAGATTTATATATAGTTCTTTTTATTAATACATCATCTGAATCCATATTAAGATATCTATCTTTATTATCAAATACTAATTCAACAGACGCAAAAGAAGCAGGTTTACGGCTCTTACTTCCAGAGAAAATAACATCACTCATTGAGCCATCTCCTCTTAAAGATTTAACAGATTGTTCACCTAATACCCATCTTATCGCATCAACTATATTACTTTTACCTGATCCATTTGGTCCAACTACACCAGTAATTTTATTTGTGAATTCTATTTCAGTTGGATTGATAAAAGATTTAAACCCTACCATTTTTAATTTCTTCAAGTACATACTTCCACCTACTATTTTTTCTACTAAAATATTATACAATAAATAAATAAAAAGAACAAGGTTTACTTGTTCTTTTAAGGTACTAGTTTTATAACTCTTTCATTATCATTTGATTGATTTTTTTCTTTTTCTGCATTTTTAGCTTGTTCTACTGCTATAATGCTATATACATCCGCAAACATTTCATCATATAAATGAATCTTACAAACATCCATAGCTTCTTGATATCTACCACTTCTCATTAAAGCAAGTGCGTATGATCTTGAAATAGATCTGTTATATGGATATGTTTTTCCTATTTCATCAATATTTTCATCTTCGTTTAAGAAACTAGAAATAGTAATATAATATGGTATTACATCTTCTTCATCACTATATTTTTCACATATTTCTTTTGCCTTTTCTAATTCTCTTTTTTTAATTAACATACTTAGATATTGTGTACGAATATACTTATTATCTAAATGTTCTAAACATATTTGTTCTGCTTCTTCATATTCTTTTTCTTCTATTAATGATTTTAAGTTTCTAGTAGTTTTTTTTAATTCATCAATTACACTTTTTTTAGAAACTTTTTTAGTACATTCTAAATCCTCAATAGGAATAATTCTTTTTTTAAAACTTTTGCGCTTTTTTCTCATCTTTTTTACCTCTCCAATTTACTTAATGCATCTTTAGCAGCTTCTTGTTCTGCCTCTTTTTTTGAATTTGCTGTACCCTTACCTAACACTACATCATCTATTTTTACAACTGTAGTAAATGTTTTGTTATTAGCAGGCCCCTCTTCGTTGATGATTTCATATGAAGTTGACTTTTGATCAGTTTGAACTATTTCTTGTAACTTAGTTTTATAATCATGTAAGAATAAATCTTCCTCATTTTCTATATATGGGATTACTATATCATATATGATATTTCTAACTGTATCAAAACCTTTAGTAAGATATACAGCTGCTAAAAAAGATTCAAAGGTATCCGCAACAATAGATGGTTTATCTCTTCCTCCAGTTAATTCTTCACCCTTGCCTAATCTTAAGTACTCTGGAAATCCTAACTTTTTCGCATATGTATATAAAGCATTTTCACATACATAACTAGATCTTAATTTTGTCATTTTTCCTTCATCATAATCGTCATTAACATACAAGTATTCACTAACTACAAAATCTAGAATTTTATCTCCTAAAAATTCTAGTCTTTCATAATCTTCACCCTTTTTAGTTTCATTAACATAACTTGAATGAGTAAATGCTCTTCTTATGACTTCATTATTTAAATCAATATCATATTTTGCAATAATATCCATATTAATCACCAATTTAATTTTAACATAAATAAATATAAAAAAAAAGTCTTACTTTTGTAAGACTTATTCAAATTTTACTTTATTACTTAATGTTCCAGCTGAACTAAATGCATCTTTATCATTTGAATCTAATGAGAATGATGATGCTTCATCTTTTTTAGCTGAATCTGCGAAAGCTGCTAACATTTTATAGCCATCTTCTTTATAAGAAGTTGATGTGTAATAAACATATGATGATAGAATTGTTTTATCACTTAATTCAGTTAAAATTAAATCAGTGTATACACTTTGATAATAATAAGATATAATTAAGAATTTTCTATTTTCATAAGTATATTCATTACTACCAATATATGTTAATCCATCAGTTTGAACTCTATTAGTATATGTTGTTGCTAAATTAGATAATTGAGATTTTAAATCGTCATATTTATAAGAATTAGTAACTTTAACAAATCCAAAATAGAAATTACCATTACCTATATAATCTTTACCATTATTCTCTATTTTTATAAATCCAGTTGGTATAGTAAAATTATATCCATTCACTGAATATGTTTCATTATTCTCTACTGTTGTAGGTTCTGGATCAGTTTTATCATCTATCTTATCTTCTACAACAGGACTATCTACTGGTTTATTAAATATTCTATCACCAAACATTCTAAATAGAATGAATGCTCCTACTCCTAGTATTACTAATCCTAAGAATATAACTATAAGTATAAAACCTACATTACTCTTCTTTTTAGGTTCTACTGGTGTTTGATTTTGTACTTCACCTATTTGTTCTACTGGTGTTGGTGCTGGTGTTTGAACTCCTTGTACTGGTTCTATAGAAGCAGATTGATTTACTTCTTCAGCTACTGGTTCAGCAGCAGCAACTACTTCCTCTGATGGTGTAGAAACTTCTTGCTCTTCTGTTTTTAATTCTGTTGGTGTTCCACAATTTTGACAAAATTTATCAAATTCTGTTATTGGACTTCCACAATTTTTACAATTCATAATTAATTCCTCCTTTATTCTATACTAATTAAATTTGAATAGTAAGCTTTATTTTGAACATCTCTTATTACGAATACACAATAGTAATCATCACTCTTTTCAAGTGAAGTAACTTCAAAGTGATAATTATGTCCTGTGACTTCCCACATATATATAACTCCTGTTCTTCCCCAATCTGTTGTATAATTTCCATTTTCATCTAATATTTTATATCTAAAATTAGAGAAATCTATAGACGAATAATCTTTTAAATCAACAAGAGTTCCTGATGCTTTAGCTAAATTATCTTTTTCATTACTAACTAAATATACTTCATCAACATGAACTTTATTTTTCTTATCCACTTTTAAATGAACATTTGCATTTTCAACTATAGGAAAACCATCTTTATTTTTTCTGTTTAATAATACTGGTACTGTGTACTCTTTATACTTTTTACTATTAGATTCTACTTGATAAACAGTAAATAAAGAACTAGAATGATCTTCATCATCTACTACTTTAATTATATTATTAGTAATATTAGTTGTAACATATCCATCTTTATCTAATGTTGCATCTCTACCAGCATATAGTGGCATGAATTGACCGTCTTCTTCTTTTCTAAAAATAATATAAGATGCTTTTGAAAAATTCTTTACTTGATCATCTGTTAGTTTTAATTTAAATTCAGTTCCTTTTTTAGATACTTCACTATTAGATAAATCAAAAGAAAAGTTATAACTTGTAGTTGTTTGACCATTATAGAAATCTGTAATAAATTTCTTATAGTTATTACTAACATTTATTCTATTATATAAACTTAAATGTATTTTTTTAACTGATTCATTTCCTGAAAAAGGAAAATAAATTGATAAACCATTTGAATGGTAATTTGTTGACCAGTTATATAAAATAACATTTTTCTTCAAATAGTTTTCTATATTTAATGCTTCAGTTTTATTATAATTCTTCATTTTATCTATTAATTCATATAGATCTACAGTATCATAATCAGATACATTTGATGATGTTTCACCATATTGATGCATATTACTTCTAATTCTAGAAATATCGTTATAGTTAGTTCTAACATCTATCTTAGAAAAGAAATTATCTAACATAGTTATTAACTCTGGCACTTTACTTAAATCAATAATTGAATAAGTAGAATCAACGCTACCATATAAATCTATTTCTTTTACCTGTTTTTGATAAGCAGATATAAATGTTTTACCGAACTCTTTTCCATCGTATCTAGGTTTTACATCATTAAGGAAGTTTAATACTCCATGACCTGTTTTACCAATAGTTACTTCTTCTGATGCAATCATGTAATCAGCATATGGATATACTGTTCCTGCAACCTCTATAGTAGCATTTAAACAAGTTCTAAAGACAATAGCCTCTAACTTATTCTTTTCATTAAAAGGACTTCTTTTAAACGCAGAAGATATCTCACTTAAATCTAGATAATCATTAGTATTTTCATCTGAGATACTACCTATTGCACCTAATCCATGATTCCAAAATATTAAGTCATACTTATCTGTTTTAGAATACTTATAACTATAATTTAGAAAATTAGATAAAGCATTATCTATACCCAAATTACTTTTATTATATACTTTTACTTTTTTAAAACCATCTTTAGTCAATTCATATATTGCATCTTCTTCTGAATTAACAAAGTTATGCCATCTTTTAGTACCTCCTGTATATAATAATACCTTTGTATCATCAAAATTAATTGATGATGGCACAATACTATTTAAATCAGATGATGCGATCATATTATTTGACTCTAAATTAGTACCAGCCATAAAAATCATTACTGTTCTACTATTTGCCTTTCTTGAACCATTATAAGGCAATAGAACAGCGGCCACAATTAGTAATAACGCAACAACTGAAAGCATTGATATTATTACTGCTTTTTGACCATTAGATAGACCTTTTCTATCTTTCAAATTAACCACCTACCTTACTAATAAAATTCTAACATATTATAAAAAAAATTGCTACAACATCTTTTTTATGATAAAATATTTATGGTGAAGTAAATGTCAAGAGTAATGATATTTTTTATAAAAATATATCAAAGTTTACCACTAAATAGTCATAAAAATTGTAAATATATACCTACTTGTTCTAATTATTCAAAAGAGGCATATGAAAGATATGGATTTTTTTATGGAACATATCTTACAGTAAAAAGATTATTTAGATGTACACCTTGGAATCATAGTGATATATATGATCCAGTACCTATTAGGAGGAAAAAATGAAAAGATTAATAATGATTATGGGTTTGGTTTTAGTAATTATGTTATTCAGTGGTTGTTCTAACGATTCAATGGATAATATAACTATTTATACTAGTGTATATCCAATAGAATATGTAACAAAAGAACTATATGGAAGTCACGCTAAAATATATAATATGTATCCTCAAGGAATAGATCCATTTGAATATAAATTAACATCAAAACAAATAAATGATTATGGAACAAGTGATTTAGTTATTTATAATGGATTAAGTAATGAAAAAGACTATATTGTTAAAATGATTAATAATAATAAAAATTTAAAAATAATAGATGCGACTAATAATATAGAAATAACAAATAGTCAAAATGATATTTGGATTAACCCATCTAATGTATTAATGATTGCGCAAAATGTTAGAAATGGATTAAAAGAATATGTTAATAGTACTCTTTTATCTGATGAAATAGATAAGAATTATGAAGAATTAAAAATTAGTATTTCAAGTATTGATGCAGAACTAAAAGAAATGGCTGAAAATGCATCAGATAAAAATATAGTAGTACAAGATAATGAATTAACTTTCCTATCTAAATATGGATTAAATATAGTTTCTCTAGATCAAGATACAATTACAGATAAGATATACTCAGATACAGTTAAACTTATCAATAATGGAAGTATTAAATATATCTATATATTAAAAGATGAAAAAGAAAATGAAAGTGTTAAAAGAATTATGAAAGAATGTCCTGATGTTAAGATTAATTATATAAATCCAATTAATAATATTAGTTCTAATGATAAAAAAGAAGGAATTAATTATATAAGCTTAATGAATGATAATATAGATAAATTAAAACAAGAACTTTATTAGTTCTTGTTTTTATATTATATTTGGTAAAAAAGATATTAATAATAACGCTATAGTAGATATTGTATTTTGTATAAAATGAAAATATATATTTGTAAATAAATTATTAGTCTTATAATATATACCTGCTAAGAAGCAACCTAAACTACTATATACTAATATATATAATAATTCTTGCATACTTTGAAAATCATCTAATACATGTGCTGCACCAAATAAGACACCACTTAATATTATAAATAAATACTTATTTTTAAAGAGTTTTCTAAATACACCTCTAAATAATAATTCCTCTGTTATAGGAGCATAAATTATTGTTAAAAATGATGTTATAACAGGCATAACTTTTATTAAATCATTTAAATCTTTTTGATTAGTAGCGGTATCTATTCTTGTAAATAATCTAATAGAAATAGATAATATTAATAAAACTACTAAAGATATACCATACATCTTAAATACATATGAGTTATACTCTCTAAAATACTCTTTAAAGTATTTAAAATCTCTCTTTAAATCTTTTCTAAATATAAATATCATCATAGCCATAATAAATATGTATGATACTATTTGTTCTATCTTATTAGTAAAATAATTAGATAAACCAAATATTATTCCAATAGATATTAAAAATGCAATTATATATACATACCATTTATAATTATGTTCTATCTCTAATTTTGGTAATTCTCTCTTCTTCTTTTTATTTAGATAAGCAGACACTACAAAACCTAGAATACCTGATATAACATTATATATTAGAAATAATATTGAAAAGAATATAATTATACCTCTTTTATTATCTATATTATTCTTTGTTAATGAATATTTAAAAAATAATATTATACCTATTATAGATGAAGATATAATAAATATATTAATTATATTTGATACTAAATCTTTTGTAATTAGACTATTTGTTACTAATAAACTTACTATATTAAATAGTGTATAACATATCATAAAAATCGCTGATAATAGCAATAATTTTTTATTCTTATCCATAAGTACCTCCAATATAATTATATATAAAAAAGAAAAAGAAATCATTCTTTTTTTGATTATTTTACAATTCTTTAATTAGTATTACATCCTCTCCTATTTTAGTAATTTTATTAAAAGGAATATCAACTTCATCATTAGACATAAATAATTTACTAAACCTTTTTCTTTCTAAAATAAGAGATGTGACTGTACCATTCATATCTATTTTAATATCTATTATATTTCCTACTTTAATTCCACTTTTTAAATCTACTACATCTTTATCCTGTAAATCAGATAATCTCACAAACTCACCTCTAATAAAATATATTATTTTATTAATTTTTTTATGTTATTTAAAGCATTCTTTTCTATTCTAGATACTTGTGCTTGACTTATATTTAATTCGTCACTAAGTTCTATTTGAGTTTTACCTGTTATATATCTATCAATAAGAACTTTCTTTTCTTTTTCTTTTAGTTTTTTAATAGAATCTCTTAGAACCATTTCATCTACAATATTATTATCACTTTCTCCATTAGATAACTGATCAAATAAAAATATAGTTTCTCCACCATCATCATATATTGGTTCAAAATAACTAATTATATTTTTAGTAGCGTCTAATGAAAATAAGATATCTTCTTTTTTTATTTCTAATTCTTTACTAATAATATCAATGCTAGGTTCTTTTCCATGTTCAATTAAATAATCATTTTTAAATTTTAGTACTTTATATGCGATATCTTTTAAACTTCTAGAAACTCTGATAGTAGTATTATCTCTTAAATACTTTCTTATTTCTCCTTCTATCATAAGAACTGAATATGTAGAAAATTTAACACCAAAAGATAAATCAAAATTATCAATTGCTTTTAATAATCCAACACAACCAATTTGAAATAGATCATCCATATTTTCATTTCTATTACTATATTTTTTTAATATACTTAATACTAATTTTAGATTACCTAAAACAAGTTTATCTCTAATTATCTTATTACCTTTATCTTTACTTAATTCTTCAAATAAAGATACCATTTCTTTATTAGTTATTGTCTTTAACATAGATGTATTTATACCGCTTATTTCAACTTTATTTTTAGCCAAATAAAAATCTCCTTTCAAACCTATAATGGTTTAAAAAGAGATATTTATTCAATTAAATGGCGGAGCAGGAGGGATTTGAACCCTCGCGCCAGGTTACCCCAGCCTACATCCTTAGCAGGGACGCCTCTTCAGCCTCTTGAGTACTACTCCAAGCCGCAATTTAATTTTATCATTTATTGAGTTTAAGGTCAATATAAAACAAAAAAATAAAGTCTATTTCTAGACTTTATTGTATATCATAAGACCAAACTATTTTAGTTACCCTTCCATGTTTATAATTAATAATTAATTTTGCAATATTATTTGGAGTATCAATGTTAGTTAATATTTTATCTCTATTAACATATTCTACTGTTGTTTTAGTTCTTTTACCATAATATATATTATCAGTTATTGTTTCATCTTCTAAAGCACTAGATGCATAATTATTATAAATGTATCTATTCTTTTTATTAGATACTCTAAATTTATTCATAACTTTAATAATTCTTGTTCCAACTTTAATATTACCAGAAACAGATACTTTATTAGAAGTAACTTCTACCTTTGATATTTTATAAGTTTCATAGAATTCTTTTAAAGTTATTTTAAATCCATCATAATTATATACTTGATATTTTAAACCATTAATATTTTTCTTATCAATACTCTTTGGTTTACCAAATTCTTTTTTAACATCTTTTTCAGTACTCATATAAGTTAAATCATTAATAGATAAGTCTGAAACATTAAATATTTCTTTCTTATTCTTAAATAAACTTATTCTAGAATAATCACTGAAAAAGCTTGATAAAAATATTGCCATCATTACTATAAATATAATAAATATAAATAGTAATAATACTTTCTTATTTGACATGAATGATAATTTTCTTTCTTTATTCATAATAATACCCTTTCTCTTCTTATATAGTAAGTAAGGAGTAATAAAATATTACTCCAATACTATATTATGTGTTGAAACTGTTATAACTGGTCTTACTTCTTTACCTGTATTAGCAGTAGCTGTTTTATTAATTTTATTTGTTCTATCTATATACATAGCTTTATTATGTACTGAATTTTGTTGAATACCATAATCAACTGGATTATATACAGCAGAACCATCTTTTTTAGCTATACTATCACCATAAGCATTTATATATGGTTGTAAGTATTCTGGTGATATATAATCAGAATTTTGTAACCAGAAATCTCTACTTCCATTTAACCAAGATACATCACTTAATCCTGCTCCTCCAGCAGCTTGTGATTTAGTTAAATATGAGTATTCAGCTAATGTTAATAATCTAACTTTAGATGTTGTATACATTCCTGAAATACATGTTCCTTCACTTGCCATTGTTCCACCATATGATGCAGTTTGTAATCCTGAAGCATCATCACAAATTACTTGATCATATAATGTTGGTAAGTTTAATGTATTAGTATTTTGCCATAAATTATTTAAGTATCCATTAATTTGTGAACTACTCCATCTATATGTTTCATCACTAGTTAATGTATGACCTTTATTTTCTGATATAGTTCCAGAATCTGCCATTAATGTTAATATTTGGTTTCTATTTAAGTAAGAAGTAACGTCTCTTTCTTGTTCTTCTGTTAACTCACCATCAACATATCCTAAATCTACAATTGCTTGTTCTCTAGAAATATTATTAACAACATTAATAACATGCCAGTTAACTCCTGCATAAGTTAATGAATCACCTATTTTATAATCATCATGACTAGATTCAGTCTTGTCATCTACTAAAACTTCAGGATCATACATTGTACTTTGAAGTACACTTGCAGTATTTAAGAATACTCCAGCTTCTTCTTGATTAGGCATATATAAAACTATTTGAAGATATTTTGTTTCTCCTGGTTTAATAACAGTATCTTCTAATGCTCTAGATTGTATTACACCATTTACTTCAAACCAATCTTGGTTAGCTGGATCAGAACTATCAAACATCATTCCAGTTGGAATACTTTCTTCAATTAGATTAATATATCCTGACTTATATGAAGTATTTGTTATAGATATACCATAATATACTTTAGCAGTAGCATTTAAACTATTTCTAACAGTTATAGTAACACTTGATTGATTATCATAATTAGTAGTATTAATTGAACCATTATATGCTAAATCAACTCTTGTTATATATTTTTTCATATCAAAGCCTAAGCCACGTTTTGGAATAAATCCAATATCCATATCTTCAGCTGTTGTTATTTCTTTAGTAAGTCTAATACCATTTGGATCATCAGGTATCTTCTTATTAGATATTTCTGCATTTCCGTTATCATCAACTTTATATGCATCTGAATCTTTAGAAGTATCTTCAGTAGCATATCTTAAAGTTAAATCATATTTATCTACTTCAAATGAGAATCCAATTTTATATCTACCTTTATCTAAATTCTTAAACTCATAATAACCATTTTTATCTGTTGTAGCTTCAGCTACTGAAGATACATTATTGTTATTATCTATACTAAATAATGTAACTGAAATTCCAGATAAATATTTTTCATTTCCATCTTTAACACCATTTCCAGTAACATCTATAAATGCTCTACCAGAAATCTTTCTTGTAACAACTTTAACTTTTATAACATTTGAATGATTCTTAGAATGAGTACTAGTTTCACCCATAAAGCTGTTATTATATGTATCACCATAATTATTATTCTTAGTTTTTAATGATAATTTAATATCTCCCATGTATTGTCCATGTGGAATATTAATATTTGATACTTTAATTGCTGTAACATTATCAACGTATTCTTCTGTAATATCACAATCATTCCATACATTTTGAGTATTATTAACTTCTTTTTTAATATTTGCTGGAGTTTGTGATGAACACTTAATAGTTACTCCTGATAATGAATCTGGTAATTCAACTTTCGCACTATATGAACCAGATACAATTGAATTATTTTCATCTTTAGAATATGGGAATACATCAATTATTGCATAATCATCAACATCAGTTCCTGTATTGTTATATGCTTTTAAAGTATAATTAATTTCGCCATTTTTCTCAATTACAGTTCCACTATTACCTACTTCTTGTTGAACTATAATACTATTAAATCCTGTAGCATAAATTGTATATTTTGAAGATAATGCTCCAACTATACTATTATCAGTTTCTCCATTAATATTTTGTGCATAAACTGAACTTTCCACAGTGATTGGTATTGGTGAATCATCTTCATTAGCATGTAATGTTGGTTTAATTCTAGTTCTGAATTCTATTTCAGGTATTTTCATATTAGGTTTAGTATAAGGTAATCTATAGAATAAATATGTACCATCTGCTCTAGATTCAACACTTTCTGGTTGCATTAAATCATTATCTTTCATATATTCCATTTCATTTGGAATTTTAACTGAAACAATTAATGAATTAATATACCAAGAATCATCTGCTCCTACAGTTTCATTATTATCTTCTATTATTGTCTTAACATTATAAGTAATAGTTTCATTATCTTTAATATCATAATTAGTTTTAGTAGATCCATCTGAATTCTTATTCTTAACAGTTAATTCTTCTCTTGAAGTGAAACTAACTATTCTTAAAGAATCACCGAATGTACTATCATCTCCAGCAATTATTTCTCTACCTCTATATTGAGTCTTTTTATAGTTGTTTGGATTACATAAACTATCTTCTTCAAGTGATATGATTGGTGAATAGTAAATTAATTCTGAATCATAATCAGATGATGAAGTAACAACTGTTGCTTGATATGTTTGAGTTATATCTGATACATTTCTAACTCTAATATTAAATTCAACAGTTACAGAAATATTATCAGGAACTTTAACTCCCTCTTTTGTTTGTATAATTGCTTTTGTTATATGTATTTCTTTATCTCCATCTTTAGCAGCTGTAATTCTATCAAATGTTTCTTCAACACCTTCATTAGCTCTAATACATGGACCACCATATAAGTTTTGAATTTGATTTACATCATAATTTGCTAAATTACTAGCAACTGTAGCACATTGATTAATTGCCATTTCTTTATCATCTTCATCAGAGAAGTTTATTGAAGCAACATCATTTGCTACATAATTGCTTGAATCCCATGATCCTGAAACAAATTTAACTTCAAAATCGCTTGGAGATATTCCTTCACACTTAGAACCTCCACAACTTAATTTAATATCATAATCTTTTCCATCTTCAATAGGTATAAATCTATATGCATTATCATCAATTTTAAATACTTCTTTTAGCCCTTGATCAGATAATGTCTTATTATAATTAAATTTAGTTATATATTTGATTGTTGTTCCTTTTGATACAGCTCCTGTACCATTAGTCATATTAACGCCAGCTACATTCTTATTAGTTGCTATCTTAGAACCAGTATTATCATAGAATGCAGTAGATACAGAAAAATCTGAATTTTCATAATATTTATTAACTACACTAGCTGTTGCATTATTAAGTGCTAATGTAGCTCCTGTACTTGAACTTACACTACCATTAGCTGTATTCATATTAACAGTTATATCTCTTTTTCTATCAGCTTTTGTTCTTGGTGAAAATACAGTTATTGCTACTGTAGATATATAATTATCTTTATTAGCAATTGAATTATTATCAGCACCTACACTTGGATATCCATAAGTTGCTACAAAATCATTAATTGATATTCCATAAGTATTATTTGATTTATTTGTTACTGAAACTTTACCAGGTGCAACTATTTCTTTATTTTTACTATTTGAATCAGATGTACTATATGGCATATTAACAACTATAGGTTCAATAACACCTTCATTCTTTTGAGCATATAATCTAATCCATTCTTCTTTAACAATTGGTGCTTCTGTACCATCTTGTGTAAATGATGCATCAAAATTAATTGATCCAGTTGGACTTGATAAACCTTTAATTCCAGCTGCTGCATCACCATCAATTTTAATACCAGCTATATAAGTAATATATCTTCCAACTTTACCTTCATATACTGCACTTTGATGTTCACCAGTTGATGTCAATATATTTAATGAAGCAGTAGCTTCTTTTGAAGAAACAACTGTTGGCATATAGTTATTAAATCCAGGTGTAGAATTATAACTATTATTTTCATAAGAATAATAATTAACACCTTCAGATATATTTCCTAAATATATACCTTCTTCTGTATCTGTACTTTCTTTTATATTAAATTTAGGATTTATCATAGTACCATTTGGTGCTCCTAAAACATATAATGTAATCGAATCATCTACAGAACTATATGTATCAGTTCCATCTAATGTATATTCACAAGTTGTCTTACCTGGAGCTTCATTTCTACTACAAGATACATACTTAGCTTCATCTTCTGTTAAAGTAACTGTTACTTTGATTTTTCTATCTTCAATCGTAGTTGCAGTTCCATCTTTAGCAGATATCGCAAAATTAAATTCATATGTCAACATATCATATGATCTTACTATTCTGTTTGTTGAATTAGAATCATTACCTGCAACAAATCCTTCTACTTGAGAATATGCTGGAGCATTTTCATTAGAATAATCTAATCCATCATTCACAAATGAACCATTACCAGTTTTAATAGAAGTCATAGTAGCTTTACTAACTCTAAAGTCATTATCACCACTATTCGCACTTGTTACTGTATATATAACAAAGCTTAATCCTAATAAAACTATTAATAATGTTCCTAATATCATTATTTTTTTCTTTTTACTATTACCCATACTTTTCACCTATTTTCTATAGTAAAATTATAACATCTACATATTTTTTTTTCAAGCATATTTATAACAAAAAAAAGAAAATATAAAATTATTTTCTTTTTTTGTATTATTCAAAATATTTTTTATATATATCATAATCATCTAATGTATATATATCTATTAATAATTTGTCTATTTCATTATTATTATTCATATACTCTCTAACTGTTTTAATAAATATATCTGCCACTTCTTCTTTATATTTTGAAGGAACTGAAAGATTAGGTATACATACTGTTTTTATATTATTCTTTTTAGCTAACTCCAAAGAATTAATATAAAATCTTCTAATTTCTTCTTTCTTATTATCATCAAGTTCATCTTCTATTTCAGGTTTAACAGTATGAATAATATACTTACAAGGAAGATTATATCCATCTGTTAAAATAACTTTACTTACTTCTATATTTTGTCCTTTTGTTATTTCTTTACATTTTAATCTAAGAGCAACACCTGCATAAGAATGAATCTTATTTGAAACACAGTTATGATTTGGTTTTTTACATCCTATCATTGTAGTATCTGTAGGATTAACAACTGCATCACATATTACTGATGTAATATCTCCTTGCCATAAAGAAATTCTATCTTCAAAAGAATTAATATCAGTTAATTTTTTTTCTTTTAATTCTAACTGTAATAATTCATCTTCTTTTTCTATTATTTGAGCAGGTACAGTTTTAGCATCTCTAACATTTAATAAACCTCTTAAAAAGTCTCTCTTATTAACATAATTGGTTGGTATATCAATAATTGGATATGATGCTTCATCTAAATAAAATTTTATTAATTCATTAAGAATTTGTTCCAATTTCATCACCTACTTATATTATACTCTAAAAATCAAAAAGAAAATAGATGTAAAACCTATTTTCTATTAAATATCATATTAATAACTAAACCTAATCCTATACATAAACTAGAAATTGATACTAGTATTGATATAAATGGTATTAGATCTAATACATAAATAACTAATAAACCAATTAATAATACTAATAATCTATTCTTAATCTTATTTCCTAAAATCATATTACTAAAATAATAACTAGTAAATATTGTTGATAAATAAGCACATACAATAAATAAATCTAATAGTATTAAACCTGTACTTAATCCTACCATAGTAATCATAATAATCATAGCTGCGATAGGAACAACAAATAATGTTAATGCACCATATCCTAAATTCTTTAATATAGTATTTTTATCTTGTTTAGCAATTTTTTCATATAATTTAGGAAATAATAATAACATAATAACTGCGATTAATAATGCATTAGCAAATGAGAATACTTTACCCATTAATACGCTAACAAATGTTGCTTTTGTATCTACTTTTACACCTATATTATTATTCTTTTCTTTCTTAATTGATCCAATTACTGCAGTTTTACTTATATTTGTTTTTGAATCAGATGAATATTTTAATACACCTTTGATAACTGTATTATCTTTAACAACAATTTCACTTGCGTATATAGTTACATTACCTTCAACAGTACCTGAAACAAATACTTTATTTCCTACAAGATAAACATTTCTTCCAGCTTTACTATCAAATCTTACTGTTTCTCCTGCAACATATGCATCTCTTTCAAAAGTCGAATCATTAACAGATACATTATATCCAGCAATAAATGCATCTCTTGATTTTTGTGAATTAACTTTTACTACATTACCTGAAGTAAATAAGTATTCACTTTCCCCACTTTGATTAACTATATTACCTGCTGAGAATAATATACCATCAACTGTTGAATCAATTTCAACATCATTACCTGCAACAAATGCAGATCCGTTAAAATCATCACTTACAGAAACACTATCATCTGCTTTATACAATGTATCAGTTAAAGCAAATACTGGTAAAGCTGTAAACATGATTAAAACTAATAAAATTTTAATATACTTTTTCATATACTCCTACCTTTCAATATGATTATAACACAAATCAAATACAATCATTAATATTACAAATAATATTGTCAAATTTCTCTTTATATTTGTCAACATCATCTTTAGATTTCATTGTCCAAGCAACAACAGTTTTCTTCTTTTTAAAGTTTTTAACTTTTTTATTCTTATATAATTTCTTATCAACCGCTAAAAAATCAGGTTTAGATATAAATATATCAAATGGTAATAAGAACAAATTATTAATAAATATATTTTTAATCTTACTTCTAAAACTACCTATTAATAATCCTCTTAAATAATCATTTTTATGAAACCTAAAATAAGAGACTAAAAATGGATCAAAACTTTGAATCGCAACTTCTCCTTTATATGTTTTTAATCTTTCTAAAAGTAATCTAGGAAGTTCAAATCCTTTAACATCATATTTTATTTCAATTAATATCGGTACTTTTCCATCTATTAGTTCTAATACTTCATCAAGTGATGGAATAGTATAATTAGTATCTAATAATTTAATCTTTTGCATTTCATCTAAAGTTAATTCTTTAATCTTTCCTGTTTTCTTAGTCATTCTATCTAATTCCATATCATGAAAAACAACTATTTTTTTATCTTTAGTTAAATGTACATCAAATTCTATTACATACCCTTTATTAATAGCGCTTTTAAATGCCTTAATAGAATTTTCAGGAACTTTATCATTATCAAAAATACCTCTATGCGCAATAGTATTTTTTACTAAAAAATTATCTTTCATAAATCACACCCTACATCTTTTAAATTATAACTTCCTGTAACTGCGTAAGTTAAGCATTTAAGTCCACCTCTACATCTATTAGAATGTTCACACTTCATGCAGTCTTCTGGAATAGTTTTTTTTCTTAAATCTTTTAATATTTCATTATTCTTATATATATCATACATACTATCAACTAGTACATTACCAACAACTATAGGCATTCTTCTACAAGGAACTAGATCACCATTTTCCATAACAGTAAGTAAAGTATCACCACAGGTACAAGAATATGCATATTCATTTGTTCTAGTAAATTGTAATGCCCTATTCATAGATATTCTTGTTTTAGACTTTTTATTCATTTTTAATCTTTCTTTTTTCATAATATCTAAATATTCTTTAGTCTCTTCTTTAGATAAAGTTAATTCTTTATCCATAGATCCACCAAGTGGTATATATCTATCAGACCATATATTATCTACTTTTAATCTTTTTCCATATCTAACTACTTTTGGAAATTCTTTATAATTAATATGATTCGCAGTAAAACTGATAGATGTAAATATACCAGCTTTTTTCAAGTTTCTAATTCCCTTTTTTATTTGATTATATGTTCCTTTTCCTCTTATATAATCATTTATCTTTTTACCGCCTTCTAAACTAACCTGAACATAATCAGGATTATAACTCTTTAGTTTTAATGCAGTATCTAGATCTATTAAAGTACCATTAGTTAGTATTGAAAAACTAACTTTATTATCTTTCTTTATTAAATCTAATATCTTAAATAAATGAGGATTACAAAAAGGTTCTCCTCCTGTTATATTTATATGTCCTCTCATACCAAGTTTATCTATTAAATTAATAAATTCATAATAAATATGTTCTAACTTTTTATAAGAAATACACATAGGAACATGATCTTCTTGATAACAATGTAAACATCTAAGATTACAGTTTTCAGATAGATGCCACTGTAAGATAAAGGTTCTTACCATGAACCTCCACCTCCACAAGAAGAACATCCTCCTCCACAAGATGAGCATCCTCCTCCACAAGAAGAACATCCTGAACTAGAACCACTATATGTTGGAGTTGGTGAATATATTTGATCTGGTATTCTATCAAATACATCTATATTTACTTTACTTAAATCTGATTTCGGAATCTTAATATTTTCAAACTTCTCTATCCATTTTTTAGATAAATTTAATACGTAAGTATATGGAAGTATTTGATAGAAATAATCAGGCATTTCTTCTACTAATGTTTCTAATTTGTCTTTTTCTACTTTATCTAAGAATTCTTTAAAACCAGATATTTCTACTTTTAAATCTTCTCCATATCTACTCTTTCTAGTCATAAAAATGCTAAAGAATAATGTTACAAATACTGATATAAATCCTACATAATATAAATAATATATTTTTTGAGGTAAATCTTCTAAATATCTATAAGATACAAACATTAATATTGCGCTTACCCATACTAATGTTAAACTTAAATATTTAAGAACGTAGCCCACTCTTTCATTAATAACCCATCTATATTCATTATCTAACTTATCCTCTATTTTTTTAAATACTGTATAGAATGTTTGATGCTGACTTAAATAAATTTCTTCACTACCTTTTATTAATTCTTTTAATACTATTTGTTCATATTCATTTAATTCTGATACTTTCTTATTATATTTTTCTAACTTTTTCTTATAATCTTCATCATCTTTATTTGGTTTTTGACCCTTAATTATAATAGCGTGATCTTTACCTTCTTTAATAGTTATCATCTTTTTGGCCGCAAGTTCTATTATTAAACTAGTTACTAATTTTCTAGAATAATTATTTGAATTTACATAACCTAGCTCGGCAGAAGATAAATTTCTAGGTGGCATATAATTAATTACTTTTTCTTTCTTTTCATAATCTTTACCAAATATTAACCATAATATGAATGTTATAACCGCTAATGAAATACATATAATAATACATGTTAATGATTTATAACCATAATTAAATTCACCATTAGCAAAATAATTATCTGGTAGTTCTATATCTACTGTTAAAGATTTATCTAATACTTTAGGACAATTACCTTTACTAGATTTATAAGTTTTTTCTTCATTTAATCTTGCATAAACTTTATTACCAGTAACAGTATAATCAACCGAATCAGTAACTTCACATTTGCGTGTTTTATCCATAAAGAAATGAACATTATCTTTTTCTATTGATTTAGGCATAGTAATTTCAATTGTAGGATTCTTTATATTAGTTCCCCAATAATCACCATATGCATGAAATATAAACTCATCATATCCTTCATAAGGATCAGTACCCATATCATATGTATACTTAATAACATAGTTCTTTAAACCTGTATCTAATGTTTTATATTGGCTACCTATTTTTATTCTAGGTTTCTTTTTAACTATATCTGTTGAATAATTATAAGTCTCATCATTCAAGCCTGTTGGATCTTCCGCTCTTAAATTACTAAGAATAGATTTTCTTCTAATAGTCTTACCATCTTTATTAGTATATTTAAACCATTCTGGAGTAAATTTATATATTCCATGATGACCAGCTTCATAAAAGTTAATACCAATATCTTCTTCTACATCCACCTTTAAATCATCTTTTACATCTAATTTAACAGTATAGTTTTCTATAGTAAAACCATCTGCTACAACTGTTTCATTTGTTTCTAAATTTATTTTTTGAGAAAGTAATGGAAATAGCATTACAATTAAACAAATAATTGTAATAGAATACATTACAACTTTTCCTAGTTTTCTATATGTTTCGTTAGAACCTTCACTACTACTTTTAACAATAATTGGAATTAATATAATTATAAAAAATATAAAAGTCCACATACTATCACTACCTTTAATAAGATTATAACATAATAAAAAAATATGCTCTATAAATTTAAGCATATTTTATTCATAATCATCTAAGAAAGAATATTTCTTATCGCCTTTTTTATATCCAAGAATACAATTTAAATTAACATTACTTGTAGATATAAATATATTATTTTCTATATTCTTATTCTTTTCTTTTAGTTTTTTTATTAGATTTTTCATCTCTTGTCTTTTACTCTTTCCATCATCAAGAATAGAACATCCTTCAAGTAAAGGACAAGCACAATTTATAAAATCTAATTCATTATATTTTTTCCAAGAAATAATATCTTCTTCATGTATTAAATACATTGGTCTTATTAATTCTATTCCTTCAAAGTTATCACTATGTAGTTTTGGCATCATAGTCTTAATCTCAGATGAATAAAACATAGATAAAAGAGTTGTTTCTATTACATCAGAAAAATGATGACCTAACGCAATCTTATTACAGCCTAGTTCCTGAGCTTTAGAATATAGATATCCTCTTCTCATTCTTGCACACATATAACATGGTTCATTTGGTGTTATTTTCTTAATAACATCAAATATATCACTTTCAAATATTTCTATTGGTATATCCATTAATTTAGCATTATCTTTTATATATTGAAGATTATAGTCATTATAACCTGGATTCATACATACAAATCTAGCTTCAAATTTAAACTTACCATGTCTAATTAATTCTTGGATACATTTAGCCATTAAAAATGAATCTTTACCACCAGAAATACAAACCATAACTTTATCATTTTCTTTTATTAATTCGTAATCCGCTACTCCCTTAACAAACTTAGACCAAATCTCTTTTCTAAATTTAGTAATAATACTTCTTTCTATTTCTTTACTCTTTTCCATTATATTCCTCTAGTGTTTCATCAAATATCTCAAAGAACTTATCTATTTCTTCTTTAGTAGTTAAATGAGATAAACTAATTCTCATAGATGAATTTGCAAGGTTCTTATCATTTGTTAAAGCATATATACTTTTAGAAGGAGCGTTCTCTGGGCAACAACTTGTTTTAGAAGAAATATATACTTCTTTTTGACCTAGTAATTGTACAAATACATTTGATATAACACCTTTAACACTAAAGTTAATAGTATTAGGAATAGAATTAGGTGTACTATTTATTATGAAGTCTCTCTCTTTTAATTTTTCTATAACTAAATCATGTAACTCTGTTATATATTTTTTTCTTTCATCTAATTTAAATAACGCTAATTCTAAAGCTTTATCAAGCGCTAAAACAGAACCTGTTACTGGTGTTCCTGATCTATAAATAGTTGTACTTTTACCACCATATATAATTGGTTTAAGACCTACTTCTTTTTTCTTAACAAGTAAACCAAATCCATTTATACCATAAAATTTATGTGGTGCGATAGTTACTAAATCTACGTCAGTAAAATCTATTCTTTCTTTACCTATTATTTGAGATGCATCTGTATGAAAGTATAGATTAGGATACTCTTTTAATATTCTTCCTATTTCTTCAATTGGTTGTCTAATACCTAGTTCACTATCAACAGATGTAATACTAACTAAAATAGTATCTTCTCTTATTAAAGATTTTAATTCTTCTATATCAATTAATCCATCTTTAGTAACGCCAACCATATCTACTTCAAAACCTAGTTCTTGCATTCTTTGAGCTGGCGCAACTATTGAACTATGTTCAAGTTTAGAAATAATAATATGTTTACCTCTAGATTTATATCTTTCAGGTAATCCTTGAATAACTAAATTATTACTTTCTGATGCTCCTGAAGTATATATTACTTCATCTTCTGATACTCCTAAATTTTTTGCAATATTTTTAGTAGCTTTATCTATTGCTTCTTTAGCTTCTACTCCTAATCTATGCATGCTATTTGGATTAGCAAAATATTTTGTAGTAGCTTCATTAAATACATCTAGTACTTCTTTGTCTACTGGTGCATTAGCAGCGTAATCTAAATAAATCATCTAATCACTTCCTTATTAACGATACTCCAGTCATTTCTTCTGGTTTATCTAAATTCATTAAATCAAGCATTGTTGGTGCTAAATCACATAATCTACCATCATTTAATTCAATACCTTTTTTAGTAATAATTAATGGTACTAAATTAGTAGTATGCGCAGTAAATGGTTTATTATCTTCACCTATCATTTTTTCTGCATTACCATGATCTGCAGTAATAAGTAATACTCCATTATGTTCTAATACCTTTTTATATATCATACCTATTGCAGTATCAACAGTTTCAACTGCCTTTATAGCAGCATCTAATTTACCTGTATGACCTACCATATCAGTATTAGCAAAGTTTAAAATAATAGAATTATATTTATCGCTTTCAATTGCTTCTAATACTTTATCTCTAACTATATTAGCACTCATTTCTGGTTGCATGTCATATGTTTCTACCTTTGGTGATGGCACTAATATTCTATCTTCATTTTTATATGGTGTTTCATTTCCTCCATTAAAGAAGAATGTAACATGTGCATATTTTTCAGTTTCTGCAATTCTTAATTGTGTATATCCTAAATTAGATATATATTCTCCAAATGTATTTTTTAATTCTTCTTTTTTATATGCAATATGAACATTATTTAAAGTATCATCATACGGAGTCATACATACAAAATATGTATCTATATCTTTTCTTTCAAATTCATTAAAATCTTTATCTGTTATAGTTCTAGTAAGTTGTCTTGCTCTATCTGGTCTAAAGTTAAAGAATATAACTGAATCATTATTATTTATCTCTTTACCACCATCAATAATAACAGGCTTAATAAATTCATCTGTTACTTCATTTTTATAAGATTCTTCTATAGCAATTGATGCACTTTCATAATTATTACCTTTAGCATTAACTATCGCATCATATGCTTCTTTTATTCTATTCCATCTTTTATCTCTATCCATAGCGTAAAATCTACCAGAAACTGATACAATCTTACCTATTCCAACTTCTTTTATTTTATCTTCTAATTCTTTTATATAATTAATTCCAGATGTTGGAGAAGTATCTCTTCCATCAGTAAATGCATGAATATATACTCTATCAAAATTCTTATATTTACAAAAATCTAATAACCCAAATAAATGTTTAATATGAGAATGTACTCCACCATCAGATACTAATCCCATAATATGTAAATTAGTATTATTTTTTACAGCATTATCTATTGCGTCATTAAATTCTTTTATATCATTAATAGATTTATCTTCAATTGTTTTAGTTATTCTTGTTAATTCTTGATAAACTATTCTACCTGCACCTATATTAGTGTGTCCTACTTCTGAATTACCCATTTGTCCTTCTGGAAGTCCTACTGCTTCACCTGATGCATTTATTTTAGAATTAGGATAATTATTAAATAAATAATCTATATTCGGAGTATTTGCTAATTTAATAGCGTTACCTTCTTCATAATCACTTATTCCAAAACCATCAAGTATCATTAACATTGTTAATCCTTTATTCATATTTCCTCCTTAATATTTCTTAAATATATCTTTTAAATATTTACCTGTACTTGTTAAATTATCATCTTTTATTACATTTGTATTTTCTTTTAATATCGCACTTGTTTCATTTTTATTAGATAAGTTCCAAGATATTATACTTATATTGTTTTCTTTTAAGAACTTAATCCATTTATCAGTTTCATCAAAATATATACCTCCTGAACCAGATGCCTCACTAACACCAAATTCAGATACTATAATTGGTGTATTATTATTTAAAGCAGATCTTGCTTTATTTCTTAATTCTTCTTTATGAGAACCTGAATAAAAATGAAGTGAATACATAATATTATCAAATCCAAGCTTAACAACTCTATCTACATCTTGTGACCAGTTAGGTGTTCCTACTATAATTAATGACTTAGGACTATTTTTTCTAATTACAGGAATAACTTCATTTGCGTATTTATTTATATCATCAAAAGAAGTATTTCCATTTGGTTCATTACATATTTCATATATAACATTTGGATTATCTTTATATTTTCTACTTATTTCATTAAAGAATCTTTTTGATGCTTCAGTATAAGTAGTAGGATTATTATCACTTAATATATGCCAATCTACTATTACATACATATCTAAATCTATACAATTATCTATTATACTAACTACTTTATCTTTAATAGAAGAATCATCAATGTACCCACCTTCTTTAGTATACATAGCAATTCTAAATACATTAGTGTTCCATTCTTCCTTTAATACTTTTATATTATCTTTAGTATATAAATCATTAAACCATTGCACTCCATGAGAACTTACTCCTTTAAGTACAAATTCTTCATCTTTTTCATTAACTAATTTAGTTCCAGATACTTTTAAAAATCCATTGTAAGAAGGATAATTATTCTTTTCTTTTTTTATTTCTTTCTTTTTTATACTTTTAACTATTTTTTTAGGAGTATCATTATTTTGATTATCAATAAATATTCTATAACATATCGCACCTAAAAATAGAAATATTACTAATACTATTATTATTTTAATAAATCTTTTCATATTACTTCTCCTTTATATATTTAATAAAAACATTTCTAAGCCAAAGAATTTATCTGTTTTTCCTGTAACTATTTCATAATCTAAATTAGATAATTTTAATAATATATCTTTTATATCTTCTATATTATAAATAGATTTCATTGCTAGACTAATTCTATATGGATGTTCTTTTAAAGTAGTAACTATTTCTTTTTCTGAATAGCCTCCTGTTCTCATTAGTTTAACTTGCATTATTAATCTAAATTGATTAGATAAAGTTACTATTAATTTTATAGGATCTTCTCCAGATTTTATTAATTGATTATATATTTCTATTACTCTACTTTTTTCTTTATTAACAATCGCATTAGTTAATTCAAATATATTCTTTTCTAAATTATTAGTAATAACATCTTCTATATCTTCTTTAGTTATTTTTTTATCTTCACCTTTATATATAAACATTTTATCTAATTCTTTAATAATATTAGATAATTCATATCCTACTTTAGATATTAATAATTCTATAGAAGAACTAGATATTGAATAACCTTTATCTCTAATATAATCTCCTAAATAATTAATTAATCTATAACTTTCTATTTTATTACATTCATATACTTTACTAACTTTATTAACTAATTTAGTAATTTTCTTTCTTGAATCTACTTTTTCATCTCTAACAATAAATATTATAAATACATCTTCAAATGAATTTTCTAGGTATTTTGTTAAATCATTTAATTCTTCTTCAGATAAAGATTTATTCGCAGTTAAGAATAATGAATTATCACATATTATTAATTTTTTGTCAGAAAACATACTTACTGTAGAAGCTTCTACTAAAACAGAATCTATTGAATCATTATTAAGATCATAATTAATTATATTATCTTCTTCAACTTTTAATTTATCTTTTATTTCTTTTATTTTTTCGTCTATCAAATAATTTTCTAAGCCAAACAATAAATATGTATTCATTTTTCTTCACCAATTATTATTATAACAAAAAAACTACATTTTAAAAATGTAGTTTTTAAATATTATGCAGAAAGTTTTAAAGTTACAGCTGGTTTAATTCTATCTTCTTCTGGTAATCTCTCGTTTACCTTATTAAATCTATTATAAGATCCTTCAACAGCATTTCTTAAATCTTCTCTATATCCTCTTGATCCTTCAACTATATATGCTTCATAAAACTTTTTATATAATAATTTTGCATAATATAAATTTTTTAAATCAGTTAAATTCTTTTTTGTCATAATTTCCCTCCTTGTTCCTTTTTCGGGCAACGAATAAGATGATATCACAAATAAAAAATGTTGTCAAGTAATGAAAAAGAGACTATTTTTTATCATTAAATAAGTCTCTTTTTATAAATATTGATTTAATAAATCTACCAAATGCTTTTCTATTAGTCAACCACATGAATTTAACATTATTCTTCTTATTATTAACTATTTTTTTGACCATAAATTTCGCAATTGTTTGAGGATAATCTCCTAAAATATTATATATTTTTTTAGTTTTTTCATCTATTTTTAATTTTTCTTTATCTCCTAAAGAATGAAATAAGAAATTAGTAATCATAATTCCTGGCGTTATTTTACCAACATATATGTTATTATACTTTTTTACTTCATGAGAAAGTGTTTCAGTAAAATAAGTTATACCTCTTTTAGCAGTACCATATATAGATAATTTATCTATAAGAGCATCATTTGATCCATGGCCTTCAACATTAAATATTTGACCATGTTTTTGCTTGATCATAACCGGTAATATTTTATTAGAACAAATAATAGTTCCCTTTAAATCTATATCTAATATTGTATTTATTTCAACTGTATTTAACTCCCAAATATATTTATCTGGTTGAGATACTCCAGCATTATTAATCCATATATCTATAGTTTTATATTTTTCTAATATATCTTCTATTGCTGCTTGAATAGACTCTTCATCACAAACATTTAATACATGTGAATAAACATTATCTGAATTTATACTCTTTTTAGCTTCTTTTAAAACTTCTTCATTAATATCAGTTATAACAACATTATAATTATATTTTAAGAATTCTTTAGCCATTTCATAGCCAAAACCTCTTCCTGAACCTGTGATTACTACCGTTTTCATATTAACCTCTATTTCTTAGTTCCACTATTACTATCAAAATTCTTTAAAATATTAGTATCAAAAGAACAAGTCTTCTTTTCTCTTAACTTATAATCTTTAATAGCTATTTTTACTAAGTCATCTAATAATTCAGTATACTTTTTACCTTTAGCTTCCCATAAATAAAATGCTAGAGATCCTGGAATTATATTAGGCTCATTAACAAATACATCATTAGTTTTAGTATCTATTAAGAAATCTATTCTAACAACTCCACTAAGATTTAAAGCTTTAAATGTTTTTATACTATATTCTTCTACTTTTTTAACTAATTCTTTATCTATTCTTGCTGGTATAATTCTATCTGTATTAACCATACCTTTACTTCCTTTAGACTTAGAATTACCTTCATATTTATCTGAGAAAGTAAGAATATCATTTTCACTCATTACTTCTTCTATTACACTTGCTTCTTGATTTTCATAGTTTCCTACAACACTACAATTTACTTCTACTAAATTAGAAACAGCCTTTTCAATTAATACTTTTTTATCATACATTACTGCTTCTTCAATAGCTGATTCTAATTTATTTTCATCTTTAACAAAAGTAATACCAACAGAACTACCTAAACAAGCAGGTTTTACTACTACTGGTAATCCCATCTTTTTAATATTATTAATAATAGAATCTTTATCTAATAAATATTCATTATCATAGAACCAAATTGAATCTACCACTGGTATATTATTAGCTTTTAAAACATCTTTCAATATTACTTTATCTTGTCCTATAGCAGATCCAATAATACCACTTCCAACATATGGTATACCTATTGTATCTAAATATCCTGCTAAAGAACCATCTTCAACATTCTTACCATGTACTATAGGAAAAGCCACATCTATTTTATCAACCACTTTATTAAATAAACCTTTAGTAGACATTAAAACATATTCATTTCCTAATTTACATAAAGAAACAGGTTTTACTTTTGTTAATAAAGAATCAATATCTCTATAATTCTTTATATCATTTAACTCATTTCCTGAATACCATATTCTATCTTTACCAATATAAATTGGTACAACATCATATTTTTCTTTATCAATATTATTAATTGCTTGAAGTGCAGATATTACTGCTACCTCATGTTCAACACTTTCTCCACCGAATATAACACCTAATCTTAATTTCATAACTATCCTTCTTTCTATTCGTTAAATATATCTGGTAAATCGTTTTCTAATAAAACATATTTAATCTTATCAGATTTTATGTCATCAACTATTTTAAAAGCTTCTTTAACATCATTTATTATAAATAGTTTCTTTTCATCATATTTTTTTTCTTTTAAACCATCTTGTATAGGTTTAGTTTGATTCTTACCAACTAATATAACATAATCTGCTACTTCAGATATATATTCTCCAAATTTCTTATTTAATTTATATTGTTCTTCTCCTAATTCTATCATACCTGGAGTTACAACTATTTTAAGTCCATCCATTAAATCTAGTACATCTAATGCCATTTTAGAACCTACTGGATTGGAATTATATGCATCATCTATAAATACTTTACCATTGTATTTCTTTAATTCTAATCTATGTTCAATAGTATTAACCTTTTTAACACCCATTTCTAATTCTTCTAAAGTCATACCTTTATATAAACCAAATGCTAATGCACTTAAAATATTATATACATTTGGTTTACCTAACAATTTAGTATTGAATTTATGAGTTTTATCTAACTCTTTAAAGTATACATCAAAACTCATACCATTATGATTCATTTTAATGTTCTTAGCAACCAAATCTGCATCTTCATTATCAATACTAACCCATATAACTTTACATTTACTATTAATCTTATAACTAACTTGATATGGATCATCTTTATTAAGAATTGCTAATCCATCATCTGGTAAAGATTCAACTAACTCAAATTTACCTTTTTGAATATTTTCTTTACTACCAAAAGTTTCCAAATGTGCATTACCTATATTAGTAATAATACCATATTTAGGTTTTACTAAATCGCATAATGCTTTAATAGATCCTCTTTTGAATGCTCCCATTTCTGCTATAAATATATCATTAAATTTATCTAAATGATTATTAATTGTTAATATAAGACCATATTTAGTATTATAGTTTTTAGGTGTAGTAGCTGAATTAAACTTTACACTTAATATATCATTTAAAATATTCTTACTACTAGTTTTACCATAACTACCTGTTATACCTATAACATCTAAGTTTAATGATTTTAATTTTTCTTTAGCTTTATTCTTATAATAACAAAATACTATCTTTTCTATAGGTTTATTTATAACATTTACTAAGAAAATCATAAAGAAAGATAAACTAATTAATAAACTATATATAAAATTAAATATATAAGTATCTTTAAAAACAAATATATTTAATACAATTGGTATTATCATAACAATTATATAAGTTACAAACATTCTTTTAACTCTACTAGTTACTTTTAATGGTAATTTAACTTGTTCTTTCTTTTTATTATTAAATTCTATTATAAATAAAACTATATAAAGTATATTTATATATATTAATAAATTATTTTTAATAAATAAATTAATTATATTAACAATTAACAATACAATATCTAATTTAAAAACAGCTTTTAAATTTTTAAATCCCCAACGAATATATCTATTATTTTCATTATAAAAATTTTGTTGCAAAATATGCATATTTCTTTTTTTTCTAATAATTACATATAATAATGAAAACAATATAATTACTATCATATTCATATAAACCTCCTAACAATTAAAGAAACTATTTAATACTCTAATAAGATTATTTAATCTTTCTAAATATGCATAATGAGTCGCACCTTCATATACAACTACACCAGCATTATCTATCATTTTTTCTAGTTCATAAGCTCTATTAATTGGTACTGCAGTATCAAGAGTACCCCATACTAATAAAGTAGGACAACTTATCTTTTTAACATCTTCATTTATATCTAAATTAACAGTTTGAACAAGTACTCCTCTCATTATTTCAGAGGCATTTTTGTAATCAGTTGATCCCATTTTATTTTTCATAAAATTAGCAAGAGGTGTTAATATTTTTATTTTTTTTATTTTTTTATAAAATTTAGTTTTAAATGATAACTTAGTAATTTCTTTACAATATGGTGAAGCTAAACCAACTAGTTTTTCTACTTTATATTTAGATGCATATACAAGTGATATTTTTCCTCCAAATGAATGACCTACTAAATATATTTTTTTAATACCTAAACTCTCAATAAATCTATGTACAAAGTCAGCATATTCATAAACAGTCCATGGAGTTTTTGGTTCATCGCTTTCACCAAAACCCGGAAGATCTAGAATAAGTACATTAAACTTATCTAAATACTTATCTCCTATTGGTTTCATCATTTCTATATTTTGACCCCATCCATGTAAAAGCACTAATGTAATATCTGATTTAATATCTGAAAATTCATAATTAACATTAATATTATCTATTACTTTTTTCATTAAAACACCTCAATGATATTTATTTATACCAATATAATTATAACACAATTCTATAAAAATAAAAAAAGTTATTTCTAACTTTTTTTTGCATATTTTTCAAAATAATAATCTATTACATTTTTAATATCATCATAAACTCTTACGTTTCTTTCATTATCATTTTTACTTTGTTCTAAAACATCATATAATTCATCTAGTTTAACATATCTTAATTCATAATTATTATCTATTTCATATTGATCTAATTTTCTTTTATTTAAATCATATTTCTTATCTGTATATATAAGATAATAATTAAATTCAATATATCTATTAACACCAGTATTATCATGATTCTTAGAATAATATTTAACTTGATAAAAAGGAGTATAATCTCTTCTTTCAATATTTATACCTGTTTCTTCTAGAACTTCTCTATATAAAGTTTCAGATAACCTTTCACCCTTTTCAACATGTCCACCTGGAAATTGATAAGTATTATCTAAATAACCTAAAAGTATTTCATTATTAGAATTAATTAAAACTGCTCTTGCACGTAATACTACTTCATCTATATCTTGATATGTTAAATTATTATGATTATGTACTACTGTTCTCATATCTTCATCCCCTATCATAAATTCAATTATACCAAAAAAAATAAACTATTGATTATTTTTTTATTGCCTTTGTAAACAAAAAAGTAAATATATTATATTACTTTTATATTTTTTTGCAAGAAAAAAATGAATCATAAGACTCATTTTTCTAATTTTTTTATAGTTTTATTTATTTCTTGTTCTTTAATATTATTTACTTCATACCAACCATATTCTGTCATTAAATTAAATGTATCACTTTGACAAGTTAATATTTCATTTAATCCATCTTTTAAAGTACTTCTAACATCTTCATTAGAACTTTCTAATGTTCCATGGACAAATACCTCTACAGTACTTTTTAACACTAATAAATAGTTATTCATTATTAATTTATCATCCATTACTCTTTTCCTCCAAAACATCAAATAACTTATCTTTTAAATTGGTATGAATTTGAATCTGATTTTCCATAAAAGATACTATTTCTTCATCTTCTAAAGTATTGATCATATCATCACATATTTTAATAATATTATCTTCATGAGAAATAGCGTCTTCATAATACAATAATTCTTTTTGTGTCATATTTACCTCCTATTATTATTGTGTACATATAACCTATTTTTAAACATATCTTTTTATTAAAAAATATGATATATTAATAATAGGAGGGATTTATATGAACGAGCATTACTTTTTAGAAGCTAAAGTAGTTGTTGATGATGGCATAACTAAATATGGTAGATTTCACCTTTCTAGTAATATAAATTCTGATATAAGAATCTATTCTTTTGAAGAATCTAGAATGATAAGAAAACACGCAAAAGAAAGACATATAATTAAGAAAAATAAATATAAAAACGAAATATATATAGATGACCAAAGTTTTATTGGTATAGTAGAAAGAAATTATCCAACAAAGAAAAAAGAAAAAAGGAAAAAGAAAAAACATTATTTCAGATCTTTAATAATAGGTGTCGCTATTCTTTCAAGTTTAGGTGTTGGAATTAATAGAATTAATAAGAATAATATAGATAATGTAATCGAAACTAATTATGAAGAAGATAATAGTATTAAAAAAGAAGATATAATTATTGAAGAAAGAACTGAAGAACCTAAACAAGAAGAAAAAAGATATCAATATGGTGAACCTACTCTAAATGATGTAGGATCAACTATGGTCTTTAATCAAGTTGATAATTATGATGATGTATATAAGTTTAATTATGAAGATAGATGTGATTCTTATGAATCAAATCTTGTTGATACTAATTATAAAAATGATATAGAATTAACTAGTTCTATAAATGGTATTGATCCCATTATTTCATCATCAATCGCAAAACAAGAAAATCCTACTGATATAAAAAATTATGATATATATGCAGGACATGGTATATTTCAAATAGAAGGAATATGGAATGGTGAAGATATAAGATCATACAATCAAGAAACTAAAGAATATGAAACAGAATCAAATATAGATGTATATAAATGTGTTGATGATCCTGAATACTGTTCTATGATATTTGGAAAGATATTTAGTAATCAATATAATTTAATATATGATAATTATAAAGATAAATATTCTGATTCAGAAATATTAGGTATAGCTATATTTTCTTATAATAAAGGTATAACTATAACACTAGAAGCTATTAATAATACTAATACATATCAAGAGTTCTTAGATTATATGAAAAATAACTCTTACGGTGGAGATAACGAATATATAGAACATGTATTAAGTTATGTCCCAGATGAAACAGTTATAGTTATGAAAACAACTGATGGTAAAGAACATAGAATATGTATAGATAATGAAACTAAAGAAAATTTAACAAAACAAGAAGAAACAAAAAAAACTAATGTATTTTAACATTAGTTTTTTATTTAATTCTATTTTTATAAACTTTTTTCTTTCTAGAATCATTTGTAGATTCTGGAATTTCTATAATATCATTTGTCTTATATTCATCTTCGTAGTCATAATCATAATCATAATCATAGAAGTCTGGATCATCAATCGGTCTAGTGTGTATATCATCATAATAATAATTATCATGATAAAAATCATCTGTAGTAGGCTTCTCTTCTAGTACTACAGTAGGTTCATCATAATAATCTTCTCTTTGAGGTACTGGCTCTGGAACATAGAAATCTTTTGTACTTTTATCTTTATAAGTAGGTTCACTATCTTTATAAGTGAAATCACCTTCATCTACTAATCTAATTATTTCTTTAGAATTATCTAACAATTCAGCTTGATATCTTTTTTCTATTTTTTCTTTAATAGATAAAATACTTGCTAAAGATAAACCTATAACTGATGCTGTAACTACTATTCTTTTTTTCCTTTTATTATTTTTATTATTTTCCATAATATCCCCTTTTCAACGGGCTTTATATTATCATAAAATGCATTTCTTGTCAAAAAAATTGGCTATTATACTAGCCAATTATTTTTCTACTATTAATCTTTGATTATCTTCTACAACTTCATCTAAATGTTGATTATTAGACATATATTCTTCTACTACATCTCTGCAGCTTGTTGCGATAACTTTACTCTTACCATTTTCATCTAATTCTTCTACTGTTATATCAAAACAATCTTTAATATTAATATAATGATACTTTTGAAGACCTATCTTATATATTTCTTCATCATTTATATCTATTCCATCTAAAGTAAATTCCTTAAAACTATGATTCTTTTTATCATATACTACATGCATACCATCTGAAAATTGATAGAATTCTGTATGATCACCTTCAAAAGCTTCATCTCTAAGCATATATAATATCATTTTCTTTAATTCTGATCCTTTAGCTTTAATTAAGTATATTGGATCATCATATGGGAATATTTCCATTAAATCTTGAAGAGTTACTATTGGACCTAATTGTTCTTTTCTAATAGAACCAGAACCTAAAAGCATTATATCTAGTCCTAAACTTTCTTTTAATATATCAGAAAATAAATCTCCTAGTTCTGTTTCTCTATATCTATCTGGATGAGTTAATTCTCTATTTAATCTAGTTATTACTCTTCCATATTTAAGATCTGTTTCACCCTTATATCCATTTATTAATTCTTCTAATTTTTCATCTCTTGGACAGTTTTCTTCATTAATAGAAATACATTTCCATTTCCATTCGTGAGTACAGTTATTTTTTGTATCAATTGTAATATCAAATCTACCTATTTGATCAGTACCTACTCCTGCTTGTACAATTAAGATATTATTTACTATTTCTGGTTTTTCTATATATGTATGAGAATGACCTCCAATAATAACATCTATTCCCCAAGCTGGATCAAGTAATTCAGCAAGTTTTTTATCTTCTTCAAAACCTATATGAGTAAGTAAAACAGTATAATCTATATCAATAGCGTTATAAGTATTACAAATTCTACCTACTTCTTTAGCAGCTTCATTAACATCTACAAACGTACCTATTAAACCTTCATTTTTAGTATTCGCAAGTACATCTTCTGTTACTATACCAATAAATAATACTTTCATGCCATCTATTTCAATTATATGATATGGTTTAAATAATCTAGAATTATTTGTCTTAATAAACATATTAGCATTTATTATTGGGAATCTAGCACATTTTTCTAAGAATAATAAATGTGCAAGTCCATAATCTGTTTCATGATTACCTATAGTAACTACATCTGGTGAAATAATATTCATTATCTCTATTGTAGATATACCTTTATATTCAGAATCTATAATATTACCTCTAAACATATCTCCCGCAATTGCGTATATTACGTTATCTTCTTCTTCTCTTACCTTACTAACATAACCAGATAATCTAGAAGCACCACCTATTGTTTGTTTACCATTTTCTTCACTAAAAAAATCTCCATGTAAATCATTAGAATGTAATAATGTTAACTTCTTATATCTTTTCATATTTACTCCTTTATATAAGTATATTATAACAATAAAAAAGAATAAACTAAATAGTTTACTCTTTATTATTTGGAACAAATTTTTTAACAAATTTTCTATTAACAGTTCCTTTTGAATCTAAATATACTTTATCTACTGGTTCAAGACTATCAGATAGTTTTTGTAAGTAAGAATATACTTCAAAAAGCATAGTTGCATTAGCGTAGTCTTTATCCATATATAGACATGTATATTCTATATTATCCCAATCGTCTCTTGATTCTCTTATTTTTTTAATATCTTCTTCAGTATATATATTAATTAATCTATTTTGTAATCTACTCCATATTGGTGTTTTTATCTTTTTAGTATCAGGATCAATTCCATAAGTAATTGTATCTTCAACATTTGTTTTATCTATTCTTAATTTACGATCTACTAAAACAATTTTTTTACCCACAATTTTTTTTACTTTTTCATTATTATGTATTTTTTCATACTGATTAGATAAATGCTTACCTACAGTAAATATTCTCTCTCCTTTCTCTTTAACCTTAAAAGATTTTTCTGATAATCTTATTTCACTAAGAGTTGGATTATCTAGTTCAAATTCATCAACTGGTTGTAATGCCCTACAAAAGAATTGATCTGAATAATCTCTAAGTACATAATTACCAAACTCATTACACATTCCTACTATAAAATGAGATATAGTAGTATTTTCTTCATTGACTTGAACAACAAAAGAAATAGGCTCGTAAAATACTTTAACAATTGTATTATAAATTTTGTCTTTTATAATTATAAAAATATTTTTTTTATCATAAAAGTGATCTATAGAATAATGTTTTTCATCATATTCTAAATCTATTGTTCGTCCATCAATTTCTATTTTTTCTTTTTTCATTATATAATTACCACCCATCTATTAAAATATCAAACTCAATATATTATTCTTTATTATTAGGAACAAATTTATTAACAAACTTTTTATTAACTTTACCTGTTGAATCCAAATATACTTTGTCAACTGGCTTAGTGCTTTCAGACAATTTTTGTAGATATGAATATACTTCAAAATACATTGTCGCTTTTGCTTTATCATCATCTAAATATAACGCTGAAAATTCTGTACTATTCCATTCTTCTTTTGATTCTTTTAATTTTTTTATTTCTTCTTCAGAATATATATTTATTAATCTATTTTGTAATCTACTCCATATTGGTGTATTTATCTTTCTAGTATCTGGATCAATTCCATAAGTTATCATATCTTCTAAATTTGTTTTATCTATTCTTAATTTTTGATCAACTAAAACAAAATTATTGCCAACAACATTTTCTACTTTTTTATCATTATATATTCTTTCATAATTATCTGATAATAAACGGTTTCCTACAGTAAATATTCTGTCTCCACCTTGATTAACTTTAAATGATTTTTCTGATAATCTTACTTCACTAAGATTTGGATCATCTATTTCGTATTCTCTCATTAAATGTAATGGCCAATCAATAGAATCTTCTGCATAATCTCTAAGTTCACAATTATCAAACTCATTACATATTCCTACTATAAAATGAGATTCGAATTGTTTTTCATCTATTACTTGAACTATAAATGAAACAGGTTCTTTAAATACTTTAACAATCTTATTAGAAACTATGTCTTTTATAATTACATAAGTATTATCTTTATCAATAAAGTGATCTATAGAATAATGTTTTTCATCATATTCTAAATCTATTGTTCGTCCATCAATTTCTATAGTTTCCTTTTTCATTATTATTCCTGGTTCAGGAGATGGAATAAATCCCATAATAAAATCTTTATTAATAGTATTTCTTTCTTTGTAAACACCTTTAGTTCCATTAGAATACTGATCAAGATTTCTAAAATATCTTTCTATTTCAAAATATTTTGTTATTTCTTCTAAGGTATGATCTTCTTTCATGAAATCATAATCATAATGATCAAATTCTACATTATCATTTGCATTCATTCTTTCTTTTAAATCTCTTACATCTTTTTCAGTATAAGTATCTATCATTTTATTCTTTAAAGTACTCCATATAGGCGTAACTATTTTTTTAGTATTTATATCTATACCATAAGTTAATCTATCTATTAAAGTACCATTTTCATAAATACAACTATACTCATCATCTACTAACACTACATTTTTTGCATTTTTACTATCAAGAAACTTCATTACCTTTTTATCATTATATATTTCTTCATAAAATTTAGTTGGAGATTCATCTCCTATAGTGTATATTCTTCCACCTTTTTTATATTGATTTACTATAAATGTATCTTCATTTATTCTAATATCATCAAGATTATAAAAACCATCCATATTAAACCTTTTTATATGTCTTAGATATTCAGACTCATTATCATCTTCATAAATATTAATTTCATATAGACCAATATAATAAGAACCTACTAAAAAATATGTTTTATCATTTTTATCTACTTGAATTAGATTTGATACTTTCTCCTGAAATATATGTTTTCCTCCATCATCTTTTTTACGTTTAATAAATAAAGAACCATTAAGGCCATAACCTACTTGATATTTTTTGCTATCATATTCATAGTATAGTTTATTATTACCACGCTCAAAATTACCTTTAGTCATAAACCGTACCCTCCATCAATAACAATTATTATAACACAATAAAAATAAAATAAAACAGTTTTTTAACTGTTTTATTTTGGTATAACAACTAATGATATATTTTTAAACTTATCTACTTTAACATTTACTACTTCTTCTCTTTCAACTCTATCTTTAGTAAATTCAACATACTTAAATCTTATTGTAGTTTTACCTTCTTTTAATCCTTTAAATACATAATGTTCGTGTACTATTCCACCCTTTTGTCTTTTATTCTCATCATCTACAAAAGATCTTTCTAATTTAACAATAGATTCATCTTCTATTTCATATTCCCATCTAAAAGGTATACCTTTACTAGTTTGATAAGTTAATTCTAATGTTTTAGAAGAATTATCTTTAAATATAAAGAATAATATTACTCCTACTATTATTAATATTATAATCCCAATTATTATTAAATATTTTTTATCCATTTTAACTTTCCTTTCTATTTGTAATATTTATCTTCCACCATAAGTATCACCTGGATTTAATTCATATCACCTGGATTTAATTCAAGAATTAATGCTGGATTAACAACTGGTAACCCACTATATCCATGAGATTTTAACATCATCATTCTAGAAGCATTCTTATAATCACTAGTAAATACTTTTGTAATCATAACACGGAATATATTATAACTATCAACATCATTTTCTGATGTAAGATATACTATTGGTTCATCATAACTGAAATTTCTATTTGCATGTGGATCTGAATAAAAATCTCTAACAGGCTTTAGATTAGAATAAGTAAAATATAATACAAAATAGTCTTCATCATCTATTTTAGTTTTATATAAAATATATCTATATGATTTATTTCCAGTAAAACTCCAACTAACTACTTCTGCATCATTAATAGGATATAAATAAGAATAAGCTCCTCCCATATTATAGAGAGTTATATAATTATAAAAAGTATTATTGTTTGCACCATAACCTCTAGAAACATAACCAGTTTTTGTAGGTTTATATATTCTTGTTGTTGGTGAAGAAGGTGTTTCAGTTGGTGTCTCAACTGGCTTTGTTTCTTCTACTGGTTGATTATTAGTTACTTCTTCAGTACTTTGAATAGTTTCTTGTTTTGTTTCCTCTTTTGGTATTTCATTCCATTTAGAAAATATTTCAATATTCTTATATCCTATAACGCAACCCTTTTTATCTTTTTCTTGTACAGCTTTAAAATCCTTTGTACTAGTAAAACTAATCTTATTTTTAAACTCTTTATCATAATACCAACCGTCAAAATTAAAACCTTCTCTCTTTGGTGTAGGTATATTTTCATAACTATCAGGACTACATGCTATACATACACTCATATTAGATATTTGTTCTCCGCCCATTGTATTAAGAATTAAAGTAAAACTACCACCATCTATCGGAGTACATTTTTCTTTCTTCTCTTTTTTAATCTTATTATTTATAACTTTATCATTCTTTTTAGTATTATCTACTGGTTTATTATTTAAAAATAAATATACGCCTACTATAGAAACAACAACAATAGTTGGTATAAATATAATAAATATTTTTTTAAATTTCATACAACCATCTCCAGTTATTCATTAAGGTAATTATAACACATAAAAAATAAAAATATACAAAATGTATATTTTTATTTTTTACTATTTATTGTTAATTTCTTTTTTTAATACTCTAACGTAATTAACATTTCCTTCTTCTTCTTCAACTCTATGGCTTCTATCTTTGATAAAGTTTACTTCACAGTATCTATCTTTAAATTCTTTTTCATGTTTTAGTATTTCTCTCATGTCTTTTAAGAATAATTCATATTTTTTATCTTCATAAAACATATTTTCAGGATCGTCTTCACTATATCTTTTTGATAATCTATTAATTGTAAAATCTAAATACTCTGGATCTATTATATATTCTGGAGTTCTTTCATGCGCAACATGAAAACTTCTTATAAATACTAAATCTACTGTTGTATTTCTATCTGCGGATGAAACTAATTTACCATAATCACTTCTTGGTTCATCTTCTTTTGATGATCTATGATCTTCTATTGCTTCTTTAATAATTTGTCTTTGTTCATCAGTAAAGAATTCTTTCATGCCTTCATCGTTCATAAAATTATTTGCAGCGATTAAATGATGAGTTTTATGATCAATATATTTTCCCCAATCATGACATGATGCGATTGCATACATCATATTATGATCAAGCCCCAATTTAAATGTATCATTTAAAGCAAAACTTCTTTTAATTACTTCTTTAATATGACCTAAATTATGACCTTTATCATTTTTTTCATATTTTGGAAATATATTTTTTTCTATATATTCTTTTAACTCACTATTAACATCCTTAGTATAATAATCTAATTCATCTATATTATTCGCATCTAATATCTCATCTCTAATAATATAAAAAGGTTCATTACATTCATCTTTAACTTCTTCATATACTTTATATAGTACATCATCTAATGACATATCTTTATTTTCATTTCTTACTTTATTAAATAATTCAATTAATCTTTCTTTTTCCATATTGTTCTCCTTCACATTCCACACTTTAATATCTTTAAGCGCGAATCCTCTATCTGCTTGTTTATCTATATCATAAGAATCTAATATCCATTGTTTTTCTTTATGCCAATCTGTTGATTTATATTCTATACTCTTAGGAATAATATTTCTATAACCTGTTTTACCTTCCCAATTTGTATAAAGTATTTTTACTGGTTTACCAATAATATTTAATTCAACATATTTTTTTATAAATTCTTCTTTATTATTTGCTAAAAGAGTTATATCTTCTAAAAACTTTTTATAATCTAAATCTTCAAAATACATCTTCTCAGTTGCGTATCCTTTTTCACCAAATTTGTGTAGGCAATGCATTCTTGAATTTTCTATTATTTCTTCTAATGAATCATTTGGGCAGTGTTCTAATCTCCAATAGTAAGTTCTAGTTAATGGACTATCTACTAATACATTTTTATCTGCAGAAGATACTATCTTACCATATATACTTCTTGGTTCTCCTTCTAAACTAGATCTATGATCATGAACAGCTTCAGACATAATCTTTATTTGTTCATCTGAAAAATATTTCTTTAAATTATTATCTTCTAATAGTATTTTAGCCCCTAATTCTTCATGATGCTTTGCATCTATATGATGCGCAATATCATGATAAGCAGCTACTACATATACCATATTATAATCAATATCTTCTACTGTACTAGCAAACTTTAGACTTCTTCCTATAACATACGCTATATGATCTATACCATGCCCTTTATCATTCTTATTATATTCAGGAAATATATTTTTTTCTATATATTCTTTTAATTCTTTATTTATTCTCATTTTTATCACCCAAATAATTAAATGTTTTCTTTAATGCCTTAAATCTATATGTATCATCCAACTCTTCACCCTTTAATTCATTAAAGGCAACATTAGTTCCATTTAATATAAATACTGAATAGAAATATGGTTTAGATAATTCACCAATAATTTCTTCTGCGATTGTTCCATTACTTTCACCTTGAAATTGGTTATAACTTCCATTTGGCATCATAGCAGTAACACAGCATTTATAAGAAGCATTTCTATTTTCTAATCCTTTTAATTTATCTAACAATTTTATAACACATTGATATTCTGGTAATTTTGGGTTTTCTTTTCTTTCCTCATCTGCATATCTTGCGGTAAATACACCAGGTTCACCATATAGAGCATCTACAAATAATCCTGAATCATCTGTTATTATAGGATAATCTATATTATGATCTTTACAAAAATCTAAAATAGCATTAGCTTTTATGAAAGAGTTTTCTTCAATAGTTTTTCCTGTTTCTTCTATTTCTCCTCTATCCCAATTAATATCTTTCATACTTAAAACTTTAATATCTAATTTTAATTTATCTACTACTGCTTGTAAGTCTTTTACTTTTCTTTGATTTGTTGTTCCAAAAATTATATTCATTTTAATACCTCTTACTTATATTTTTTGACTCTATGTAATGTTAAATGAGGATAAACAATAGAATCAGTTATTGTCATGTTGTTACTATCATCATCTTCAGAAGGTTTAAAGCTGCTATCGTTTACTCCATATTCTTCACAAAAAATCTTATAATACTTATCTGTTATTTCTACATCTTTATAATCTTTGCCAGTATATTCTTTTTTTTCTAATTCTTTTAACATTTCTTCACAGCTATTTATTTCATAAGCTCTTTTCATTCCCCATCTGCTAGCAGGTCCTCCAAATAATGGTACACCACTAAGAGTTTCATCAACACCAAAAGGATTTGATTGATTACGTAAGAATTCTATTTTATTCTTAAGTTGTTCTATATTTTCTTTTCTTCTTTCTTCATCTAAAATTGTTTTATATAAACTTACTGCTTGTTTTCCATAATTAAATCTATAAAGTAGATTATCATTATTTTTTTTAGAATAAGCAGATAATATTTTTAAACCACTATTGTCATTAATTTCTACTTCATCATCTGATTCTTTAAATATATTAAGCGCTCTATTATAGATATTATAAATTAAAGCATCTTTATATATATCTAGTTCATATAATTTGTCATATGATTCAGATAATTCATTATATGGTTCTGTTGCGGATATTTTTAAATCTATTATGTTTTGTAAAAGACTCATAACATAATCATTTAAAAGACTTTCATATTCTTCTAAATCTTGACATAATTCATCTCTACTTTTAATAATACTTTTACTCTTCCACACCCCAAAATAATCTCCATTTGTATTTATTCTCATTGTTACCTCCCTGATTAACTAATTAAATTATAACACTTAAAAAAATTAAGAACACTATTTTTTTAGATAATTCTTAATTATTTCTATTTTTTCTTTATCTTTATCTCTTTTTTGTTCAAGCATCCATTCTAGTTGTAATTCTATTTTTTCAACAGGATATCCATCAATAAATTCTATATTATCTCTAATAAAATCTTTGCAGTTAATATCAAAATCATTTAATTCATATACATAATCGTATCTATCTGATTGTTTCATATTATATTTATTCATTAATTCATCAAATACTTCTTTAGTAACTCTAATATCAATGTCATTAGTTTTATTAGTAAGTCCATGCATAAGCATAACACCGCTTGCGATAATACAATACTTATCTTTATCAAGATTTAAACTATCTAATTTTTTTAAAAATTCCTCTTTGTTCATATTGTTACCTACTTTTTATATACTAAAGATAAATTTCCTTTTATTACTGTTGGTCCAAAACCTTCTATCTCATCATAAAGCATTCCTTCTGGAATATCATTATATAAGTATATTTCTTTATCTAAATTAAATGCATCATACATTTCTAGGAAAGTTGCTCCACCAATATAATTTTTTAAAACTTTTCCATCTTTTTCTTTGTCTAAATTAAGTACTAATACTGCATCCATATTAGATATAGTATCTTGACTTTGTTTATACATTCTTGCTTTAAATTTTTGATGTTCTTCTTTACCTAAACTTCTAGCTTCCTCTTCTGCAGAAGGATTATCATAACAGTTTGGTAAAAATACTTCTATACCTCTTTTTTCTAATTCATTCTTAACTTCTTCTATTTTTGAATAAAATTTTTTACTACATATTACTAATATTTTCATAAATACCTCCCTGATTATTTAGTTAAATCTTTAGTTAATTTAAGAGCCTTTTTAATAGTAACTCTATTTATTAATTTTGGCGCTCTTACAACATGTATATTATTAACTTTCTTTCTATTAAAATTTCTTCTTGTTCTCATAACATCCTCCACATTAATTATATCACACAAATTATATTAGCAATTACTAATCTTCATCATCTTCTGAATAAAAACTATCATCATCCACATCTTCTTCTTCAAAATCCCATGGATCATAGTTTCCTTTTTTTATTTCTTCTTTTTGCCAGTCTGTTAATTCGTTATTATCATCATTATCTTTATCACTTTCATCATTCATAAAACTAAACATACCAAATTCTTGATTATCTTTTTTCTTATCATCTTTATCAAACATATTATCACCTCTATATAATTATATCATTTTTCCTTTAAACTTCTTAAGTATTCTTTTTGTTCATTAGTTATCCTATAGCTTTCAATTGCTTTTTGTATAGTTTTATTATGAGTCCACTTATCTAATTTTTTATTTTCTATATATTTAATTGCTGAATCATATTGTTTTGCAAGCGCAGTTGCAAAATACCAAGCAATCATCATATTAACATAATATTCATCTGATCTTATTTTAGATACCATTTCTAAATATTCAGGTTTAAACTTATCATCTAAATAATATCTCATAAGTGAGTTAATACCAAATCTAATTGTGTAAGTCTCTTTTGATTTAATCCATACTTTTATTTCTTTTAATAATTCATCAGTATGTGTTTTAAACAATCTAGATACTCCTTGATCACAAGTTGCCCAGTTATCAATAAATGGTAAAAATTTATTTAAACGCTTTATACATTCATCATAGTCTTTTGTCTCAAATATTATAAATGCATGAAGTTGATTTTCTTCAAAATACTTATGTGGTAAATCTTCTATAAAATCTTTGTAATTATTACTTTTATATAATTCTTTAGCTAGTTTTCTAAGATCAGGTGTTCTAACACCTATTATAGTATCTGGATTAATATTAGTAATAGTTTTAATTTGTACTTCTCTATATTTAATGTCTTGTAATTTAAATAATTCTTCTACCATATCATATTCTCCTATCTAAAATCCTAAAAACTTTTTTATTTCATTATTATTTTCTAATACTTCTCTTTTTATTCCAAATGAAGAAGCTGGTATTAATTCCATATATTTATCTAAGAACTCACTATAACTACCCTTAAAATAATCTTGAGGTATATAAAAAGTTCTAGATGCTCCCGCACTTCTATCACCTGCTTGAACAAATACTGAATAACCACCTAGTTCATGTAATCTAATGTCATATATTTCTAGATACCATCCATGTATATTAATAACACTATCTTTAGGAACATGAAATTCTTTTTTTACAGGATTAAAACTAACTATTTTAAACTCAGAATCATAAATTATTCTGTTATAAAAACCATCAACTGTTTTAATCCATTCTAATACAGTCCTAGATTTTGTACCATCAGGATAAGTATAGTAACTAACAAATTCATATTCATCGCCTTCTTTTTCAATACTGTATTCATATCTTTCATCAAGCATATCTTTAGTAAACCAAAAATATGTATATAGTATTTTTTCACAAGCTTTATCTATATATTTATTAATATCATATTTATATGGAAACTTATTCATAGTATCACCAATTAAATTATAACATAGAAAAAGGAACTTTCGTTCCTTTTATTTTATATTATTCATTTCCTTTTAAACTTGTAACCATATCTATTTTCTTTATTCTTCTTGCTAAGAATAATGATACTAGATATGAACATAGTACTGTTACAACAAAACTAATTATATAAGTATTTATTGTTATAGTTGCGCCAAAGTCATAATCTCTATCTGAGATCATAGTAAATACATAATCAGTTATATAATATCCACATGGCATACCTAAAATAGCAGACACTATAGATATCCATATATTTTGTTTTATAAATATCTTTTTAATTCTCTTGTTATCAAAACCTAATACTTTTAAAGTAGCGAACTGATATTCTTTTTCTCCATATGATAACACTCCCATATTATATATAATAACTGCGCCTAGTACTACCGCTAAGAATACAATTAATACTATTAAATCAGTAACCATAGACATCATATCATCTAAGTTTTCTTTTAAGGATTCATTTCCTTGAATATACTCTACTCCTTTAATAGAATCTGTTTTAGATAGATCATCATTAGTATATAAATAATCTGCTTTATAAGTTAATCCTAATGATTCATAGTATTCTCTAGTCATAGTCATATTTTGAATTTGAGGATCTTTATTTAATCCAACTACTTTAGATTCATAATATTTGTTACTACCAAATATATGCCATTTAATCTTATCTCCAACTTTTATGTTATTTTTTTCTGCAAGTAATCTAGTTAAGTATATTCCTTTATTTGAATCTATTTTTATAAATTCATCTTTTTCATTAATATATCTTAAATAATTACCAGAATCTATAACGTTTGCGCTTGTTGTAATTCTTTCATCTTTATTTTTTATTTCTATTCCTATTGATGAAGATGATTTATCATATTTTTTAATTAATTTATCATATTCAGAATCTGTTATATTTTGACTTAGTGTTAGTTTATAATCAAAGTTATATAACTTAGTAAACTGCATATCTATAAAGTTATTAAATGAATCTATCATACCCATTGATACTACTATTAGTAGAGAACATCCTGTTATACCAACAATTCCCATAAATGTTCTAGCTTTATTTCTTAATATATCTCTAATATTCCATTTAGTAGAAAAACTAAATTTATTAAATATATCTTTTCTTGTAATATTAATAGTTTTACTCTTAACTTGAGGTATTTCATTTCTTAGAGTTTCTGCAGCATTTTTCTTTAATATATTTCTTCCTGTTAAGAATGTAATAATAGAAACTAATACTAATAATAATGCTGATACAGTAAATGTACTTGGATCAATAAATGATTCTAAGAATGGCATTTCAAAATAACTCATTTGCATATTTAATACTACATTAGTTAATCCATAATGACCTACTAATATACCAGCGATTATACCTGCTAAAGTAATCCAAAAACCATATCCTATATAATGCATTAATATTTTAAAATCTTTAAATCCTAATGCTTTTAAAGTTCCTATTTGTATTCTTTGTTTTTTAACTACTCTAGTCATAGTAGTAACAACAGATAATAACGCTATAAATATAAATAATCCAGAGAATATACCTACATAATCTTGTCCTTCATTAATTTCACCTTGATAGAACGCAACTGATGAATTATCTTCTCTTTTAGTAACTGCTAGTACATTTTCTACATTATCTTCTATTTTATTAATAGTTTTATTAACTGTTTTAGAATCAGTTTTATCTAAATCTATCATTATTTCATTAAATACATAATAATCTTTATAATTAAAATTAGGCATCGCATAATTAAATGCATTTTCATCTTTTATACCAGTTTCTTTCATAACTAATGATTTAATATAATCTTCAGTTATTTCATTAACAGATAAATATACATATCCAAATGTCTTTTTATCTGGCATTAAGGCAGATGAATCTTTTAGAGAATACACATGATCAGGAGTATTAATTAATCCTAATACTTTTTCTTTTAATATTAAAGATTCATATTTAATATCAATAGTATCTCCTAATTTGATATTATTATTTTTAGCATATTCACTATCTATCCATACACCTTTTTTATTGATATCAAATTTTTCTCCTTTAATTATATAGAACTTAGATATCTTATTTGATTCAATAAAATTTATCTCTAAAGTATTATCTTTATTTGTACCTTTAACTGTTAACTTTCTTTCAGCATCTTTAACATTATCAATCTTTTTAATAACATTTAAATCATCTTTTGTAAAATTTTCAGAGAATACTTCTACATCAAAAAGATTGTTCTTTTTATAATAAGTATCTCCTGTTTTTTGCATTGCACCTGAATAAGAAAGCATAGTTGTATAAACCATTATTCCTATCATGACCATTAAGAATATAGTGATGAATTGTGATAAGTTTTTCTTAATGTCACGAAACATCTTTCTTTTTAACATATTACCACTTAACCTCATCTATATCTTTTGTTTTTTTATTAACATCTACTTTATCAATTAATCCATTCTTTATATATATTACTTTATCCGCAATTTCTTTAAATAATGAATTATGAGTAACTATAATAACAGTAGTATCTTCATCACTTTGTTTCTTTAGTAGTTTTAATACATCTACTCCTGTTTTAGAATCTAATGCACCAGTTGGTTCATCACATAATAGTATTTTAGGATTTTTCATTATTGCTCT
>CACZXL010000003.1:0-71839 GCA_902785135.1 uncultured Erysipelotrichaceae bacterium
GATCAAGATGGATATGTAGATATATCAGATAGTGTTACTCAATTAAATCATATATTATATATAGAATTAATAGATGATTATAGATTATATGCTGCAGATGTAGATATAGATGAAGAAGCAGAAGAAGATGAAATGATAGATATCTCAGATAACGTAAAACTAGATAAATTTATCTTAGGTGAAATCACTGATTTAAATGAATAAAAAGAACTATTAAATAGTTCTTTTTATTATTTTAGGGGGATTTATTCCTTTCATGGATAATATTATTATTGAAAGGTGGCTTATATGAATAATACATTAGTAAAAATAACAGAAGAAGATATAAAAAGTAAAATATATATAATAAGAGGAAAAGAAGTAATGCTTGATAGTGATTTGGCAAAGTTATATGAATGTAAAAATGGTACAAAATCTATTAATCAAGCAGTTAAACGTAATATTAATAAGTTTCCAGAAACGTTTTATTTTCAGTTAACGAAATTAGAATTAGAAGAATTGCAGTCCCAAATTGGGACCGCAAATAAAATGGCAAGAACGATTCCATATGTATTTACAGAACATGGTGTAGCGATGCTGGCGTCAGTTATTAATACACCAATTGCGGATGAAATATCTGTAAAAATTATTAATGCTTTTGTTTCTATGAGACATATATTACTAAATAGTATAGATTACCAAAAAGAATTATTTATAATTCAAAATAAAATACTTGAACATGACAATAAACTTATTGAACATGATTCAATGTTTAAAAAGTAAGCTTATATTTGAAAGTGAGATATATGATGCATATTCATTTCTATTAGATATGCTTGAAGATCAAGAATTAGATACTTTAATTTATTATATAAATAGAAGGGTGGTTTAATATGGTAAATGAAATATCAATAATAACAGAAGAAGATATAAAAAATAAAATATATGTAATTAGAGGAAAAGAAGTGATGCTTGATAGAGATTTAGCAAAATTATATAAATGTACTAATGGAACAAAAGATATAAATAAAGCAGTTAAAAGAAATATTAATAAATTTCCTGAAGATTTCTATTTTCAATTAAATGAAGAGGAGTGTTTAAGGTTCCAAAATGGAACCTTAAACAAAAGTGGCAACTTAAGAGGACAACACATTAAATATTTACCTCATGTATTTACTGAGGAAGGTGTCTCAATGCTTTCATCTGTTTTAAATACTTCAGTTGCGGATGATGTCTCTGTTAAAATTATGAGAGCATTTGTCACAATGAGGCATATGTTAATAATCAGTATAGAATATCGAAAAGAATTATTTATAATTCAAAATAAAATTCTTGAACATGACAATAAACTTATTGAACATGATTCAAAATTTGAAAAGATATTTAGTGAATACAGCACAAAAGAATATTTAAAAAGTAAACTAATATTTGAAAATGAAATATATGATGCATATTCATTTATATTAGATATATTAAATAAATCTAAAGAAGAAATAATAATTATAGATAATTACTGTGATAAAAAAGTGTTAGATTTAATTTCTAAGATAGGTGTAAAAGTTATTGTTATTAGTAAGAATATGGATAATGAATTAATAGATAAATATCAAAAACAATATGATAATTTAACTGTAATAAATAATGAATCTATTCATGATAGATTCATTATTATAGATAAAAGAGAAGGTTATTATTTAGGATCATCAATAAAAGATATAGGTAAGAAGTGTTCATATATAGATATGATTGAAGATGAAGAACTAGATAAATTAATTAAATATATTAAAAAAGGTAATTAAATTACCTTTTTATTTTGTTTGAAATAAGTTCCATTAATAGATAAAGAATAATTGTTAATAGTATTAACAAAGTAATACCTGTTAAAACTAAATTCATATTAAATATTTGTGAACCATAGTTAATTAGATATCCTATACCTTGTTTAGATACTAAAAATTCACCCATAATAACTCCTACAAAACACATACTTATATTTACTTTAAAAGAATCTATAATAAAGTTTAAATTGCTTGGTAAAACAACTCTAAAGAATATATCTTTTTTAGTGCCTCCCATAGTCTTAATAATCTTAATCATATTTGGATCTGTACTATTAAAATATGAAACCATATTTAATATACTTATAATACTTGAAATAAGAAGAGCCATAATTATTATGGAGTTCTCATTCGCTCCGACCAGTATTATGATTAATGGTCCTAGTGCTACCTTAGGTAAACTATTAATAGTAGTTAGATACGGGTCAAGGATTAAACTTAGTTTTTTATTAAACCAAAGTATACTTGATATAATAAATCCTATAATATTACCTAGTATAAAACTAATAATTATTTCTTTTAAAGTAGTTAAAACATGTAATAGAATATTATCAGTATTAATAATAGTATTTATTATTTTAGATGGAGAAGAGAACATAAAAGTATCTATTACTTTTAATTTAGATAATACTTCCCATAAGAATAAGAATATAACAAGTATCATTATTCTAGAGATAGTAATAAATAGTTTATCTTTTTTTATATTTTTTAAATATATTTTTCTTTCATCACTAATCATTTAGATCTCTCCATATTCTAGAATAGTATTCCATAAATTCTTTACTTGTTCTATTTTTAATAATATCATCATCAAAATCATAATCTATTTTATATATAGCTTTTATACTTGATGGAGTATTAGATAGAACAATTACTTTATTAGACATATTAATGGCTTCAGATATATCATGAGTAACCATTATTAATGTCTTTTTCTCATTTTTTATTATATTTTTAATATCTTTAGATATATTTAATCTGGTTTGATAATCAAGAGCGGAGAATGGTTCATCAAGTAGTAATATATCTGGATTTAACGCAAGTGTTCTTATAAGCGCCGCTCTTTGTCTTTGTCCACCAGATAAATCATCTGGATAAGAGTATATATAGTCTTCTAGACCATATTTTATTAATAAATCTTTAACTCTTTTTATATTATCTTTTTTGCATTTTTTATTTATCTTAAGACCTAATAAACAATTATCTAATATAGTTAAATATGGCATTAAATAATCTTTTTGAAGCATATAACCAATAGTTATATCATTCTTTATAATTTTACCTTTATAATCTTCTAAACCTGCGATAATAGATAGAAGAGTAGATTTACCCGCACCAGAAGGACCTACTATAGATATAAAGTCTCCTTCATTAACTTTAAAATTTATATTATGTAAAACAATTATTTCTTTTTCTATAGTTTGGTAGTTTTTATATAAATCTTTTATTTCTAATATAGTATTCATATTATTTAGAAAAACTAGTATTTACTAATTTTTTATATGGAACTTTTTTCTTTATAATACCTGCCTCAATTACTATATCTTGCATATGATCAAAATCTCTTTTCTTTAAATAAGTATTTTTCATCCATGCATCATTATCTTTATATCTTTTAATCATTTTTTCTAAATCATTAATAGTCATATCTGGAAAGAATTCTACTAGTTCTTTAGCTAGTTTTTTATTATCAGTTTTATGAACATAATCTAGTCCTTTATCTATTGCTTTTGTAAATCTTTTAATAGTGTCTGGATTCTTTTTAATATAGCTTTTTAGAGCGTTATAACTAGTATATGGAACAGAACCTCCATATTCACCAACATAACCAACTACATATCCTTTACCTTGTTTTTCTACCATAGTTGCGTTTGGCTCAAATAGAGTAACATAATCACCAGTACCTGATATAAAAGCTGATGCCATAGATGCGAATTCTACACTTGTATCAATAGTTACATCTTTTATATCAATATTATTTTCTTTTAGAGTATATTCAAGTGTCATTTCTGGCATGCCACCTTTTCTTCCACCGATTATATATTTTCCTTTTAAGTTTTCTAGCTTAAAATCTTTTTCTTTTTTTCTAGAAACAATAAAAGACCCATCTCTTTTAGTTAGGGCAGCGAAGTTTACTAAGTAATCTTTTTTACCAGAATTATATACATAGATAGATTGTTCACTTCCACAAAAACCAATATCAACGTCTTTAGATAATACTGCTGATGCGACTTTATCTGCCCCTGGAGTAAGTACTATTTCTACATTTAATCCTTCTTCTTTGAAATATCCTTTTTTAACTGCGACATATTGAGGTGCGTAAAAAATAGAATGCGCAACTTCTGCGACTTTTACATTTTTTAGATCATTCTTTTTAGTTTTAGTAATATCTTTATTAATAAAGATAATACCTATAACCACTATTACAAATAAAATAATTCCTAATATAATCTTCTTCATTTTTTCATCTTCCTTTCAAAGTATTATATGAAAAGATGTTAATTTATGATACAATTAAATAGGTGATAAAAAATGATAGAAAACTTAAATGATAGACAACTTGAAGCCGCAACTAATCTTGATGGACCAATGCTTGTTTTAGCGGGCGCAGGTTCAGGTAAGACTAGAGTTTTAACAACAAAAGTAGCGTATCTTTTAGATCAAAAAGATATATCGCCAAAGAACATCTTAGCGATTACTTTTACAAATAAAGCTGCAAAAGAAATGAAAGAAAGAATATTTAATTTAATAGGTAGAGAAGCATTTTTAATACAAATATCTACTTTCCATTCTTTTGGTTTAAAGTTATTAAAAGAAAACTATGAATTACTTGGTTATGAAAGTAATTTTACTATATTAGATGCCGATGATTCTTTAACTGTAATTAAGAAGATAATGAAAGAACAAGGAATTGATTCAAATAAGTATAATTATAGAGCGATAAGATCAAGTATATCTGATAATAAAAATGAAATGGTATCAGTCTCTGAATATGAAAAGTTTGTTTATACTGATTATGATAAAGTAGTATATGAAGTATATAAAGAATATGAAAATAGTTTAAAAAGAAGTAATGCGATAGATTTTGATGATTTATTACTTCTTCCAATAAAACTATTTAGTGAACATAAAGAAGTACTAGAAAAGTATCAAGAACAATATAAATATGTATTTATAGATGAGTATCAAGATACTAATAAACCACAGTATTTAATGAGTAAGATGATATCAGCTAAATATAAGAATATAACTGTTGTTGGAGATAATGACCAAGCAATATTTACTTGGAGAGGTGCAGATTATAAAAATATACTTAACTTTGAAAAAGATTATCCAGATGCGAAAGTAGTTATTCTAGATGAAAATTATAGATCAACTAAAACTATATTAAAGGCTGCGAATAATGTTATTAAGAATAATAAGATTCGTAAAGAAAAGAATTTATGGACTAATAATGAAGAAGGTCCTTTAATAAAATACTATAAAGCATTTGATGAAAAAGATGAATCAGGATTTGTTGTTAAAGAGATAAAGAAGTTAATAGATGATGGAATTAATCCAAATGAAATATGCGTTCTTTATAGAGCGAATGCGCAAAGCAGAAACGTAGAAGAAGCATTCTTACAAAGTAATATTTCATATAGAATAGTTGGTTCTTATGCATTCTATAATAGAAAAGAAATAAAAGACTTAATCGCATATTTAAAACTTGTTCATAATGAAAAAGATGATGTATCTCTTTTAAGAGTTATTAATTATCCTAAAAGAGGAATTGGTTCTAAATCAATAGAGAATTTAGCAATAGAATCTAAAAATAATAATTGTTCTATGTATGAAGCAATTTCCGGTGGAAAAGAAGAATTTAAAAAGATAATAGAATTATTAAAAAAAGAAAAAGATAAAATGTCTTTAACTGACTTTGTAGATTTAGTATTAGATAAAACAGGTATTAAAGAAAGTTTAAAAAATGAACATACTTTAGAAGCAGATATAAGATTAGAGAACTTAGAAGAATTTAAATCTATTACTAAGAATGTAGAAGAAGCAGATGGTATTGTTAGTTTAGAAGATTTCTTAGATGAATTAAGTTTAGTTTCAGATGCATCTGAGAATCAAAAAGAAGATGAAGATAAAGTAACTTTAATGACTATGCATGCCGTTAAAGGGCTAGAATTTGATTATGTATTTGTAGTAGGTGTAGAAGAAGGTTTATTCCCACATTTAAATAGTATGAATAGTGAAGAAGAACTTGAAGAAGAAAGAAGACTATGTTATGTAGCAATAACAAGAGCGAGAAAGAAATTATATATAATTAATTCTAGAAGTAGACTTTTATATGGTAAAGTATCAAGTAATGTACCTAGTAGATTTATCGCAGAAATAGGTGATGATTTACTTGAACAAGAAAAGAAGGAATCTATATTTACTAAGAAAATAAATAGAGAAGAAATGATTACTAATAATGATTTAAAACCAGGCGATCTTGTTAAACATGAGAAGTATGGTAATGGTGTAGTACTTAATATAGAAGGTAAAATCGCAACTATTAGTTTTACTAAAAATGGAGTTAAAAAGTTATTAAAAGATCATAAAGCAATAAAGAAAGTGCAAATGGAGGTATAAATGGAATTATTAATTATGGCTGCGGGAATGGGCAGTAGATTTGGAGGACTTAAACAAATAGAACCAGTTGGTCCTAATGGAGAATTTATTATAGATTATTCAGTATATGATGCGAAAAAAGCTGGTTTTGATAAAGTAGTATTTATAATAAAAGAAGAAAACTATGAATTATTTAAAGAGACTATAGGAAAAAGAGTAGAACCTCATATGGAAGTTGATTATGTTTTTCAAAAGATGGAAGATATTCCTGAATTTGTAAATATACCTGAAACTAGAGTAAAACCTTGGGGAACTGCACAAGCAATATATGAAGCGAAAGATAAAATAACTGGACCTTTCTTAGTTATTAACGCAGATGATTTTTATGGAAGAGATTCATACTTTGTCGCAAGAGATTTCTTACAAAGTGATGTAGAAGATAAATATTCTACAATAGGATATAAAGCAAAGAATACTATGACTAAAAATGGATCTGTTAAAAGAGGAGTTATAAAAGAAGATAATGGTAATTTATTATCTATAACAGAAAGTAAATTAGAATATGTTAGTGATAAGATAATTGCGAAAAGTTTAGAAACAGGAAATGAATTTGAAGTAGATAAAGAAGATTTAGTTTCTATGAATATGCTTACTTTTGATCCATCTATATTTCCATTTATTAAAAAGAGAATGGATATATTCTTTAAAGAAAATGAGAATAATTTAGATTCATGTGAATTTTTAATACCAATAGAAATGGAAAGAGCAATAGAAGAAGGAAAAAAAGTAAAAGTACTTAATACAAATGCTAACTGGTATGGAATCACTTATAGAGAAGACTTAGAAGAAGTTAAAAACGCAATCAATGAAATGATTGAAAGAGGTGACTATCCATATAATTTATGGAGTTAATATGAAAAAAGTTAGAAAATGTGTTATTCCGGTCGCTGGAATGGGTACTAGATTTTTACCTGGTACTAAATCTATACCAAAAGAAATGTTTCCAATAATAGATAAACCAGCTATTCAATATATAGTTGAAGAAGCAGTAAATAGTGGTATAGAAGAAATATTATTTATAACTAGTCCATATAAAAACTCAGTTATAGATCATTTTGATAGAAGTTATGAACTAGAAAATAGATTAGAAAAAAGTGGTAAAGAAGATAAAGTAGAATTAATAAAGAATTTATCTTCGTTAGCGACTTTTACTTATATAAGACAAGGTGAACCATTAGGTTCAGGACATGCAATTAAACTTGCTAAAAACTTTGTTGGAAATGAACCATTCGCAGTTATGTATGGTGATGATGTTATGATGTACGATGAAAAACCAGTATTAAAACAATTAATAGATGTTTATGAAGAAAAAGACTGTAATGTTATTGGTGTACAAGAAGTACCTAAAAAACTAGTTAATAAATATGGAATAATGATTTATGATAAAGAAAACGAAGGTAAGATTATAGGTCTAGTAGAAAAACCAAAAATAGAAGAAGCACCATCAAATCATGCAGGATTAGGTAGATATATAGTTAAACCAGAAATATTTGATGAATTAGAGAGCATAAGCGCTGCTTCTAACGGTGAATACCAGTTTACTGATGCAATGCTAAATCTTATGAAAAAACAAGATTTTTATGCATGTAAATTTGATGGTAAATACTTTGATATAGGTAGTCAATTTGGTTATCTAAAAGCAAATGTAGAATTTGCTTTAAAAAGAGATGATCTTAAAGATGATATGAAAGAATACTTAGAAAAATTTTAGTGGATACTAAAATTTTTTTATTATAGTTGATAAATATATTAAAAAAATGTTATTATATATATAAGAATAATCATAGAGGTGATATTATGAGCATTAATGATTTAACAATTGAAGAATTAAGCGAAATAATAGAAAATAAAAAAATCCCTGAAGAAGGAATTCTTTTAGAAAATGGATTTCCTGCGACTATAGAAGAATTAGAAAAAAGATATGAAGAATTATTAATGAAACAAAATGAAGAATTATTAAATGAATATATATTAATGGATGAAGAAGAAGTAAAAGAAGAAAAAAAATATAGATTTAAAAAATTAATCTCAAAAGTATTACCTGCTGCGGCAATGATGTCTCTCATAGCGATAGGTACAACAGGTATAAATAATACTAATATAATAAGAAATGAAACTAATTATGATATTGTTTCAGATGATGTTACTGATATAAGTTTAGAAACAGAAGAAATAGTACCTATTGGAACAAGTGTAGATTTAGAAGTATCTAAATATGATCTTAATAATATAAAATTTGGTGATAGCATAGAGTTACCAGAAGGTATTAGTTATTATGAATCTACAGATCATGATTTTGGTGGAAAAAATGAATTAAAACATATAGGAGATAATTCATTACAAAGTAAAGAATATTTATTAGAAGGAATATCTATTCAAATACCTACAGAAGATGGTAGTTATAGAGTTGGACAAGTTAAATGGAAAACTGGTATGACTTTAGATGAAGTAGTAGATGATTATTTATTAAATAATGGTTTAGATGAAAATGATGTTAATATAAGACTTCATTTTAGTAGTCCAATTTCTGGGTGGGTAAACTATGATGAATTATTAACTTATAAAGATGTTGTTACTATAGAAAATGAAAAAGAAATAAAAGAAACAAAGCATATAGATCAAAAAGTTGAAGATTTTAATGGTACAGTAACTTTTAAAAATAATGAACAAGAAGTAAGTGTTAAATTAGTAGATGATGAAAATAATTATTTATCTGTTGGATCTATTGTTAAAGGATCTGATGGTAAAGATTATAAAATAGATACTCTTAATACTTTAGAAGTTAATAGAGTAGTAGAAAATACTAATGAAGTAGTTAAAGATAATATACTTGTTTGGAGTTTAAAAGATATATCTCTTCCAGCTTCAGCGATAATAATGGGATCAACTATTCTAGGAAGTGCAGCTTTATTATTTAAAAAGAAAAAAGAAATAAATGATGATTATGAAGTTTTTGATGAAGATGAATCTTTAGAATATATGATAGATGCACAAAAGAATATGAGAGATACTTTATTAAAGATTCAAAATACGTTAGAACAAATGAAAGAAACTACTGTTAAAAAGAGTTCTTTGTAGGAGGTACTATGGAAAATAATAATCCACTTATAATAGAAATGACTGATGAAAATGGTCAAAAAGTAAAAGTAGAAATAGTTAATAAATTTGAAGATAATAATAAACAATATGTTATCGCTAATGATTTAAGTAATGATACTGATTCTTATATCTTAGAAGTGAGAAAGATAGAAGGTACTGATAATGTAGAATTACTTAGTGTTGAAGATATAGATGAATTTAATAGATTATGTAATTTATTAGATCAATATGATGAATAAAAATGTACTTAAATGTACATTTTTTTATATATAAATGTTATAATATACATAGGTGATAATATGCAAAAAATAATAGATAGAATAGATGAATTAATAAAAATTATTAATAAGGCTAGTTATGAATATTATGTTTTAGATAATCCTAGTATAACTGACCAAGAATATGATGATGCATATACAGAATTACAAAGATTGGAAAATACTTATCCTGAATTAAAAAGAGATGATTCTCCAACTCTAAGAGTAGGTGGAGAAGCAATAGATAAATTTGAAAAAGTAACACATGCATCTCCTATGCTTTCTTTTGATGACATATTTAATGAAGAAGAGATAATGCTATTTGATGAAAGAATTAGAAAAACTATTTCAAAACCTGAATATACATTAGAACCAAAGATGGATGGTTTATCAGGTTCTTTAATATATGAAAATGGTGTATTAGTAAGAGCGGCTACTAGAGGTGATGGAATAACAGGAGAAGATATAACTGTTAATGTAAAAACTATTAAATCTGTACCTCTAAGATTAACAAAAGATATTAATATAGAAGTTCGCGGTGAAATATATATGAGTAAACTATCTTTTGAAAGAGCAAATAGAGAAAGAGTACAAAATAATGAAAAAGAATTTGCGAATCCTAGAAATGCTGCCGCAGGTTCAGTTAGACAATTAGATAGTAAAATAACTGCTAAAAGAAACCTAGATTTCATGGCATACTTTATTCCTAATCCAGAAGATTATGGAATAAAGACACAAGAAGAATCTATAAAATTTTTAAAAGAATTAGGATTTGTAACTAATTTAAAATTAAATGGACTTGCTAAAAATAGTAAAGATATAATTAATTATGTTCATGATTTAAATAATAAAAGAGAAGAATTACCATATGAAATAGATGGTGTTGTATTAAAAGTAGATAGTCTAGAAGATGAAAAAAAATTAGGTATGACATCTAGAGTTCCTAGATGGGGTATTGCTTACAAATTTCCTGCTCAAGAAGTATTAACTACTTTAAATGAAATAAAATTTACTGTAGGTAGAACAGGTAAAATAACACCTAATGCTATATTTAATCCTGTACATGTCGCAGGTTCTTTAATAAGTAAAGCAACACTTCATAATGAAGATTACTGCATTGAAAAAGATGTAAGAGTAGGAGATATTATATCAGTTAGAAAAGCTGGTGATGTAATTCCAGAAGTAGTAGAAGTAAAACTAGATAGAAGAAAAGATAATAGTATCCCATTTAAAATGATAGAAACTTGTCCTATATGTAATACAAAATTAATTAAAAAAGATGCTATGCATTTTTGTACTAATGATGATTGTCCTTCAAGAAAAATAGAAGGATTAGAACATTTTGTTTCTAGAGATGCTATGTATATAGATGGATTTGGAGAAAGAATAGTAGAAGATTTCTATAACATGGGATTCCTAACTAAAATAGAAGACTTTTATCACTTATATAAACATAAGGATGAATTAATGACTATGGAAGGATTTGGAGAAAAAAGTGTTAATAATTTACTAGATGCTATTACAGAAAGTAAAAATAATTCTTTAGAAAGATTAATATTTGGTTTAGGAATTAGACATGTTGGTAAAAAGACTGCTAAGATACTAGCTATGTATTTTGGTGAAATGGATAAATTTATGAAAGCAGATTATGATTTACTTAAAAATATACCTGATGTAGGAGATATAATTGCTAAATCAATAACTGAATATTTTTCTAAAGAAGAAAATATTAATCTTATAAACAATTTAAAAGAATTAAATGTTAATATGAATTATCTTGGAGAAAAAGTAGATAATTCAAATGAAAAAATATATGGTAAAACATTTGTTATTACTGGTACTTTATCAGAATCTAGAGATCATTATAAGGAAAAACTAGAGAGTTTAGGTGCTAATGTAACAGGTTCTGTAACTTCTAAAACTGATTATGTTTTAGTAGGAGAGAATCCAGGTAGTAAGTATGATAAAGCTATTAGTTTAGGAATAACAATATTAAATGAAGATGATTATAATAAAATGATAAATGAATAATTTATCATTTTTTTTATTTTTTAGGGGAATTTCTTTCTTTATTGGTTAATAAATACAATGAGGGAGGAAATATGAAAAAGATTTTAAGGATATTACTTATAATATCCACAGTATTTTTAATTGGAATAAAAGGGGTAAGTGCTGAAAGTGTTAATATTACTCAGCAGTTTGTTGATAATGTTTGGTCATTTCATTATAGAAATGGTAGTGTATGGACATTTGGAAATTTACCATATAATTATGCGAATGGTAAACTAGTATACTGTATACAACCTGATGCTAGAATAACAACTAGTTCTTATAATGTATATAGTGATTTTACTATGTCTGGATATAGTAATGATATAAAAAGACAAATGGAATTAATATCATATTATGGATATAAATATCCAGGTCATGAATCTTTAAAGTATTATATGGCTACTCAAGAATTAATGTGGCTATTTTCAAATGATGAAAGTATTAAATGGACTACTGGTAATACAGATGATACACCTATGATAGATGTATCTTATGAAAAAAATGAGATACAAAGATTAATAAATAATCATAATGTAAAACCATCTTTTGCGGAAATAACTTACCATGTAGATGTAGATCAAGGTTTAACTATAGAAGATAAAAATAGATCTTTAGATAGATATAATATAGTATCAGTTGATAAATTAGAATATAGTATAGAAGGAAATAAAATAAAGATAAAAACACCTAATATAGGTGATTATAATTTTAAATTAATACCAAAACAAAACTATAATGGTACAACATATATTTATGATAATTTTTCTACTAGAACTCAAACACTTGCGTCTTTTGGTAAACCTGATTTAAAAGAATATAAATTTATGGTTAGAGTATATCCTAGAGGAGATATAGAAATAAATAAAACTAATGAAGAAGGAGAAAAACTATCTGGAGTAGAATTTGAAATATTAGATGAAAATAATAAATTACAAGATACTTTAGTAACAGAAGATGGTTACGCTAAATCTAAATCATTACCAACAGGCAACTATATAGTAAAAGAGAAAAAAGAATTATATGGATATGAAAAAGATAATAATGAATATAAGGTATCAGTAACAGGAACAGGAGAAAATTATATACATAAAACTTTAGATATAGTTAATAAAAAGATAAAATGTGAAATAACATATATAACTACTAGTAAAGAAGAAAATATTGACGTCAGTTTTAATATATATAAAGATGGAATAATTGTTTATTCTGGTAAAACTAAAAATGGTAAAGCTTCTATAGAACTACCTTATGGTGATTTTATTATTAAAGAAATAGAAGTACCAAATGGATATAAACTAAATGATAAAGAGATAAGTTTTAGTGTTAATGATATAACATGCGCATCTACTCTAAAAGTAGATAATGAAAAGGTAATTATGCCTATAACATCTACAAAAAGAAACTATTGTTATTTATTATTATTCTTATTTGATATAGGTGGATTAATATATGTTAAAAAGACTGATTAAAATAATAATATTTTTATCTTGTTTTATATTTATGATACCAGTAACAAAAGATATTAAACTAAAACAAAAAATAGATAATATAATTATAAATAAAGAAAAGAGTATTTATAGAGGTTATATTTATATACCTAAATTTGATTATAAAAATGTTATAAAAAAAGATAAAAGTGCTTTAGATGAGAATCTAGTAGAAATGACTAATTTTAGTGATGAAATAGGAGGAAGTAATATAGTACTTGCGGGTCATAATAATAGATATGTTTTTAATAAGATATACTATTTAAAAAATGGAGATGAAATTATAATAACTGATAATTCAAAAGATTATAAATATGTAGTAGATAAAACAAAATATATAGAAGTAGATGATTATGATTCACTAAATAACAAAGATTCACTAACTTTAATAACATGTACAAATAATAATCAAGAAAGATATATAGTAATCGCAAAGAGAGTTTAATCTCTTTTTTTTATTAAATCTTTATGATAAAATATTGTGCAGAAGATTTATATCCAAAAAGGGGAGATAATAAATGTTTAAAATAGGTAATTTAGAATTAGAAAATAATATTTGTTTGGCACCTATGGCAGGTTTTTGTAATAGTGCATTTAGAAGGATAGCTAGAGAACTAGGAGCAGGTTTAGTATTTGCGGAAATGGTATCTGATAAAGCACTTTTTTATGGGGATAAAAAAACATTAAATATGCTTACTATGACTGAAGAAGAAAGACCTATTGCACAACAAATATTTGGTAGTGATAAAGAAAGTTTTATTATCGCTGCTAAAAAAGTTATGGAAATAATGAAACCAGATATTATTGATATAAATATGGGTTGTCCTGTCCCTAAAGTAGCAGTTAAATCACAAGCTGGATCAGCTCTATTAAAAAATCCTGAAAAAATAAAAGAAATAGTATCTGCAGTAGTAGAAACAGTTGATGTACCAGTAACAGTTAAAATAAGAAGTGGCTGGGATTCTAAATCAATTAATGCTGTAGAAGTAGCTAAAGTAATAGAGGAAGCAGGAGCGTCTGCTATTACAGTGCATCCTAGAACCAGATCACAAGGTTATACAGGTAAAGCAGACTGGTCAATAATTAAAAAGGTAAAAGAAGCAGTTAATATACCTGTTATAGGTAATGGTGATATTAAAACTCCAGAAGATGCAAAAAGAATGATAGATGAAACTGGTTGTGATGCTGTTATGATAGGTAGAGAAGCACTTGTTAATCCATTTATATTTAAAGAAGTAGATCATTATTTTAAAACAGGTGAAATACTTCCTAAAGTATCAGATTTTGAAAAAATAGATTTAGCTATTAAACATTTAAATTATCTATTAGAAATAAAGAATGAAAAAGTTGCGGTATTAGAAATGAGAACTATCGCGGCAAACTATATAAAAGGTATACAAGGTAGTACTAAAATAAAACAAAGTATATTTATGTGTAAAACAAAAGAAGAATTAATAAAAATATTAGAAGAATATAGGAAAACATTATAAAATATGATATAATTACTTACGTTTAGAGGTGAAAACTATGAGAGAATTAAGTGAACAAGAAGTTATTAGAAGAGAGAAATTAGAAGAAATTAAAAAGGTATGTAATCCATATCCAGCAAAATATGAAAGAACACATACTCTATCAGAAGCTAAAGAATTAGAAGATGGAACTAAAGGTGTTAAAGTATGTGGAAGAATAGCTTTTGCTAGAAAAATGGGTAAATTATCTTTTGTTAAAATTAGAAATATTGAAGATGCATTTCAATTAGAATTTAGAGTAGATTTATTAGGCGAAGAAAGATATGAATTCTTTAAAAAGTTAATTGACGGCGGAGATTTTATAGGAGCAGAAGGAGAAATATTTACAACTCAAACTGGTGAAAAAACCTTAAGAGTAGAAAAGTTTGAATTTTTAGGTAAATCACTTAGACCTCTTCCTGAAAAATTCCATGGATTAACTGATGTTGAAGCTAAATATAGAGAACGTTATGTTGATTTAATGATGAATGAAGAATCTAGAAAGATATTTGTTGGTAGAAGTAAATATTATTTCTTTGTAAGAGAATTCTTAAATAGACATGGATTCTTAGAAGTAGAAACTCCAATAGTTCAAACTTCAGTTTCAGGAGCATCAGCTAAACCTTTCTATACTCATTATAATGCACTTGATCTTGATTGTAATTTAAGAATTGCACCAGAATGTTATTTAAAAGAATGTATAGCTGGTGGATTTGATAGAGTATATGAAGTAGCTAAATGTTTTAGAAATGAAGGTATGGATCCACAACATAATCCAGAATTTACTCAAATAGAATGGTACGCTGCTTATTGGGATTTTGAAGATAATATAAAATTCTTCCAAGATTTAATGAAAGAAAGTATGGAATTCTTAACAGGTTCTTCTGTTATAGAATATCAAGGTAATACAATAGACTTTGGTAAAGAATGGGAAAGAATTAATTACATAGAAGCAATGAATAAAATATTAGGATTTGATTTCTTATCTGAAACTGATATTAATGAATATAAGAATAAAGTTGTTGAAAAAGGATTCTTTAGTTTAAAAGATATGGAAGAATATAAATCTATTCCTCAATTAACAGACTTCTTATATAAAAAATTATTAAGAGCAAATATAATTGGTCCAGTAGTTATGTATAACTATCCAGCATCATTAAAACCACTTGCTAGAAGAAATGATAATGATTCTAAAGCAGTTGATTGTTTCCAAGTAGTTATTATGGGTGCTGAAATATGTAATGCATACTCAGAGTTAGTAGATCCAGCTATTCAAAGACAAACATTCGAAGATCAACTTGCACAAAAAGAAGCAGGTGATGATGAAACTATGGATTTAGATGAAGATTATTTACTAGCTATGGAGCAAGGTATGCCACCAATTTCTGGTTTAGGATTTGGTATTGATAGATTAATGATGATTGCATATAATTTAGAAACATTAAGAGATGCAATTTTATTCCCAACTATGAAACCACAAAATCAATAGGAGATTAAATGCTAATATATCAAAAAGATGAAATAAAAGTATCTACTATTGAAGAAAGTGATAAAGATAAAGTATTAGAATACTTTTCAGAAAATGATTTTAATTGTGATTTTGAAACTGGTGCATTAAGACCAACTAATCATGAATTTATTAAAATAATGGATTCTATTATTAATGATAACAAAGGCACTGATAGTATCTTGGTTCTTAAAAAGAATGATGAAGTAATAGGTTATGAGTCAATGTTTATTGAATTTGATAGATTAACAATAGGACATATAGCAGTTAAAAAGAGTGAAAGAAATCAAGGATATGGAGAATTGTTAACATCTTTAGCAATTCAAATCGCAGAGAATGATGATAGAGATGTAACTCTATATTGTGATCATTGGAATAAATATTTTAGTAAACTAAAATTTGAATCAAAAGATGGAATTCATTATATACATAGAAATGAAGGAATAAAAAATAATACAATTCCAAAATTATTTTTGAGCATTGATGAATATAAAGATTTTGCTGATGAAAAGAGAAAAAAAGATTTGGAAAAGTTTAATAATTTTATGAAGAAAAATAAAAAAATGTTATTAAAACTATAAAAATAAAGAATTAATTCTTTATTTTTTTTTGAAAAAAATAGGTTATAACAAGTGATTTTATGTATTTTTCTTTTATTTACAATAAAAATGTGCTATAATTCTACTAGGAGATTAGGAGTGAGTAAAGGAAAATAGAAATTGAGTACAAGATCAAAAAATTAGGGAGGAATTAAATAATGAGTAAAAAGAAAATATTTAATATAGTAACATTTTCTATATTAGTTTTATCAATAATTCTTAGTATAGTACTAAAATCATCTAGTGTTATTAATACTATATTTAGAATTGTTGGTATAATTGATTCTGTAGTTATGGCAGTATATGCAATAGCTAAATCAGACAGATTATATAAAGTATCACTTGTTATGATTTTATTAACTGTAGCACTTAGTTACTTTATACCACAAACTTCATATCAATATGGAGTATTACAAAGAGGAGCAATTAATCCAGTTACATTAGCTGATGTATATGTTTATACAATATATAGTGCAAATGTATTTGTACCTGCATTTACTTATATATTAGCAATTGGAGCATTCTATTTTATATTAAAGAAAACAGGAAAATATGAAACATTAATTAATAATGTTGCAGCAACATTCAATAAGAATAAAGGGTTATTTATTGTACTTACAGTTTTTATTTTAGGACTAGTAACATTCTTTACTGGTGAATTCTATACTTTACTTATTTTTGTACCATTTCTTATCTCTGTGGTTAGAAAGCTTGGTTATGGAAAAGAAACTGCAGTTTTATCTACAGTAGGAGCAATTCTATTAGGTAACGCAGGTGCTTTATTTACAGAAGATGCTTATAATCAATATTTAATGGGAACTAACCCATATGCACAAGTTAGTCGTTCTCAAATAATGGAATTACTAAAGAATGATTTATTCAATAAAGTATTAGTAGTACTTATTGGATTAGTAGCACTAGTAGCATTTATACTAGTATTCTGTAATAAACCAGCAAATACAGATCTAAAGAAAGAAAAAGATTCAAAACTAGTACCATTACATGTTACTTTATGGTCTACATTTGTATTATTAATCTTAGGTTTTGTTAAATGGAGTGGATTATTTGGATTCACTGGATTTGATAAATTCTTAGAAACATTAAGAAAATGGACAGTTCAAAAAGTATCTATGTTCAATGCATTTGGTGGTCAAACAGTTGCAGCATTTGGAACATGGCAATTATTTAATGCATCAGTATTATTTATATTAATTACTGTAATTATTGCATTAATATATAAAATTAAAGTTAAAGATTTTATTGAATCATATGTTGAAGGATTCAAAAAAGCATTCCCTTATGCAGCATTTGTAGTATTAGCAATTATTGTTTTAGCAAATGTTGCTTATTCAGGAATCTATTATACATTAATAGTAGATGTAACTAGTAAAACAGTAAATGTATTTACAACAACAATTTCAGGAATATTCGCAGCAATATTCTGTCCAGATAGTGTTAATGCAGCTCAATTCACTATTCGTATTTCTTCATTAACAAAAGCTACTGGATTCCAAAGCGTATTAACAGTTACATATCAAGCAATTTATAACTTATTCTTATTAATCTCTCCAACTAGTATTTTATTACTATTAGGATTAAGATATACAAATACAAGTTATAAAGAATGGATTAAATATATCTTCAAATTCTTCATAGTATTATTTGTTACTATTTTAGTTGTAATTACTGTTTGTTATACAGGATTAAAATTATCTAGTATAGGCGCAATAGTATTATTAGTAGGTGCTTTAGGATTAATCTCATATTTAAGAATTTCAAAAGTATCTAAAACTGTTGTTAAGAATGAAACTAAAAAAGAAGAAAAGAAAGAAGAAAAAGTAGAAGTTAAAAAAGCTCCAGCTAAAAAGACTACTACTAAGAAAAGTCCAGCTAAAAAGACTACTAAAAAAACAAATAAAAAATAATTCTTAATTGAATTATTTTTTTATTGACTTAATATTTTTCTATATTTATAATAAATATTACGTGAGGTGTATTATGACAGAAGAATTAAGAGTAATTGATCCAAATTTTGGTGAAACAATAGAATTGTTTAGTAAAAGATTACAAAACTATAAAGGTAGTAATGCAGTAGGTATCTTTAATAATGTTATTATTCCAGTGAATATAGAAGAAGATTATTTAGAGTACTACAATAAAAAGATGAATGAAAAATTAATTCAAATGAAAATTATATTAAAACCCACTACAAAGTAGTGAGTTTTTTTATTCGTATTTAGATAGTTCAATTATTAAATCATAGTTATCATCATTTGCCATTATATTCTTATGTAGTTCCTTACATTTTTCACATTTATATATAATTTTATAAGTATCTTTATACTTTTCTATAGAGATAGGTTTTAGTAGACCTCTACACTCATTAGCTCTATCTCCAGGGAATATATCAACATGTTTAGAATATAAACAATAAGGACAATGATCTCTAGCGGTATATCCAAGTTTAGTTACTTCTTTTCCACAATTTTCACAAATAAAGTTTTCATCAATCATATTAAATCTTTTCATAATTAAATTATAGTTTATAAACGTATATTTATCAAGAAAAATATGTTATAATGTATATGTTAAGGTAGGTGAAAAAAATGGAAACTAATTTTATTATTAACGATTTTGAAGGACCATTGGATTTACTTTTACACTTAATTAAGACTTCTAAGATGGATATATATGATATATCTGTTGAAGAAATAACAAAACAATATATAGATTTTATTAATAGTCAAAAAGAAATGAATCTAACAATCGCCTCAGAATATTTAGTAATGGCGTCAGAGTTAATTGAATTAAAATCTAGAATGTTACTTCCAAGAACAGAAGAAGAAGAGGAAGAAGATCCTAGAGAAGATTTAGTAAACAGATTATTAGAATATCAAAAATATAAAGACATGATTGATTCATTCAAAGAATTAGAAAAGAATAGAAAAGATATATTTACTAAAGATCCAATTAATTTTAATGAATATAGTGATACAAATATAGAAAATGATGGAAGTATAACATTAGATGATTTAGTAAATGCATTAAATAAATTTTTAGAAAGAAAAGAATTAGAAAAACCTATTTCTACTAAAATTACTAAAAAGGAAATATCTGTTCAAGATAGAACTAGAGATATTAGAAATATATTAAGTAAAAAGAAGAAAGTATCTTTCTTTGATTTATTTGAAGTAAAGACTAGAGAATATGTTGTTGTTACATTTTTATCTATTCTTGAAATGGCTAAGTTTGGTGAAATAGAAATAATACAAGAAGATAATTTTAACAATATTATAATTAACAAAAAAGAAGGTGTAAAACATGACTAGTACCATAGAAGCATTATTATTTGCGGTAGGTAGTGAAGGATTAAGTTTAGAAGATTTAACAAATATACTAGATAAAGACGCAGATGTAATAATAAAAGAACTTGATAAACTTAATGAAAAATATAGTAGTGAAGAATCAGGAATAGAATTAAAGTTATTAGGAAATTGTTATAAATTAACTACTAAAGAAAAAGAAAAAGAATACTTAAAAAAACTTGCGACTGAAACTAGTAATAATTTATCAGAAGCAGCATTAGAAACACTTGCGATAATTGCGTATAATGAACCTATTACTAGAATGGCTATAGATGAAATAAGAGGAATTAATTCTTCTCAAATGATACGTAATTTAATCGCTAAAGGATTAATAGAAAATGTTGGTAAAAGTGATCTTCCTGGAAGACCTAATTTATATAAGACAACAGACTTTTTCTTAGATTATTTTAATTTATCTAATATAGATGAATTACCAGAACTTGAAGAAGAAGTAGAAGTACTAGAAGATGACGATTTATATAAATCTAAGTATAGTGAGGAAAGTGTATGATAGGAATAGTAGTTACATCCAAAATAGATTGGGATGCATTATTAAAAGTATATGATATTGATGAAGAATTTACCGAAAAATATCCATATGGAGAATATTATAGAACTACAATATATGATAAAGAAGTTATTCTTTTTAGAACATTAGGTAGAAAGGTATTATCTTCTGGAGCGGTTCAATATATGATAGATAAATTTTCTTTTACAAAAATAGTTCATGTTGGTACTGCTTCTGCAGTATGTGATTATGTAGATTATGGTGATATATTTATACCTAGTTCTTGTGCTGAATATGATATTACTATTAGAGAATTAGAACCATTAATAAAAGAAAATGCAATTCTAGAGTTAGATAAAGTTAAAGTAACTATGAAATATTTTGATGGTTTATTAGGAACTAGTGATAAATCGTTAGTTACTAATAGAGATTATCAAATGGTTAGAGAAACAGATATGGTTGCGTCTGATACTGAAGGATATGCTATCGCAAGAGTATGTAAAATGAATAATGTTAAAGTTACAATTATTAAAGGAATTAGTGATAGACCTATAGATAATAAATATGAAGAACAATATGAAGTATATGAGGAAAATGCACCTAAAGTAATAAGAGAAATAGTAGAAAATTATTTAACTGAGGTTATATAATGAAAAGAATATTAATAGTATTTTTAGTATTAATATTATTTTTAACAGGGTGTACTACTAATGATATATCTAAAGAAAAAGATACATATTTAACATATATAAAAGAATTAAGAAATATAAATAAAAGTACAAAAGAAGTACCTTTTAATATAGAAGTAAGATTTGATAAAATAACTGATGATGAAATAAGATATCAAGTTGTAATTGACGAAGTTAAAGAAGATATAACTGATGTAGAAGCAATTGCGATTCATGATAAACAAACTGATGATGTTTTCCCAAGTATAGGTATATTTGATAAAAAACAAAGATTAGAAGTAGGTAAAAAACCTAGTGGAATAATATTAGTAGGTTATATAGATTATCTAGGTAAAGTAGAAAAATTCAAATGTAATTTAAAAATATTAATAAAGTACAATACAAATGATAGAAAGAGTCATACAGTATATTATGTGACAAAAAAATAGATATATAATTGTTATCATAAAATGGGTGATAACATGAAAGTTAAAATATTTGATGAAAGTCATGAAAAAGATTTAGAAGAAAAAATAAATGACTTTTTAAAAGAACATAAGAATATTATTGATATAAAATATCAAGTTAGTATTAGTATGTTTTCAGAAGAACAAATCTATTGTTTTTCGGCTTTAATTATGTATAAATAAGAGGTGTTTATGAAAAAGAATTCATTTATGCAAGGTGCGATGGTCGCAACTATTGCCATAATATTTACTAAAGTAATTGGTATATTATATGTCATTCCTTTTTATAATATTATAGGAGATAAGGGTGGAGCATTATATGGATATGCATATACAATTTATTCTACATTCTTATCTGTATCAACAGTAGGAATACCACTTGCTATATCAAAACTTGTTAGTGAATATAATGCATTGGGCTATTATCATGCAAGAGAAAGAGTATATAAACAAGGTAAAAGAGCTATAACAGCTTTTGCATTATTAGTATTTATATTATTAGTTGTATTTGCAGAACCAATAGCTAAAGCTATATTAGGTGATATAAAAGGTGGAAATACAATACAAGATATAACATTTGTTATTAGAGTAATAGCAACTGCTTTATTAGTTATACCTTCTTTATCTATATCAAGAGGTTACTTACAAGGAAATAAATTTATAACTTCTCCTTCAATAAGTCAGGTAGTTGAACAATTATTTAGAGTTATTGTAGTAGTAGTAGGAAGTTATGTGATGCTTAAGATTACAGGTAATGTAACACATGCTGTTTCAGTTGCGTGTTTTGGTGCGACTATCGGTGGATTAATCGCATATTTCTATTTAAAATATAAAATAGTAAAGAATAAAAAAGAGTTTATTCCTAAAACAAAAGAAACAGAAGAAGAAAAGAAAATCACTACTAAAGAAATATGGACTAAGATATTTAAATATGCATTCCCATTTGTAATGATTGATGTAGTAGGTAATGCATGTATGTTAATTAATATGTTTACTGTTGTTAAAATACTAGTTAATTATTGTAATTTTAGTGTAACTGATGCAGAAACTGTTATGAGTTCTTTAACAACATGGGGTAGTAAATTATGTATGATAGTTAGTGCTATAGCAACAGGATTAGTTGTTAGTTTACTTCCAAATATAACTGATAGTTATGTTAGAAAAGATAAAAAGACAGTAACAAAATATATTAATAATTCTTATGAAATGCTTCTTTATTTAGCTATTCCTATGACTTTAGGTTTATCATTTTTAGCTAAACCAGTATGGGAAATATTTTATAGTAATCATGGTCTTGCAGCAGAAGTATTTACCATTTTTATATTTAATGGTTTAACATCTAGTTTATATACAGTTACATTAACTATAATGCAATCTATTGATAAATATAAGGTTGTATTTGTATGTTTATTTATAGAAGTTTTAACTAAGTTAGTACTTCAATATCCGTTGATGATACTTGCATATAAATTAGGAATAGGTGCATACTGCGGTAACATTGCCGCAACTTTAATTGCGACTATGTCTACAGTAATAATTTCTATTATCTATATGAAAACTAAGATGAAAATAAGTTTAAGAATATCATTTGTTAGTACTTTAAAAATAACAATTGCGTCATTATTAATGTATTTAGCGTTAATGGTTTTAAATGAATTTGTACCTGTTGTAGTAGATGGTAGATTAAATGCTATATTAATTGTGGCATTATATACATTTGTTGGTGGATTATTATATTTTGTTATTACTTATAAATCTTTATTTAAAAATATATTTGGAGAAGAAATAATTAATAAAATATTTAAAAAGTTTAAGAAAAACAATTCCTAATGGAATTGTTTTTTATAACATTGAGTTTTGATAAGATCTATTATAAGAATTATAATCAATCGCTTGAGGATACATATTTCCTTCTAATTTAGATAATCTAGCTTGTAAATTATTAACTTCGTTTTCTAACTTTGTAATTCTATTATCGTTATTTAATGAACATTGATTGTTATTATAATATGGATACATCATAGGAACATTAGGTGTAAAATTCATCATATTATAACTTTCAAAACCTGGGGTGTTCATTTTCATTCCTCCTTTTTTCTTTCTAAATTAATATATGCATTTGACTTATATGTGTTACTAATATATAATACATTTCATCGAAAAAAGGTGAATTATATGGAATATTTAAACTGTGGGATGAATGAGAAGACAGACTATGAATTTGCTAAGCCAATAGAGTGTTCTATTACTGATAAAGATAAACTTGAGAAATATGGTTGGTTATTTTTAAAACTACAGTTATATACTATGTATAGAGATAAGTTTTTTGTGCCATTTGGTATTAGAAGAGAATATTCAAATATTAGATATGATGAAGAAAGTAAGAATAATGTTTATATAGATGAAAATATAAATATAGTATTTAAATTATTATCAGATATAATCAGCGCAAGTAATAATAAAGAAGAAAAAAGAATAAAAAAAGAATTAACAAGTAAAAAAAGATTTCATAAATGCCATGAGGCATCTATGAATTTTGCTTTGAAAGATGACTCCGATTCAGTTTTTGTTCTTACAGGTTATGTTCCATCTATTGATGAAGAATTATTACATTCAGTTGTAGAAATAGATATACTTAATAAAAAATATATAATAGATTATACTCAAAATATTGTTATGAAAAAAGAAGATTACTTTGAAATAAATCAATTTAGACAAATATCTAAAGTATCTAGTAAGACTATAAAAGAGGATGCCAAAATTATAGATGAGTTACAAATACCGCATCCATATTATTTATTATTTAGAGATGAAATAATGAAAGATTTAAATAAGAATAAAAAGTCATTAAAACTAGAAGACTAGTTTTTCTTTTTGTTTTATATTATAATTAAGAAGGTGAAATTATGAGATTAAGAAATAATAAAAACGCTAAGGGTATTTTAGAAGAATCAAAATACGTTATTAAAAATCCAGAAGAAAATAAAGGAAAATGGAATAAAGTTTTTGGTAATAATAATCCTATAAGAGTAGAAATAGGCTGTGGAAAAGGTAATTTTATTATTCAAAATGCATTAACATATCCTGATATTAATTTTATTGGAATTGAAATGTATGATACTGTTTTAATGTATGCGGTTAATAAGATAGAACAAGATATACCTAATCTTAGATTTATTAGAATAGATGCAAGATTAGTAGAAGATATATTTGATAAAGAGATAGATTTAGTTTTTCTTAATTTTTCAGATCCTTGGCCAAAGAATAGAAACGCAAAAAGAAGATTAACTCATGAAAGATTTTTATCAAGATATGATAATATCTTCAAAGGAGAAAAAACTATATTTTTAAAAACAGATAATGTTGGGTTATTTGAGTTCTCTATAGAATCATTATCTTGTTATGGATATAAGTTAAAAAATATATCACTAGATTTAGTGAATAGTGGCATAGAAGATAATATTATGACTGAGTATGAAAAGAAATTTACAGATATGGGTATTAAAATAAATAGATTAGAAGCTTATAAAGATTAATTTATAAAAAACACTTTAATTTAGTGTTTTTTTTTGATATAATATAAAAGATAAAGTAGGTGTTTTAATGAAATTACGTAAAGTGTTAGTATTAATACTTACTGTTGTTGCTTTAACAGGGTGTACAATCAGTAATATTAACACAAATGATTACATGAAAAATATAAATACAATTTTATCAAGAAAGAGTAAATATACTAATAAGAACGCTATTGGTTATCAATTTTATTTACCTGATGGTGTAGTAGTAACAGAAGTAAATGATTTTAATCAAAGACTTATGTCTAAAGGTGATATTTATTATCTTTATGCAGATATAGTTAGTTACTATCATAACATTCAAGCTAAATATACTATTAATAAAAAAGCATATTTATCTAAAAAACTTAACAAAGGTGATAAATATGGATATGTTGAAGTTAATGAACAAGGTGATTATTATTATGTTGAAATGATGTATAATTATGCGAAAATAGAAAGTTATGTTAAGAAAAGTAATCTTAAAGAAGCTTTAGGAAATATGGCATATATACTATCAAGTGTTAAATATAATGATGATATTGTTGAAAACTTATTAGGTGAAGAAAAATATAATTTAAGTGAAAATGAAACTTATAATATATTTAAAACTAAAAAAGGTAATAATGATAATTTCTTAAAGTATGTTGATGAATTTGATAATTATGAAGGCGAAGATGCAGCTGATCTAATAGAAAAGAAAAAAATAGACCGAAACAGGGACAATTAGAGGTGATCATATGAGTTTTATAAATAAAGTTAAGAATTTCTTTTATGAAGATATAGAAGAAGATGATGAAGAATTTGAATCTAGAGAAGCTTTAAAAAGAGAAGAAAGACTTAGAAAAAAGGAAGAAAAAGAAAGAAGAAGATTTGAAGAACAACAAGAAAAGAAACCAATTGTTCAACAAGCTAATAATGATCTATCAGAAAGAGAATTATTTAAAAGTGAAAGAACATTTAATTTTCCAATGGATTTGGGTGATGATATATTTGATATAACTGAAACTATGCCATTAGACCTAGATGAAGAAAAAGAAGAAAGCAGAAGTCAAATTAAAGAAGAAAAGAATTTATATGCAAGACCAACTAGAACAGTAACACCAACAACTACAAGACCAGTATACGCTAGTGAACAAAAGACTGAAGAACAAAAGAAATTCCGTCCTTCACCAGTCGTATCACCAGTTTATGGTATCTTAGATAAAGATTATACTGTAGAAGATGTTGTTGAAAAAACACTTAGTAAAACAAAAGAATTCTCATTAGAAAAAAAGAGTGTAGATTTTGATACAGTAAGAAATAGAGCGTATAAAGAATTAGATGAAGAAATAGAAAAAACTTTGACTGGTCAAAAAGATATATTTTATAATTTAGAAGAAGAAGTAAAAGAAGAAAATACAGGTGAAATTGAAGATTATATAGAAGATTCATATGATAAAAATGAGAATAAAGAAGATGATGTAATTATTACATATGAAGGTACAGAAGAATTTAAAGAAGAAAAGAAAGAATTTGAAGAACCTTCAAAAGAAGAAATATCTGAACCTGAAGAAGATGAAGAAGAATCATTCACACCTGATGTAGCGATTCCTACCGTTGAAAAAAAAGAAAAGAAAACTAGAAGAAGTAAAAAAGTAGATGACGAAGAAGAATACGATGAAGAAAAAGAAGATTTATTTAATTTAATAGATAATATGTATAATGATGAAGATGAAGAGGAGGAAGAAGATTAATGGAATATTTAAGCGAACTTTTACCTATAATAATATATATACTATTAATAGTATTAATTATATTATTAATCATTATAGCAGTAAAATCGATTAAAGCATTAAATAAAGTACAAGAGGTTGTAGATAATGTTGATAAGAAAGTTAAAACATTAGATGGAATATTTGATGTTATAGATGTTGCAACTGATAAATTATCAATATTAAGTGATAAAATAATAAATATAATAGCGGGAGCATTAGAAAAAGTATTTAAAACTAAAAAAACTAAAGTAACAAAAAAAGAAACTAAAGAAATAAAGAAAGATTCAAAAAAAGAAAAAGTTACTAAAAAGAAGGAGGAAGAGTAATATGGGAAAAAGAGGCACAGGAAAATTTCTTATAGGTGGAGCTATAGGTGCTGGAATAGCATTACTTTTCACAACTAAAAAGGGTGAAGAATTAAGAAAAGACTTAGCTGATAAATTTTCTGATTTAATAGAAAAAGCTAAGGAAATTGATTCAAAAGAAGTTAAGGAAAATATTGAAAAGAAAGTTAATGAAATTAAAGCTGATTTAAAAGATTTAGATAAAGAAAAAGCTAAAAAAATCGCTGCTAAAAAAGCAGAAGCAATTAAAAATAAAGCAGAAGATTTAGTTATTTATGCTAAAGAAAAGGGAACACCAGTTTTAGAAAAGAGTGCTAAATCTCTTAAGAGAAAAGCTGCTAGTGTTACTAGAGAAGTATTAGCAAAATTAGAAGATTAATATAATAGTCTTCTTTTTTTTGAAATTTATTACATGTAGGAGGTGTATTTATGTGTAAGATTAATACCGCGAACTATAAAAATTGTCAGACAGAAAATGGAATCTCTATCTCAGGTGATAGAGGAGCAGAAGTAAATTTTAAAGGAAGCAGATATTTACCTATGCTGGCACCAAAAATATGGATTGATAGAGATGAAAAAATACCAGAAGAAGAAATGATCAGATACAATATGACTGAATATTTTAAACAATGTTTAAGTAAATTAGATCCTGAAGAAGTATTTAACTTAATTCCAGATGGTTCAATATTATTATGTTCTGGTGATAATGACCAGCTAAGTCATAGACAGTTATTTGCATTTTGGATAGAATTATTTTTAGGAGAAAGAACTTCTGAAGTATATGAGAATCCTCAAAGAGAAACTCTTCGTAAATTAGATAGACCTGAATATTTAAAAGATATGTTTGAAGAAATTATCAAAGAAGAATATGATATGCATTGCTTTGATACTATTAAAGAAGCATATGAATATAATAAGAAATATAATATAAAAGAAATTGAAGAAAAAAGAAGATATAAAGAAGAATTAATTGAAAAGGGATTATATGGCATTATTATGCCAGAAAAAACTAATGAAAAAAATAATATAAAAACACTTGGTTTAAAATTGACTTCTTAATAAATATATATTAAAATGTAATTGTTAATGTTGATTGGCAAAAGAGTAATTAATTAAATGAAAAGTAGAGATTTAAGTGGTTGGTGAAAACTTAAACATATAATTAATGAATATACATTGCTTTGAGTTAAATCGTTAATCGCGTTAAGATAATGAGGTAGATTAATTCTATGAAGTAAGGTGGTACAACGGTAATACGTCCTTACATCATAGGATTTTTTTGTTTTTTAGGAGGTATCCATGATAAAAAGAATTATATTTGATCAAGATAATACTTTAGTTGAATGGAAAGATGAATATGATAAAACATATAATTATGCTTTAGATGAATTAGGTATATCTTATACTGATCAAGACTTAAAAGAATTAATTCATGCGGTTGATACATATGAATTATCTTATGATATATTTAAAAAAGAATATATAGTAGAACAAATAAATAAGCATACTAGTTTAAATGTACCAGATAATTTTATAGATGTATGGGAAAAGTATTTATGTGATTGTTATTCTGATACAGATAAAGTTATTATCCCAACTCTAGAATACTTATCTAAAAAATATGAATTAGTAGTATTATCAAATTGGTTTACTTATAATCAAGTAGAAAGATTAAAGAGTTTAGGAATGGATAAATATTTTACTGAAATAATATGTACTGATACTGTTAAAAATAAACCTAATAAAGAAGCATTTATTAAAGCTTGTGGAACACATAAACCTGAAGAATGTTTAATGGTGGGAGATAGTATGAATACTGACATAAATGGTGCGATTAATGCTGGACTAGAAGCAATTCTTCTAGATCCTAAAGGAATGTATGAATATAAAAATAAAATTAAAAGTATAAAAGAATTGGAGGAATTATTATGAAATTTTATGATGAGTTAAAATGGAGAGGATTAATTAAAGACGAAGCAGGAGAAGATTTAGAAAAGGTTATTAATGAATGTAACGCTACATTTTATTGGGGTACTGATCCAACTGCAGATTCATTACATATTGGTCACTTTTCTAGTTTAGTTACTGCGAAAAGACTTGCGAAAGCAGGATTTAAACCAGTTTTATTAATTGGTGGTGCAACAGGTATGATAGGTGATCCAAGACCAACTGCGGAAAGAGAAATTATTGATAAAGAAGTAGTTTTAAGTAATGTTGAATCTATTAAAAAACAAGTTACTAATATTTTTAATGGAAATGTAGAAGTAGTTAATAACTATGATTGGACTAAAGATATTAATGTTTTAGATTTCTTAAGAGATACAGGAAAGTATATTAATGTTAATTATATGCTTGCGAAAGATATTATTAATAGAAGATTAGAAACAGGTATTACTTTCGCAGAATTTACTTATACATTACTTCAAGGTTATGACTTTATGCATTTATACCAAACTAAAGGAGTAACAATGCAAGTTGCGGGTTCTGATCAATGGGGTAATATAACAACAGGTATAGAATTAATAAATAAAAAACTAGGTAAAACTGCGTATGCATTTACAATGCCATTAATCCTAGATAGTACTGGTAAAAAATTTGGTAAGAGTGAAGGAAATGCTTTATGGCTAGATAAAGAAAAAACTTCTCCATATCAAATATATCAATATTTTATTAATTCTACAGATGATAAAGTAGAAGAATACTTAAAAGTATTTACATTCTTATCTAAAGAAGAAATAGAAGAAGTTATGAGAATTCATAATGAAAAACCAGAATTAAGACACGCTCAAAAAGTACTTGCGTCAGAAGTAATTAAAGATCTTCATGGTGAAGAAGAATGTGAAAAAGCAATTAAAATTACAGAAGCTTTATTTAGTGGAAATATAAAAGATTTATCTGAAGATGAATTAAAAGATTCTATGAGTGGTGTTGATACATATGAAATAGATGAAGAAAAGAATATAGTAGATATGCTTGTAGATACTGGTATACTATCTAGTAAAAGAGAAGCTAGAGAATTTGTTACTAACGGATCTATAAGTGTAAATGGAGAAAAGGTAACAGACTTAGAAATGCTTGTAAATAAAGATGCTTCGTTATATAATAAATATATAGTAGTTAGAAGAGGTAAGAAAAAGTACTATTTAGTTATTATTAAATAAGGAGGATTAATATGAAATATTTTTCTAAAGAAAAGGATACATTTTTAAAAGTAGTTAACGCAGTTATAATTATGGGATTTGTTTTATCAGTAATAATTTTAGTCGCTACTGGTATACAAATAATTAATAAAGAACCAGTTTTATCTTATAAAGAATACGCTAAAAATGTATGTACTATTGATAAGCTTGAATATGAATGTACAGATGATTCTTGTATTAAAGAATTAGATACTGAAAGAAAGAAAACATGTACTACTTATTATTTAGAATATAAGAAGGAACAAAAAAGAGTTAATAAAAGAAATACTAATAATTTCTTTATTTCACTTGCGAGTTCAGTATTATTATTTATAATGTTACATTTATTAAATAAAAAGATATAGAAATATATCTTTTTTTGTTATAATTAAGTAGGTGATTATATGAAAGTATTATTTATATCTGATATACATGGATTAGATACTAATTTACATATTATAGAAGATGAAATTATTAATAAAAAAATAGATAAATTAGTATGCTTAGGAGATTTATATTCAAGTACTGGTAAAGAAAAAGTAAGAGATTTCTTAAATAAATATAAAGATATTCTAATATGTATGGAAGGTAATTGTGATTCACCATATGATATAGAAGAATCAGATTTTCCTATATATCCAGGTATTATTTCTTTAAATATTGATGATAAAAAAATATATATAACTCATGGCAACAAATATAATATAGATAGAAGAAATGGATTTGATGGAGATATATTAGTGTATGGACATAAACATATTCCTTATATAAAAAAAGATAATAATCAAATATTTATATGTGTAGGATCTATATCTTATCCTAGGGATGAAAAAGGTTGTTCATACATGATATATGATAATAAAGAATTTTTAATATATGATTTAGATAAAAATGTAATTGACGGTATAAAGATATAGTATTCTATATCTTTTCTTTTATTTATGATAAAATATAAGTGGTGGTTTTATGCAGATAGAGATTGACGGAATAATATATGATGTTATTATAGAAAAGAAAAATAATAAGAATACATATTTAAGAGTAAAAGAAGATTTAAATATATATGTAACAACATCATATTTAACACCTAATTTTGCGATAAAGAAGTTTGTTAATTCTAATATTCCATTTATTAAAAAACAAATAGAAAAGATGGAAAAAAGAATAGAAAAGAAGCTAGATTATTATTATCTAGGAGAAATAATAAATGTTGTTATTATAGATAATATTAAAAAGACTAGTTTTGAAAATAATACTTTATATGTAAAGAATAAATCAGAAATAGATAAATGGTATAAAAAACAAATGAAGATAGTTTTTAAAGAGCATTTAGATATGATATATGATAGATTCACAGAACATGTTCCATATCCTAATTTAGTAATTAGAAAAATGTCTACTAGATGGGGAGTATGCAATAAGAATTTAAAAAAAGTTACTTTAAATAGTGAATTAATATATAAAGATACTAAATTCTTAGATTATGTAATAGTACATGAGTTATCTCATTTTATACATTTTGATCATAGTAAAGCTTTTTGGGAGTTAGTAGGAGAAAATGAACCTAACTATAAAAGATTAAGAAAGGAGTTACAAGAATGATAGAGTCAGTTGATAATAGTAGAATTAAAGAAATTAGAAAATTAAAAGAAAAAAAATATAGAGATCAAGAAAAGTTATTTTTAGTAGAAGGAGAACATCTTGTTCTAGAAGCATATAAATCTAAATTATTAAAAACAGTTATATTATGTAATAGAGATATAGATTTAGATATTGAAAAAATAGAAGTATCAGAAAAAGTAATGAATACTATTAGTGATATGCCTTCTAAAGTAGATATAGTTGGTGTATGTGAAATAGTTGATAATAAAATTAGTTTAGATAGTAATGTTTTAATACTTGATGGAATTCAAGATCCTGGTAATCTAGGTACTATTATTAGATCAGCGGTCGCATTTAATATTAAAAATATAGTTTTAAGTAAAAATACTGTTGATATATATAATCCTAAAGTATTAAGAGGATGCCAAGGTATGAATTTTCATCTTAATATAATTAGAGATAATATATTAGAAATAATAGATGATTTAAAGGATAATAATTATATAATATATGGTACAGATGTTGTAAATGGACTTGACATAAAAGATGTTAAAAAGACTGGGAAATATGCTATAATAATGGGGAATGAAGGAAATGGAATAAGTCCTGAAGTAAAAGAAATAGTTGATAAAAATATATACATAAATATGAATGAAAAATGTGAAAGTTTAAATGTAGGAGTATCCGCATCAATTATTTTATATGAATTAAGTAAGTAGGTGATTATATGGAATTTATAAGAATAGGTAAAATTGTTAATACTCATGGTATAAAAGGAGAACTTAGAATATTATCTGATTTTAGACATAAAGATAAAGTATTTAAAGTTGGAATGAAGTTTTATGTAGGTAAGGATAAAGAAGAGTTTACTGTTAATAGTTATAGATTCCATAAGATATTTGATATGGTTACCTTTAATGGTTTTAATAATATAAATGATGTTTTATATTTAAAAGGTAGACCAGTTTATATTAATAAAGAAGATTTAGTTTTAGATGATGGAGAAGTTTATATAGAAGATTTAGTTGGATATGATGTTATTATTGGTGAAAAAGTACTAGGAAAAGTTACTGGAGTAATGTATAATAGTAAGGCAAATGATATTTTAAAGGTTGGAGATACTCTTGTTCCTTATGTTAAAGATTTAATTATTAAAATAGAGGATAATAAGATATACTACAAAGAAATCGGGGGATTACTATGAAAATAAATATATTAACTTTATTTCCAAATATGTTTGATGGATTTTTAACTGAATCAATTATTAAACGTGCGGTTGATAATAAAAAAGTAGATATTAATATTAAGAATTTAAGAGATTATTCTAAAAACAAACATAAACAAGTAGATGATACCCCATATGGTGGAGGCGCAGGAATGGTTCTTATGTGTGAACCAGTATTTGATGCAGTAGAAGATATAAAAAAGAAAAATACTAAAGTAATTATGATGACTCCACAAGGAAAACAATATGATCAAAAGATGGCAGAAAAATTATCAAAGGAAAAAGATTTATTAATTATATGTGGTCATTATGAAGGATTTGATGAAAGAATATCATCAATTGTTGATGAAGAAATTAGTATAGGTGATTATGTATTAACTGGTGGAGAAATACCTGCGATGGTATTAACTGATTCAATAACAAGATTACTTCCAGGAGTAATAGAAGAAGAATCTAAAGATAATGACTCATTCACAGATAACTTATTAGATTATCCGACTTATACTAAACCTAGAGAATATAGAGGTATGAAAGTACCTGATGTATTATTATCTGGTGATCATAAAAAGATAGATGAATGGCGTAAAGAAGAACAAATTAAAAAAACAAAAGAAAAAAGACCAGATTTAATTAATAATAGAAAAAGAAAAACTATTGGAAAATATTCATTAATAGAAGATACTAGTAAAAAACAAATAGTTAATTTAAATATGGATAATGCATATAAATTTTCTCCTAAGAAGAAAGGAGTATTTGATGTAAATAAGGTAATGATAGTAGAACCTACATTTATATCAAAAGTTGCTAAAAAGAATCTTCAAAAGAAATTAGGAAGTTTATTAAATCAAGTTCAAATAGTATTAAATGATGAAACTGATGATGAAGGAGCTAGTTATGTTCTTGGAGAATTAGATAGAATGAAAGCATTAATAATTTCATTATATGCTAAATACTTAGATCAAGAGTATTTATCTTTATTAATGATAAAACTAGATGCTTTAAAAAATGAAGTTGCTCTAAAAGAAATGGAAAAAATAGAAACAGTAAATTATAATAAAAAGGGAAGGAGTAGATAATATGGGTAATATTATTTTAACAGGAGATAGACCAACAGGTAGATTACATTTAGGTCATTATGTTGGATCACTTAGAAACAGAGTTAAGTTACAAAATGAAGGAAATTATGATGAAATGTATGTTATGATTGCGGATTCGCAAGCATTAACAGATAATTTCGATAATCCCAAAAAAATACAAGATAACTTACATGAAGTTATATTAGATTATTTAAGTGTTGGATTAAATCCAGAAAAAGTTACTTTCTTTATTCAATCAGAAGTTAATGCATTAACAACTTTAACATACTATTATATGAATTTAGTAACTGTATCAAGATTACAAAGAAATCCAACTATAAAAACTGAAATAAAATTAAGAGGATTTGATGAAAGTGTTCCTGCAGGATTCCTTAGTTATCCAGTAAGCCAAGCTGCTGATATAACAGGATTTAATGCTAATATTATTCCAGTAGGTGATGATCAATTACCATTACTTGAACAAACTAATGAAATAGTAAGATCATTTAATAGAATATATGGTGAAACATTAAGAGAATGTGAAGCATATCTAGAAAAAGATGAAAAAGCTCAAAGACTTCCTGGAATAGATGGAAATGCTAAGATGAGTAAAAGTTTAGGAAATGGTATTTATCTAGCAGATACTCCTGAAGAAGTATATAAAAAAGTAATGAGTATGTATACTGATCCAGATCATATTAAAATAGAAGATCCTGGAAAAGTAGAAGGTAATATGGTATTTACTTATTTAGATGTGTTTGCGACTGATGAACAAATAAGTAAATATTCTGATTTTAGTTCATTAGAAGAGATGAAAAATCAATATAGATCTGGTGGACTAGGAGATGTAAAAATTAAAAAAGTATTATATGAAGTATTAGAAGAATTACTAGAACCAATTAGAGAAAAAAGAAAATATTATGAAGAACATATGGATGAAGTAGAAAAGATATTAAAAGAGGGTACAGAAAAAGCAATTAGTAAGGCTAATGAAACATTAGCAAATGTTAAAAAGGCAATAGGAATAGATTATTTTGAATAAAAAAGTAAGTATAATTGTACCTGTCTATAATGCTGAAAAGTATCTTGATCGTTCTATCAAATCATTGTTAGAACAAACATATGATAATTTAGAAATAATATTAATTGATGATTGTTCAACTGATAATTCAAAAAAAGTAATTCAAAAATATGCTTCATCAGATAACAGAATTAGACCATTTTATAGTGAAATAAATAATGGTGTTAGTAGATCTAGAAATATAGGTTTAAAATCCTTTACTGGAGATTATGTATTCTTCATGGATGCAGATGATTACATTACTAATACTGCTATTGAAAAAATGGTGAAAGCTTCAGAAAAATATAATGCTGATGTAGTAGATAATTATCATTTAATTATCTACACTAATAAGAATAAGAATTATTATTTTACAGAAAACAAAATACCAAAAGATATACTTGTTATGGGCAATTTAAAAAATAATATAGATGTATTAACAAAAGCCACTTATATAACAGGTAAGATTATTAAAAAAGAATTAGTTGAAGGTATGACTTTTGATGAAAGTCTAAGAAGATATGAAGATTTAGTTTTTGAACATCAATTAAAAGTAAAGATAAATAATATGATATTTTTAAATGAGCCTTGTTACTATTATTATCAAGTATCAGATTCATTAATTAATACATTAGGAGAAAAACATATTGCGTATTTAGATGCTGCTAAAAAAGTAATAGATGTTTATAAAGATAATACAGAAGAAATTAAACAAAGAATAGAAGCTTTATTATTTACTAATGCCTTTTTAACAGGTGTTTCTAAAGTAGTTAAAAATGATAAAAGTTTAGAAGATAATACTTCGATTTTAAAAGAATATATAAATCAATTTGATTCGTTATTTTTAACATGGAGAACAAATAAGTATATAAATAATATAATAAGAAAATATGTAATTAAATTAATTAATAATGATAAAAAAATATATAATTTAATTAAAAGAACTAGAAATATTGATTTTATAAAATTATATTTTAAATTCTTATCAATTAGATATAGTTATAAAATTAAATAATTTGTACAAAGGGGGTGTACAAAATGGCATATGTTAATTCATTGTATTTTACATTAAATGCAATAAGAATATTTAATCATTATAAAAAGTATTTAAATGATGATATGAATAATAATTATAGAATATGTCAAATACTAAGTGAAGATATTATAAGAAGTGCTAAGATTAATTATATTGTTGAAGGAAAAGATAATGTGTCTTTAGATGAACCATTTTTAGTTGCTTCAAATCACGTAGGTTTTTTTGATATAGCTGCGTTATGTTGTGCAGTTGATAAACCTATGCCATTTGCGGCTGCTAAGGAATTGATGGAAAACAAAATAATTAATAAGTATATTGAATCTATTCACTCTGTTTTAATAGATAGAGAAACAGAAGATGTAAAAGCTATGAAAGATCAATTAGAATTAATGGAAAAAGCTATAAGTACAACAGGATTATTATTATTTCCTGAAGGAGAATGTAGTTATGGTGAAGGAGATATAAAAGAATTTAAAAAAGGTGGATTTATAGCGGCAAGAAAAAATGATATTTCAATAGTTCCAACTTATATAGATTATAAAAAGTTTAAAAGAATGGGTAGATTAATTGTTCCTCAAGAAGAAGTAAAAGTAATATTTGATAAACCATTTAAACCAAGTGATTTATCAGAAAAAAGAAAAAGTGCACTAGAATTAGCGCAAATAACAAGAAAAAAAGTGTTAGATTTAAGAAATAAATATTAAATTATTGCATTTTTAATAAATTTATGTTAGTATTGTTTATGTTTGAAAAGCAATCCGCTTACCAGGTTAATGATTGCTGGTTATAAATATATAGAGAAAGGAAGTACGAAAATGGATATTATAAGAGAAATAACACAAAAACAAATTAATCCTAATGTACCTGAATTTAGAGTAGGAGATACTTTAAGAGTAGACGTTAGAATTATTGAAGGAAATAAAGAAAGAATCCAAGCATTTGAAGGTGTATGTACTGAAAGAAAAGGTGGAGGAGTTTCTGAAACTTTCACAGTAAGAAAAAAATCTTCAGGAATTGGTGTTGAAAGAATATTTCCTGTTAATTCACCAAAGATTGACAAAATTACAGTTGTTAGAAAAGGTAAAGTTAGAAGAGCTAAGTTAAGATTCTTAAGAGATAAGATCGCTAACTACAGAATACCTGAAAGAAACAAAAATGTAAAAGAAACAAAATAATGTTTCTTTTTTCTTTTATTTAAAATGGTTAAGTGTTATAATTTATATGTAAATAGGAGAAAAAATATGAATGATAAGACTAAAAATATAATTAAAGATATATCTAGTTATGTAATAGTAATATTAATAGTAGTAATTATAAGAGTATTTATATTTGATCCAGTAAGAGTAGATGGTCCATCTATGGATACTACTTTAGCGAACGGACAAATATTAATATTAGATAAAATGTCTTATAGAAAAAAGGATATAAAGAGATTTGATATTGTTGTTATTAAATTAGATAATAAAAAAATAATAAAAAGAGTTATAGGTTTACCAAATGAAGTAGTAGAAGTAAAAGATAATACTATCTATGTAAATGGAAAAGAAATAAATGATCCATATGCATCTACTGATACAGATGATTTTGATATGGGTAAAATTGGTTTAATTAAAATACCAGGTGATTCATATTTAGTAATGGGTGATAATAGAGAAGTATCACTAGATAGTAGATATGCAGAAGTTGGTACTATAAAAAGAGAAAAAATATTAGGAAAAGCAACTTTAAGAGTATGGCCATTTACTAAAATAGGAAAGGTTAAATAATATGAAAGAATATATTATAGTAACAACTTTATGTAATAAAAGAGAAGTTGCGGATAAAATAATAAATAATTTATTAGAAAAGAATTTAGTCGCTGGTTCACATCTATATGAAGTAGAATCTAAATACTGGTGGGAAAATAAAATAGAAACTGAAAAAGAATATAAAATAGATTTTAGAACTAAAAGAGAACATTTTAAAGAAATAGAATATGAAATTAAAAAGATACATGATTATTATGTAGCGGAAATATCTGCGGTTAAAATAGAAACTGCTAGTAAAGAATTTTTAGATTGGATAGATGAAACTGTAAGATAACATATTGATTATGTTATCTTTTTTTGTTAATATATTAAGCTGAGGTGTAAAAATGACAGAAGCAAGTACAGTTAATGCATTATTTTTATTAACAAATAAATTAAAAGATCAAGTAAAAAGAAAAGGTTGGCACGATAGAAAAATTAATAGACATAGAGTAGAAAGTGTTGCGGATCATATATATGGATGTCAAATGCTTGCGTATGCAATGAACTCTGAATTTGATTACGATATAGATATTGAAAAAGTAATATTAATGCTTTCAATTCATGAAATAGGTGAAACTATTATAGGAGATGTAGCGCCTTATGATATGCCAAGCAAAGAAAAATCAGAAATAGAAAAAGCTGCAGTTAAAGAATTATGTTCTATGATTCCTAATGGAGATTTTATATTAGATTTATTTAATGAATTTGAAGGAAAAGGAACTCCAGAAGCACAATTTTGTTATTTTGTAGATAAAGCAGAATGTGATTTACAAGCTAAATTGTATTCTCAAGAAGGATGCTTTGATCATATGGGTGATAGAAATGAATTTGTTAAAAACTTTTTAGGATATGATATGAAAAAAAGAGGTTTTGATAGTAATTTCTATTCTGTATTAGAATATGCATCAAATAATAACATGGTTATAAAAGAACATCAAGATAATAATCCTATTCAAAATGTTATTAGTTTCTATACTTTAACTAATTCATTAAAGGATAAAAAGAGAAAAGGGGAAGAAATCTGGAAGATTAAAAAAGAAAATTATGGAAGTGTTGGAGAACATATTTTTAGTACTCAAATGCTTGCGATTTTCACATACTTAGTATATCAAAGAGATATTGATATAAAACATACTATATCATTATTAAGTACACATGAATTAGGAGAAAATATAACAGATGATATATGTGCATTATTAAAAACAGATATAGATAGAAAAAATGAATTAGAAGCTGTTAAGAAAGTGGCTAGTATTCTTACCAAAGGAGATTTATTAGTAAAACAATATAAAGAATTTGAAGGTATACCTGAAAAAGAAATAGTAAATGAAAAAAAGGAAAAAGTTGTAAGAACAAAAGAATCTATTTATTCTAAATACTGTGATAAACTTGCGCCAGATATTATTAGTAAAATATATGATCAAAAAAATTTAATAGATCTAGATAATCAAGAAGGCAACCCAACATTAAAAGATGAAACAGTTAAAAGACATCTAGATTCTGGAAAATCATTCTCAGATATGTGGATATTATATGGACAAGAAAAATATAAGTATGAAGAGCCATTTATGACTATATCTAATCATGCATTAAATAATAGGTTAGATGAACCATATACACTTAAGTTAAAACAAAAAGGATTTTCTAGTTTAAGCTAAAAAACTATTTACAAAATTAAATAGATTTGTTATTATCATTTTAGCGGACGAATTATTGACACATTTTTGTATGATTTATAAAATCGAGAAAAATGTGTTTTTTGCGTGTGCTAGAAAGGAGTGTAAATGTCATACATCGTTGTTGATGGCATAAGTAAAACCTTTAAAGTAAGTAAACGTTCTAGTGGAATGAAAGCTGCTTTAAAGTCATTTTTCAAAAGAAATTATGTATATGTTGATGCTGTTAAAGACATATCATTTTCTATTGAAAAGGGTGAAATTGTTGGTTATATAGGTCCAAATGGTGCAGGAAAAAGTACTACTATCAAGATGCTTAGTGGAATTTTATTACCAACCGCTGGAAACATAAAAGTAAATGGTTTTAATCCATTTAAAGATAGAAAAAAATATGTTTCTAATATAGGTGTTGTTTTCGGGCAAAGAAGTCAATTAGCTTGGGATATACCTGCGGAGGATACATTTGATCTACTTAGGGATATCTATAAGTTAGATGATAAAAAGTATCAAAAGAATAAAGAGGAACTAGTTAAACTATTAAATATTGAAGAAATAATAAAAAAACCAGTTAGAACACTTAGTTTAGGTGAAAGAATGAGATGTGAAATATGCGCATCATTACTTCATGAACCTAAAATATTATTTCTTGATGAACCGACAATTGGTTTAGATGCTGTGAGTAAAAAAATAGTTAGAGATTTTATACTTAAAATCAATAAAGAAAAGAAAGTAACTGTTATTTTAACTACTCACGATATGATGGATATTGATACTCTTGCTAAAAGAATTATATTAATAGGTAAGGGTAAAATATTATATGACGGCTCACTTAAAAAACTAAAAACAGAATATGGAAGTTATAAAAATATCATAGTAAAAACAGATGATACTATTAAAGAAATCAAATTAAAAGGAATTATAAGTAAGAAGAAAATAGATGGAGGATATAACTTAATAATTGATTCTAATTTAGTTACTGTATCTAAAGTAGTTAATTATTTATCTAAATATCATATAACTGATTTAGATATAGATAATGAACAAATAGATGATATTATTTTAAAACTATACGAAGATTATAAAATATGAAATCTTACTTAAACTTTTTTAAATTAAGAATTATAACTAATTTACAGTATAGAGCAGCTGCTCTTGCAGGAATATCTACACAGCTATTCTTTGGTTTTGTTTATATAATGGTTTATTTAGCGTTATATGAATCAAATAAAGGTGTAACTCCTCCAATGAATTTATCTTCTATAGTTACATATTTATGGTTACAACAAGCTTTCTTTGCTTTAACTTTTCCATATACTAAAGATCAGGAATTATTAAACATGATCAAAAATGGTAATCTAGCATACGAATTAATAAGACCTCAAAACTTTTATTTTAAATTTTATATTAAATTAATCGCAAATAGAATGGTCGCAGCGTTTTTAAGATCTATTCCTATATTATTAATAGGATTCTTATTACCAGAACCATATAAATTATCTATGCCTAGTAATATTACTAGTTTAATTATATTTATAATAGCGTTATTATTTGCGTGTTTACTTGTAACTGCGTTATCTATGATTATGCATTTATTAACTATGTATTTTCTAGATGCTAGAGGAGTGTCTAGTGCGTATAATGTTATAGCGGATTTATTTATGGGTGGAATAGTACCATTACCGTTCTTTCCTAAATTCTTACAAAATATCGCATATAAATTACCTTTTAGATATATAAGTGATTTTCCATATAGAGTATATTCAGGAGATATAACTATTATAGTAGGTAAGAATATGTTGATAGGTAGTTTTATATGGATAATTATAATAATAGTAATAGGTTTAATAATATCTAAACATGCCTTAAAAAAGGCGGTGATTCAAGGTGGTTAAACTATTTATACAAAGTATTAAATTAAGTATTAAAAGTCAAATAGAATATAAAGGTTCATTTATATTAAATGGTATAAGTCAATTATTTATATTCTTTACTTATTATTTTATGATAGTTGCGTTATTTAGTAAGTTTAATAATATAAAAGGATTTACTGTTTATGAAGTATTGTTATGTTTTTCAATAATACAATTTGGTTATTCAATAACAGAAACATTTTTTAGAGGTATAGATAAATTTGAAGATCTAATTATAGATGGTAGTTTAGATAGATTCTTAGTTAGACCAAGGGGAATATTATTTCAAACTTTATGTAGTGATGTAGATTTTATTAAAATATTTAGAGTTATTCAATCAGTAATAGTTCTTATAATTTCTTTGATTAATTTAGATATAGTATGGAATATTAATAAAGTAATAGTACTGATATTATGTTTAATATCATCAATTCTAATATTCTTTGGATTATTTGTTCTTACTTCTTCTTATTGTTTTATAACACTTCAAGGATTAGAAGTAAAAAATGTATTTACTGATGGAGGTAAATATATGGCACAGTATCCAATAGGAATTTATAGAAAAGGAATAGTATTTATATTTACTTTTATAATTCCATATGCATTTATAAATTATTATCCATTATTATATTTCTTAGATAAAACAAATAACACCTTATATATGTTTTCACCATTACTAGTACTAATATTTTTAGTACCTTGCTTATGGTCATTTAAAATAGGTTTAAAGCACTATAATAGTGCGGGTTCTTAAAGCAGATTAATTTCTGCTTTTTTTGTGGTATAATTAAATAGAGGTGTTATTATGCTAGATAAAATACCAAACAATTTATTATTAGAAGATTATTTAGATAATGATTATATAGATTCTAAATTTGTTACTATTCCTAAAGAATCAGGAATAATAGTAGAGATGAAATATCCATTATTAGAAATGGAAAATTCTATTAATGAATGCTTAATAAGAAAAGAAGTATTAGATCTTTTATTAGAAGCTAAAAAGAATTTACCAGAAAATATTACTTTTAAAATATGGGATGCTTATAGACCATATAAACTTCAAGAAGAAATATTTTTAAAGTATAAAGATATGATTATAAAAGACTTTAATCTACATGATTTACCGATTGATAAACAAAATAAAATAATAAATAATTATGTTTCATATCCAAATAAAGATGAAGTTTTATGTCCTCTTCATACAACAGGTGGCGCAATAGATTTAACACTTTTTAATACAGAAACAAATGAGAATCTAGATATGGGTATAGAATTTGATGAATTTTCAGATCTAACAAATACAAATGCATTTGAAAATGAAGGAATGGATGAAACAATAAGAAATAATAGAAGAATGCTTTATAACGCAATGACTAGCGTTGGTTTTACAAATTTACCAACCGAAGTATGGCATTATGATTTTGGTGATAGAGCGTGGGCTTATTATAATCATAAATATGCATTATATAAAGGTATTCTTAATAAAGAAGACGTAATAAAGGAGTGATAACATGTCAATTGAAGAATTAATATATATTTTAAAAACTAGAAGTCCTAGCACAATAATTAGGGAAAGTGAAGAAGAAGTATTTGAATTAATTCCTGAATTAAAAGAATGTAAAGGCTTTGATCAACATAACGAAGAATGGCATCCATATGATGTTTATGAACACATATTAAGAGTAGTTGATAATGTAGAAAATGATGAAGTATTAAGAATGAGTGCTTTATTTCATGATTTAGGAAAACCACAAACATTTGAATTAGATAAATATGGTATAGGACACTTCCGTGATCACTGGTTTATATCAAAAGATATATTTGAAGATTTTGCGGAAAAACATTCGTATGATAAAACTAAAGCAAAAGAAATATCTAATATTATTAGATTTCATGATTTAAATCTAGGAAAAGTTGATGGAAAACTTAAAGAAGAAGTTATCAATTCATTTGATAAAGAAGGAATAATAAAATTATTTAAATTAAAAAGAGCAGATCTACTTGCGCAAAGTAAAGAAAAAAGGAAACTATTAAAGGATTATGATAAACAGGAAAAAGCTTTTAAGTTGATTTATGAAAGGAGAAATAAAAATGAATAATCATATTATAAAAGTAACAAGATTAAAGAAAGTATTTGGTTTTGCAATACCATTCACTTTATTTATTGATGATAAAGAGATAGGATCTTTATCAAATGGAAAGACATTTGAATGTGAAGTATCAGAAGGTACTCATAAAGTAGTTATTAAATCTTTAGAAAAAGATTTTAAAGAAGAATTAACTCTAGATGAAGAACATAAAAATGTAGAAATAACAGTAGTAGCAGCTATGGGATTAGTAGCGGCTAGACCAAAATTAAAAGAAATAAAATATTATTAGGAGAATATATGTATAAAGAAGATATTGAACTAGCTAAAAAAGCTAGATTAAATGCTTGTTCACCATATAGTAATTTTGAGGTAGGGACAGCACTTAGAACTAAATCAGGTAAAGTATATACAGGTTGTAATATAGAAAACCATGGTATACAAGGAATATGCGGTGAAAGAACAGCATTTGCTAAAGCTTTATCTGAAGGAGAAAGAGAATTTAAATCTATTACTATAGTAGGAGCGAAAAAGAACGAAGAACCAAAAGGTAAATGTATGCCTTGTGGTTATTGTAGACAATTTATGAGTGAATATGTAGATAAAGATTTTAAAATAGTTGTAGTTAATGAAGATGATTCAGTAGAAGAATACACTATTGAAGACTTACTTCCACATAGTTTTGATTTTTAATAAAAAAAATATGTATTATAACAATTGATATGTTATAATACTTTTTAATTGAAAGAAGGAAGAGAATGGAAGATTTCAAAACAAGAAAAGCAGAATATTTAAAGAAATTAAGAAATAATCCTAAAATAGCAAGTGAAATTATTAAAAATTTAGATGATAGTGAAAGTGATCAAAAAACAATTGGAATAGTAATTGCTCCTGCAAATGATAAAGAACTAGCATTTGCAGATTATCTTTTTTCATTTATGAGTGAAAGTGATTCGTTAGAGAAAGATATATTTAATGATGAAATTGAAAAAATACCAAATGAAGAAAATGAGAGTATAGAATTATTTTCTGATATAATTAATGTTACAAAAAATGGTGAAGAATTTTCATCAATAGCGTTATCAAATCCTGAATATTTGGCTAAAGTATTGTATCAATTTTATGTATCTTATATTTCTGATACAGAGAACTTTAGGGATGCAGTTGCACAAAAAACAGGATTTAATTTAGATAATAAAATAGAAGCAACAATGTTTTTAATATATTTTGATAAGGCAGTAGAAATTTTAAAAAAACAATTTGATACTAAACAAGATATTATGAATTCTACAAGTGAGGATATAGAAGAATCAAATAGATTACTAAATGAATTTAAAAGATTACATAAAGAAGGTAAAAAAGAATGCACTATTGATTCACCAGAAGCATTTGTTAAAAAACTTACTAATTTATTATGTGATGTTATATATAATTTAGAAAACGATAACGGTGACTAAGACGATTAAACTATATAATATAATAAAAATTATTAATTGAAAGAAGGTATAAAATGATAGTTATTTATGATAAAGATATGAATGAAGTAGAATACAACGATTATGATGATCAATGGTTTAGACATGTATTTCCATTAGATAATTTTTCTAATGTACCAGTACCAATGTATGGTGAATATTTTAAAACTGCTGAACATGCTTTTCAATATACAAAATTTATGGATACAAACGAAAAGGTTGCGTATGCAATTTTAAATGCTAGTACACCTGAAGATGCTAGAAATATTGCGCATTATTTTAAATCAGAAAGAGTACCTAATTGGTCTAAAATAAAATATGATGTTATGGAAAAAGTATTAAAGACTAAAGTAGAAAAAAATGAGTTCGTAAAAAGAATACTATTAGATACAAAGGATTATATAATCACAGAACAATGTATTGATGAAGATACTGATTGGGGATTAGATAATAATAATCAAGGTGAAAATCATTTAGGAAAAATTTGGATGAAAATAAGACAAGAATTAATTGATAATAATGATATATATCCTTATGTATTAGGTTTTGATTGTGATGGAAGAGAAATCGAAGAATATATGATTTTAAAAGCTATATGGTCAAATGATTTTGACTTGGAAGAGTTACCAGAAGCAGATCCTAGATATTACTGCGCTATATATGGAGGAGATGGTAATGCATATGCGATAAGTGTATATCATGATTATACAAGAAAGCTAATTATGGAAAGAGAAAACATTCCTAAAAATAGAAGTATTCCAACAATAGTTAAACCAATAAGTGAAATGGAAAATTATGAAATAGGAATAGTTAATGAACATGATTATTTCTATTATGATAGAAATAGAGAAGATTTAAAGAAAGCATTAAATAAATATTTAAAAAAGAAAAATAATGTAAAAAAGTTAGTGCCATAGATAATATGTAAAAGACTTTTGACAGACAGATTGATTGTTATTTGTTAAATTTATATTGGAGGTGCAAAATGAATATTGGAAAAAGAATTAAAGAATTTAGAGAGAAGATAAATATTTCACAAGAAGAACTAGCAGATAAAATATATACTTCTCGTCAAACAATATCTAATTGGGAAAATGATAAAACATATCCAGATATTAATAGTTTAAAATTATTAAGTAATATTTTTGATGTATCTCTAGATAGTCTAGTGGAAGGAGATATAGATTTAATGAAAAAGACAATTAATGAAGTAGAAAGAAAGGAATTTAAGGCATTATCAAATATTTATGCTATTGAACTTATTATAATGATATTAAGTGCTTATCCATTATTAAAGTTAGGTATAATAGGTATTATAATTTGGGGATTAATAGTAGTTATTACAATTGCTACAGCTTTTATAGTAGAAAAAAAGAAAAAAGAATATAATATTCAATCTTATAAAGAAATAGTAGCGTTTTATGAAAACAAGTCTTTAACACATGAAGAAAAAATACAAGAAAAAGCTAAAAGTTCTTATCAAAAGATTATTTATGCATTTGTAACTGCAGCATTAGCGTTTATTATTTTTCTTTTATTAAGTCATTTTATAGGGTAATAAAGTAGGAGTAAAATCCTACTTTTTATGTTATAATTAAATTGGTGATATTATGAAAAAAGATTTATTAAAAACAAATTGTTTTGATACTCAAGAAACAATGATAATAGTAGGAAGTTGTTTAGACAGAATGCAACCAGAAGCTTATAAAGAACTAGAAAAAATATCTAGTAATATTTATGATGTTTGTTTAGAAAAAGAACATTTAAATATGGTAGTTACTAAAATTATAGGTATGGTCGCAAGAGGAAAAATTAAGAAGTTAGTATTCGCTACAGTTGATAAATCTCCTCATTGTGTACAACTTCATTATGTTATAAAAGAATTAGAAAACGCTATTGATATAAGTAATTTAGAAATAATTAATTATGTAGCGGTAGATAATAAATTAATAGAAATATCTTTAGAAACTATTTCTTTATCTAAAAATTTAAAAGAATTACAAGAAAAAGGAAATAGATAAAATGGATAGATATAAAATATATTGTGCAGTTCATTTAATTATGATTAAAGATAATAAAATACTTTTACAAAGAAGAAATAATCCAAATAAATATGGTTATGGAATGCTTGGTATGCCCGCAGGACATTTAGAAGAAAATGAAAATGTATATGATGCTTTAAAAAGAGAAATGAAAGAAGAATTAGATATAGATATAACTAATAGTAAAATAGTACAAGTAATGAACTTAAAAGGTGAAACAGATACATATGATGCATATTTCTTTAATTGTGATTTTAATGGAGAAATAAAGAATATGGAAGAAGATAATTCTAAATCATTAGAGTGGATTGATATTAATTCTGATTTAAAAGATTTAATTCCATATGAAAAATATGCACTTGAAAAATACTTAGAAAGTGAAGATAATAAATTTACTATTTATGGATGGGATTAACAAATAATAATTGATAAAAGTAGGGTTAACCTACTTTTTATGCTATAATTGAATAGAAATGGAGTGATTCCTATGGATAATAAAACTAATATAAACTTTTTCCCTGGTCATATGGCAAAGACTAGAAGAGAAATAGGAGAAAAATTAAAATTAATAGATATAGTTTATGAAGTAGTAGATGCAAGAATACCTAATTCATCTAGAATTATAGATATAGATGATTTAATTAAAGATAAACCTAAAGTTATTATAATGACTAAGAAGGATTTATGTGATATAGAAAAGACTAATAAATGGATTAGTTATTATGAAAGTTTAGGATATAAAGTATTTTTAGTAGATTTAATTAATGATAAAAGTTTAGGTAAGTTATTTGATTTGACTGATGATGTATTATTTGGCTTAAATGAGAAAAGAGAAGAAAAAGGTTTACTTCAAAGAAAATATAGAGCGTTAATTATGGGAGTGCCTAATGTTGGTAAAAGTACATTAATAAATAAGATTACTGGTAAGAAAGTTACTTCTGTAGGAGATAGACCTGGAGTTACTAAGAATATAAGTTGGATAAGAATTAATGATAAGTTAGAATTAATGGATACTCCCGGTATATTATGGCCTAAATTAGAAGACCAAATTATTGCGTATAATTTAGCGACATTTTCTTCTATTAAAGATGAAATACTTCCTATAGATGAAGTTGCATGTTATATATTAAAGTATATGTATGAAAATTATCCAGATAGATTAATAGATAGATATGGACTTGATTATTTAGATGAAGATGATTATACTGATGCTTATGAATTAATTGGTAGAAAAAGAGGATGTATAATTAGAGGTAATGAAGTAGATTACAATAAAGTATCTAATTTAATAATAAGAGATTTAAGAGAAGGATATTTAGGTAAGGTAACATTTGATGAGAGAGTATGAGAATAAATATATAGAGCAAGGGTTTAATGTAATTGCGGGTACTGATGAAGCAGGTAGAGGACCATTAGTTGGTCCTGTTGTTTGCGCTTGCGTAGTACTTCCAAATGATTATAATAACGATGAAATAAATGATTCTAAGAAATTAACTGAGAAAAAAAGAGAAAAGTTATATGATATAATTATGAAAGATGCTTTAGCAGTAGGAGTATCTATAATATCTGCAAAAGAAATAGATGAGATAAATATATTAGAAGCTTCTAGAAAAGGTATGATTGAAAGTTATAAAGAAGCAAATAAAAAGATAAAGATAGATGTGTTGTTGACAGATGCAATGAAAATTGATACACTTGATATTCCGGTGGAAAAGATTATCAAGGGTGATGCTAAAAGTATCAGTATAGCAGCGGCATCTATTATCGCAAAAGTAACAAGAGATAGATTATTATTTGAACTTGATAAAAAATATCCAGAGTATGGTTTTAAAGATCATAAAGGATATCCTACAAAAAAACACTTGGAAGCAATCGAAAAATATGGTATATTTGATGAGTACAGAAAAACTTATGGTCCTGTTAAAAAAATAATTGAAAAACAGGGGAATTAATTAATAAAAAGTACAATAATATATATAGGAGGAAAATTATGAGTAAGAATTTAGTTATAGTAGAATCTCCAGCTAAAAGTAAAACTATAGAAAAATATTTAGGTAGTGATTTTAAAGTATTATCTTCTAAAGGACATATTAGAGATTTAGCTACTACTGGTAAATTTGGTTTAGGAGTAGATATAGAAAATGGATTTACACCAAACTATGTGGCTATTAAAGGTAAATCTAAAGATATTAGTGCTTTAAAGAAAGAAGCTAAAGCTGCAGATAAAGTATATCTAGCTACCGACCCAGACCGTGAAGGAGAAGCTATTTCTTGGCATTTAAAAGATGAATTGGGACTAAAAGACAAAGATTACGATAGAATAGTATTTAATGAAATTACTAAGGGTGCAGTAACAGATTCATTTAATCATGCTAGAAAAATAGATGATTTAATGGTACGTAGTCAAGAAACAAGAAGAATACTAGATAGAATTATTGGTTTTAGATTAAGTAAGTTAATGCAATCTAAAACTGGTGGAAAAAGTGCAGGTAGAGTACAATCAGTTGCATTAAAATTAATTTGTGATAGAGAAGATGAAATAAATAAATTTGTTACAGAAGAATATTGGACTATTGATGCATTATTCCCATCATTTACTGCGTCATTATTTAAATATAAAGATGATAAGATTGAAATTAAAAATGAATTAGAAGCTAGAAAGATTGAAAATGAATTATCAAATTCTTACAAAATAGAAAGTGTTGAAGAAAAGAGTAAAAAGAAACAATCTAAACCTCCATATATAACTAGTACTCTTCAACAAGATGCAATTGTTAAATTAAATTTTAATTCTAAAAAGACTATGAGTATAGCGCAAAAACTATATGAAGGTATTAATATAGGTACTGAAACAGTAGGTCTTATTACTTATATGAGAACTGATTCTATTAGATTATCTAATGATTTTATTAGTGAGACATATAAGTTTATAGAAAATGAATATGGTAAAGAATATGTAGGTGCGGTTAAGAAGAGTAAGAAAACAGAAAATGTTCAAGATGCACATGAAGCTATTAGACCATCTAGTATTCTTAGAACACCAGAAAAATTAAAAGAATATTTAACAAAAGATGAATATAAATTATATAATTTAATTTACTATAGAGCACTTGCTTCATTAATGAAGGAAGCAACTCAAAAAGTAACAACATTAATATTAGATAATAATAATTATAAATTTAAAGCAACTGGTACAGTAACAACTTTTGATGGTTATTTAAAGGCATATAAAGCATTTGAAAATTCTGAAGATAAGGAACTTCCAGATGTTGCTAATTATAAGAGTGATGTTTTAGTAACCGATGATGTAGAATTAAAACAACACTTTACTGAGCCACCAGCAAGATATACAGAAGCCAAGTTAATTAAAGAGATGGAAGATCTAGGTATAGGTAGACCATCTACATATGCTGCAACTATGTCTACAATTGTAGATAGAGGATATGTTGAATTAAAAGAAAAGAAATTCTATCCAACAGAGATTGGTATAGAAACAAATAAAAAATTACAAGAATTCTTTAGTGATTTAATAAATGTTAAATATACAGCTAAAATGGAAGATGATTTAGATAATATTGCTAATGGAGAAGTAGTATGGAATGAATTACTAGATAAATTCTTTAGGAGGTTTGAACCAATGGTTGAAAATGCATTTGATAATATGGAAAAGAAAGAAGCAGAAAAAACTGGAGAAGTATGTCCAGAATGTGGACATGATTTAGTAATTAGAAAAGGTAGATATGGTGAATTTGTCGCTTGTTCTAATTACCCAACTTGTAAATATATAAAGAAAGAAGAAAAAGAAAAAGCTCCTGCAGTAGAAGTATGTGACTGTATTAAATGTGGAAGTAAGATAGTAGAAAGAACTACTAGAAAAGGTAAAGTATTCTATGGATGCTCTAACTTCCCTAAATGTAAAGAAGCATATTGGGATAAACCAGTAGGTGAAAAATGTCCAGAATGTAACAGTATGCTTGTAGAAAAAGATGGTGCTATTAAATGCTCATCTTGTGATTATGAAAAATAGTATTGACTATAAATTAGTTTTGTAATAAAATTTATTTAAAGCGAAAATATAGGACTAGTAATAAAATAATTTATTAGTAGAGAGTTAGCGGATGGTGAAAGCTATCATAAATATTTTATGAATCTACCTATTAGCGGCACTAATACTGCCCGGTTAAAACCGTTATTAAATTAAGTTAAATAAAGGATGGTACCGTCATTAGACTCCTTGTCTAGGTATCATCCTTTTTTATTATTTAAGGAGGAATAATATGGAAGAAAGAAAATTTGAAATAGGGGATATAGTTCAGCATTTTAAGAGAGAGACTGTCTCGGAAGAAAGATTACAAGATGATCCAAATGTTTATTTATATGAGATTATTGGTACATCTAGACACACTGAAACAAAAGAAGAGTTAATGATATATAAACCATTATATGAAACAGATTGTGTTGATGGAGTTGATTATGCTGCTAGACCACTAGATATGTTTATGTCAGAAGTTGATCATGAAAAATATCCGGATATTAAACAAAAATATAGATTTGAATTATTTAATAAAGAGATGGAGGAATAATTATGTTAGATATTAAATTTGTAAGAGAAAATCCTGATAAGGTAAAAGAAAATATTAAAAAGAAATTTCAAGATAAGAAATTAGAATTAGTTGATAAAGTTATTAAGTTAGATGAAGAATATAGAGAAATAAAAGTTAAAGCTGATAACTATAGAAAAGAAAGAAATGAAATAAGTGATAATATTGGTGCTTTAATGAGAGAAGGTAAGAAAGAAGAAGGCCTTGCCTTAAAAGATAAAGTAACTAAGATTAATGATGAATTAAAAGGTTTAGAAGAAAAAGAAGAAACATTAAGTAAAGAAATAAAAGAAATAATGTTCTTAATACCAAATATAGTCGCAGATGATGTACCTATTGGAGAAGATGACAGTAAGAATGTTGATATAGAACATATTGGTGAACCAGTAGTTCCTGATTTTGAAGTTCCATATCACGCAGATATCATGGCAAGTTTTAGTGGACTTGATAAAGAAGCTGCTGCAAGAGTATCTGGAAATGGTTTTTATTATTTAGTTGGTGATATCGCAAGATTACATAGTGCTGTTTTAAGTTATGCTAGAGACTTTATGATTAATAAGGGATTCACATACTGTATTCCACCTTTTATGATTAGAAGCGATGCGGTTGATGGAGTTATGTCTTTTGAAGAAAAAGAAGCTATGATGTATAAAGTTGAAGGTGAAGATTTATACTTGATTGGTACTTCAGAACACTCTATGATTGCGAAATTTAAAGATCAAATATTAAAAGAAGAAGAACTTCCTATAACTATGACTAGTTATTCACCATGTTTTAGAAAAGAAGTTGGTGCGCATGGTATAGAAGAAAGAGGAGTTTATAGAATTCATCAATTTGAAAAACAAGAAATGATTGTTATTTGTAAACCAGAAGATAGTGAAGCTTGGTATGAAAAAATGCTTAATTATACAGTAGAATTATTTAGAACACTAGATATTCCAGTTAGAAAATTAGTATGCTGTACTGGAGATCTTGCTGATCTTAAATATAGATCATGTGATGTTGAAGCATGGAGCCCAAGACAAAAAACATATTTTGAAGTTGGATCATGTTCTAACTTAACTGATGCTCAAGCTAGAAGACTTGGTATTAGATATAAAGATAAAGATGGTAATAAGACTTTAGCGCATACTTTAAATAATACAGTTATCGCTCCACCTAGAATGTTAATTGCGTTCTTAGAAAATAACTTACAAGCAGATGGAACAGTTAAAATACCAGAAGCTTTAAGACCTTATATGGGTGGAGTAGAAAAGTTAGTGCCAAATAATAAATAAGAAGATTGATTTTAATCTTCTTTTTTTTTATAATTTATATAGGTGATTAAATTGAAAAAGAAAAAATGGATATTTATAGTTATAGGAATTTTATTAATAATAAGTATATTCTTTATATTAGGTCATATAAAGAAACAAAAAGAAAGAAATGAAGTTTTATCTAAAAGTAGAAACGAAATGATAAAAAAATTAAAAACCTTTTCTTATAATGGAATTGTAAGTATAGATTTAGTTGGATATAAGTTTGATACTAATTTAGATTGTAAAGAAGACTTAAATAATAGATTGGGTTATTGTAATATAACAAATAAACTAGTAGATATAGAAGAATATTTAGATTATAAGAATAATGTTACTTATACTAAAACTGATATTATTTCAAATGATAGTACCGACAAGTGGAGAAAATCAAAAGAAAAAGATATTGGTGAGGTAACACCTATGTTTAAGATGTTTGATGGTATAAAAATTTCTAAGGAAGAAAAAACTGATAAAGGTACTATTTATATTGGAGAAATAAATGGTAGATCTTTAAGAGGAATACTAAATTCTGCGAATAAAGGAACAAGTAGAAAGTTTAATTTAACAAAATTATTTAAAAGAAAAGTACCAGTAAGAATATTTGTTAATAATGATAATTATGTAGAAAGTATTGAATCTAATTTTAAGTTTTTAGGAATAGGTTTTGATATAGATATTAAATATACTGATTTTAATAATACACCATCAATAAGTTTACCAGGTGAAGTAAATGAATTATAAAATAGATAATAATAAATTGATTTTATTTGTTAATAAAGATAATATTGATAAGACAATAAGTAAAACTAAAAAGTTAATTAGATTATGTGATAAAAAGAATTTAGAACTAGTTATAGAATATGATGGTGTTAAAAGTGAAGATTTAGATATGATTAAAACTGCCATAAATATTAAAAATAGAGAAGATAGATATAATTATATTTATGATACAGTATGTAAAATATTAGATGATAGAATATGTAATGAAAACTATTGTGAATTTGAAAATGATGTATGTATTCGTTTTAGAAAAGAAAATCCAAATCATAAAAATGGATGTTGTGAATGGAAAGGTAGAGGAAAATGTAAGTATTTAATAGATAGTGTATGCACTATGAAAACATGTATGGCTTGCAAATTATTTACTTGTCCATTTCTATATAAAGAAAAAGGTATAAGACAAAGAATAAATGATTATGTTTTAATAAAGTATTTCTTTAATAAAAATCAAAAATATATATTAGAGTGTAGTTTTTGGACTCCTAAAGAAATTGTTATGAAAAGATTACTTGCGAATAATTTTAATATAAAGGAATGATATTATGTATAAGATACTTGATGGTAAATTAGTTTCTAATAAAATAGAAGAAGAATTAAAAAAGAAGATAAAAGATCAATTAAAACTAGTTATTATTAAAGCAAGTGATTCAAAAGAATCTGATAAATATATTTATCAGAAAGTAAAAAAATGTATAGATCTAGGAATAGAAGTAGAACTAAAAGAATATAAAGAAAGTATAACTAATGAAAAGATAATTAAAGATATAGAAAAGTTTAATAAAGATAAATTAGTAAATGGAATAATAGTAGAACTACCATTATATAATCATTTAGATGATGATATGATATTAAATTCTATTTCTGAATATAAAGATGTGGATGGTTTAACAGATAAGAATATGTCTAAATTAATAAATAATGAAGATTGTTTTATTCCAGGTACTGTAAGAGGTATACTTAGTTTGCTATCTTATTATGATATAGATTATAAAGATAAAAAAGTAACTATTATTAATAGAAGTAGATTAATAGGTAAACCATTATATTATTATTTAACTAATAAAGGTATAGATGTTAATATGGTAGGAAGTACTACCAAAGATATTAAAAAGATATGTAAAAATAGTCATATATTAATCACAGGTATTGGTAAAAGAGAAGTAATTGATAAAAGTTATGTAAAAAATAATGCGGTAGTAGTTGATGCAGGTATTTGTGTAGATTGTGGTCAAATATTTGGTGATGTATACTTTGAAGATGTTAAAAGTAAATGTGATTATATAAGTAAAGTTCCAGGCGGAGTAGGACCAATGACAGTAATATCTTTATTTGAAAACTTATATGATGCATATCTAATGCAAAATAAGAAATAACTTATTTATTAAGTTATTTTTTTATGTTATAATACCATTTGTTTGGAGGTATACTATGGAAAAAAATAAACCCTCTTATTCTGAAGCTAGAAAAAGAACAAAAGAAGAAGTTAAAGTAATCACAGATGCATATATTATGGATAATGATTTAAGTAAGTTAGGTATTGGTAAAACATATCATATTATTACTTATGGTTGTCAAGCTAATGTTAGAGATAGTGAAACTATTAAAGCTATATTAGAAGATATGTCATTTACTGAAACTAGTGATATGGAAAAAGCTGATCTTATTTTACTTAATACTTGTGCAATTAGAGAAAACGCTCATAACAAAGTATTTGGTATGATAGGTAGAGTACAACATATGAAAGAAAAAAGACCAGATATTATCTTAGCTATCGGTGGATGTATGGCACAAGAAGTATCTATTGTTAATGAGTTAGAAAGAAAGAAAAAATATGTTGATGTAGTATTTGGTACTCATAATATTCATAACTTACCAAAATTAATAAGTGAAGCAATAGATAAAAATGAACAAGTAGTAGAAGTATTCTCTAAAGAAGGAGATATTATAGAAAACTTACCTGTAAAAAGAGATAGTATGTATAAAGCATTTGTTAATATTATGTATGGTTGTGATAAATTCTGTACATACTGCATTGTACCTTTTACTAGAGGGAAACAAAGAAGTAGAAGAAAAGAAGATATATTAAAAGAAATAGATGATTTAATTAAACTTGGTTACAAAGAAGTAACTCTTTTAGGACAAAATGTTAATGCTTATGGAAAAGATTTAAATGAAAATATTACTATGGCAGAACTCTTAGAGGAAGTTGCGAAAACCGGTATAGAAAGAATTAGATTTGTAACATCTCATCCATGGGACTTTAATGATAATATGATAGATGTAATTGCGAAGTACCCTAATGTAATGCCATATATTCATTTACCAGTACAATCTGGATCAAATAGAATACTAAAATTAATGGGTAGACGTTATACTAAAGAAAGTTATTTAGAATTATTTTATAAGATTAAAGATAAAGTTAAAAACGCAACTATTACTACTGATATAATTGTAGGTTTCCCTGGAGAAACAGAAGAAGATTTTGAAGAAACTTTAGAAGTAGTTAATGAATGCAAATATGATGGTGCATATACATTTATATATTCACCTAGAGAAAATACACCAGCAGCATCTATGGAAGACAATGTTCCTTTAGAAGAAAAAGAAAAAAGACTTGCGAGATTAAATGAATTAATTAATAAATATTATAAAGAAAGCAATGAAAAAGTAGTTAATACAGTTGTACCAGTTCTTATAGAAGGTGTTTCTGAAAAAAATGAAGAAATGTGCGCAGGTTATACTGATACTATGAAACTTGTTAATGTAAAATGTTCTAAAGATTATATTGGTAAAATAGTAAATGTAAAAATTACTGAAGCTAAAACATGGAGTTTAGATGGAGTTCTAGATGAATAATATACTTAATAAAGTAGAAGAATTAAAAGAGTTAATAATTGATACTGATGAATATAAGAACTATAAATTTTATTTAAGTAAAATAGAAAAAAATAAAGATATAAAAGAATTAATTAATATAATTACTAAAAAACAAAAAGAATTAGTAAGAATAGAGAATAATGGTTCTAATATAGATAATGAATCAAAAGAACTAGATAATTTATTTAATAAATTATATGAATATGATGATTATAAAAATTATATAGAATATTCAAAAAAATTAAATATAATAATTACAGATATTCAAAATAATTTTCAAGAATACTTTGACAATTTAGTTAGCTAAAGTATTCTTTTTTATTGTATTCTTTTTTTAAAAGTGTTATCCTATTATTAGAGTAGGAGGAGTATTGATGAAAAGTCTTAAAAAAGTATTAACAGTAATGGTGTTATTTATAAGTGTTTTTGTTTTAACAGGTTGTGGTAAAAAAGAACCTATTACTTATGGAACATTTCATTCAAAATTATCAGATAAAGGATTTAGAGTAGTAGATGTAGGAGAACAATTTGAAAACTATAGTTCAATAAAAAAAGCTTATGTAGCTCAATCAAAAGATGCAACTTATCAAATAGAATATTATGAGTTAGTAGATAATGATGCGGCTCAAGCATTCTTTGATAATAATAAAAATATATTTTTAGAATCAATTGGAAATGTATCAAAAAGTAAATTAGATATTACTAAAAAAGAATATGCAAGATTTCATGTAACTAGTAAAGGATATTATTTCTTCTTATCAAGAAATAAAAATACTGTAATATACGCTAGAGTTACAGAATCACATAAATCAGATGTAGTTTCAATAACAAAAGAATTAGGATATTAAAAAAGAATTCAGATTATTTATCTGAATTCTTTTTTTCTAATTTATCTAAGTAATAAATTACTACGCCACCTAATATAAAACTAACTATTAATCCACAAACTTTCTCAGTTGTAAATGTAATAGGTGTTTCTAGATTTAATGGTAATATTAATGCACTTGCTATTATAAAACCTAAAATTAAACTTATAGTTTTACCTTTATGTTTAGTTAATAATGAAGATAATATTTTAGCACTAAATACTATACCAGCAACTGCTCCTAAACCAAATATACCAAGTTTAATAAATATATTAACATCTAAAGTAGTTACTTGATCTATATAACTTCTAACCATTTCATATTTACCTAATACAAGCATAACCATTGATCCAGAAATACCTGGGAATATCATTGATATACCTCCAATAACTCCTAAACCAAATAGTATTAAATAACCTATAATACCAGCTTCTTCATTTAAGCTATTATTAACACCTTTTAAATTAAAGTATTCTAATACTCCAATAAGTATTATTCCTATTAAGAAATATATAACATTAAACTTTTCATTTTTCATTTCTTTCTTAATAACTATAGGAATACTAAATAATATTAATCCCATAAACCAGAATATTGTTTCTGCTTCTATATGATTTAAAGTAAATCCTAATATTTTAGCAAAAGCTACAATACCAATTCCAGCTCCTACTAACACTTTTAATAAGAATAATATACTTTGTTTTCTTGTAGTAGTTTTTCTTTTAAAAACATCACTTACTGCATTAGTAAGTCTTTCAAATAAATCAAATATAACTAACATAGTTCCACCAGATACTCCAGGGATTATGTTTGCGATACCAACACCAATTCCTCCAAAGAATGGTTTTAAATCATATTTTGATTCACTATTGATTTTTTCAATCTTTTTTAATTCCTTTTCTTCTTTTTTCTTAATTCTTAATTTTTCTTTTTTTCTTTTTGATAAATGTTTTTTCTTTTCTTTAGGTTCTTTTTCTTTTTTACTAAATAACTTCATATCCATCCTCCAATAAAATTATAACATATATATAATAAAATGTATTCAATTTTACAAATATTCTAATTTATGTTATATTAGACCCTGTTAAAAGGGAGGTGCCATTATGAAAAAGAGAGAATATGTAATGAAAAAAATATGTGTTTTTGTGTTATCTACTTTTTTATCTGGATCTATATATGCCATAAAAAAAGGTGCAGATTTAACTGAAAAAGTGGCTACTGTTCCTTTAGATATACGTAATGAATTATATTATGATAATATTCTAGATAGTGATAAATATTTAGAATACTATGGTAGAGAATTATCAGATGGTACATATATTAATAAAGCTACTAATACTAATAAATTAGTTGATAGATATGTTACTTATGAAAAATTAGAAAAACTAGAAGAAGCAGATATTCATATGAATATAACAAAAGATATGTCTTTTTTAGAAAAATGTCCTAATTTAAAAACTTTAAATATATTTAATTCAGAATTATTAACAGATGAAGATATAGAATTAATAAATAATTCTAATTTAGATAAAATTGTATTATCATTTGATTATAAAAATATAAGAAATAATAGAGAAAATAAATTTGACATCAGTAGATTTAAAAAAGATGTAGTTATTAATAATAGTCTTTATTCATTTTTAGATGATTTAGATCAATTAGTATTTTATAATTATTTTGTTAATAAAAATGATGATATCTTTATTGATAAAAATAATCTTGAATCTATAAAATCTATGGATAATTATTTAAATGAAGTTATAGATGAATATGATATAAAAAACGCAAAAGATGATAAAGAAAAAGTTTTATTAATATCTGATTATATATGTAGTACTTTAAGTTATGACAAAGAAGTAAGTGATAGTATAAGAGAATATACTAATAATTTAATAGAACAAGAAAAGAATACATATGAACCTACTGAAAAAAGTGAAGAATATAATTATAATTCTATTTCTTCAATTGTTAATCAAGATTCAGAAAAGAAAGACGGAATTTGTATAAATTATGCATCTTTATTTGATATTATGTGTTATAAAACAGGTGTTAAATCTAGAAAAGTAGAAGGAATAGATACTAGTGTTAATATAGGTCATGCATGGAATATAGTATATATAGATGGAAAGAAAGAATTTGTTGATCTAACATTTTTTGATAATGATTATAGAGAAGAAATGTTAAAAAAATATAATAAGTATAAATCTGAAGATGATTATAATTATTTAACATTTATGTTATTTCAAGATATAGATGATAGTTATACTGATTTTAATATTATCCCATCACTAGATTCATTAGATAAAAAAATTGAAAAAGAAAATGTATATGTAGTTAATAACACTTTAGACGGTTTAAACCTAATAAATGAAACTCCATCATTATCAAAACTAGCGTTAATATCAGTTTTAGGTGGATTATCTACTACAATATTAGAAGAAATTTTATATAGAAGAAAGAAAAAGAAAAAAGTATTAAAAACTAGTTAATCTAGTTTTTTTTCTTGACTTTGATAATTATAATTGTTAAAATTAACATGAATTTAAAGAGAAAGGAGTGAAAACATGAAGATAGTTTTATATTTATTTTATTTGTTTATAGTTAGTAAGAAGAATAAGAGTGAATATGTTTTTACTCCTGTTTTTGCTTGCTAACTACTAGAAATAGTAGTTTTTTTAATGGAAAAAAGAGGTGATTATATGAAAAACTTTAAAGAATTTAAACCAATTCTTAATTTATTAAAAGAAGAAAAAAAGAAATTTATATTCTTTTGTATATTATTATTAATTGTTGAATCAACATCTATTTTTTCTGGATATTTAAATGGTGCGGCAGTAGAAGAAATAACTAATTTAAATTTAGATAGATCATTATTCTATTTATTTATATATTTCTTATATTCTTCATTCTTTAGTGGAGCATTAATGATTTATGCTTCTAATGGACTTGTTAAACTAGAAAGTAGATTAACAAGAAGAATAGGATATGAAGCTTATTCTAAAGCACTTAGTTTACCGGCATATGCATATGAAAAAATGGCATCTGGTGAAATAATAAATAGAATAACAACAGATTCTGATGCATTATCATTTACTTTAAGAAGATTAATATCTGCTTTTGGTGAAATAATCGCTGCGTTCATATTAATATTTTATATATTCTATAATTCTTGGATTATAGGAGTAGAAATAATAATTATAATGGCAGTATTATTTGTTATTATGCATTATTTTAATCCAAAAATGAAAGACGCACATTCAAAAAGAAAGAAAGAACAAGATAAGTTTACTTCTTTAGTAACAGAATCAGTTAGAGGAATTAGAGAAATTAAGACACTTGGTATTAGAAATAATCTATTAACTGAAATGAAAGAAATAATAGAATTATTATATAAAAAGTCTGTTGATGAAACTAATTTAGATATTAAATTTAATATAATAACAAGAATATTAAGAGTAACTATGGAAGTAGGAGTATTCGCAACATGCGCAGTACTTTTATATCAAAAATCAGTATCTCTAACATTCTTTATCGCAATGACATATTATATTTATAGATATATGTATATGATTGATAATATAGCAGATTTAAATCAAACATATCAAAAAGTAACAGTTGCGCTTGGAAGAATAAATGAAATTGTTTTAAATAAGAAATTTGAAGATGAAAAATATGGTGATATATCTCTTAAAAAAGTAGAAGGTATAGTAGAATTTAAAAATGTTACATTTGGATATCCTGATGAAGGAGATATTCTTAAGAACTTTAATCTTAAATTAGAACCACATAAAAAGATAGCGGTAGTAGGTAGATCAGGTCAAGGTAAATCTACATTATTTAATCTTTTAACAAGAGTTTTTGATGTTAAAAAAGGTTCTATAACATTAGATGGAGTAGATATTAAAGATTTAGATGAAACCACTTTAAGAAAGAATATATCAATAATTAGACAAGAACCATTTATATTTAATAGAACTATTAAAAATAATTTTAAAATTATTAATAAAAAGATAACATTAAATGATATTAAAAAGTATAATGAAATGGCATACTTAGATGATTATATTTCATCTTTACCAAAAGGATATAATACATTATTAGGGGAAGGCGGAGTGAACCTTTCTGGTGGTCAAAAACAAAGATTATCAATTGCAAGAACTTTAACAAAAGATACAAAGGTAATTCTATTTGATGAAGCTACTTCTGCACTTGATAACAATTCGCAAGAATTTATAAAAAAGACTATTGATAACTTAGTAAAAGATCATACAGTTGTTATAGTCGCACATAGACTATCAACTATTATAGATGCAGATATTATATATGTAGTAGAAGGTGGAAAAATAGTTGGAGAAGGAACACACGAAGAATTATTAAAAACAAATAAAATTTATAAAAACTTATATCAAACTGAATCTTTAAATTCATAAGATAGCAATTTTATTGCTATCTTTTTTATTTTTAGTGATATAATACACTTAAGGAGGAATACTATGAAAAAGATAAATACTGAAAAACTAAAGGGAGCTAAAGAAAAGAGTAAAGGTTTCTTTGGAGAATTTAAGACATTTGTTCTAAGAGGAAATGTAATGGATATGGCTATAGGTGTTATTATAGGTACTGCATTTGCATCTATAGTAACTGCTTTAACAGAAGATTTTATTAATCCATTAATTAATTCTATCGGTGGAGCAGAAGTTCAAGGAAAAGTAAAGATTTGGGGTGGACAAGCTCTTAACTGGGGTCATTTTGTAACAGCAATTATTAATTTCTTAATTATGGCATTAGTATTATTCTTAATGCTTAAAGCTGTTAATAAATTAATGACAGTTGGTAAAAAGAAAAAAGAAGAAGAAACTCCTGAAGTAGTTAAATCTGATGAAGTAGTTCTTTTAGAAGAAATTAGAGATTTACTTAAGAAAAGAAAATAATTAAAAAATATACAAAATACTTGTATATTTTTTTTTATTTTGTTATAATCTTTTATGTAATTTTCATGGCGATGTAGCTCAGTTGGCTAGAGCGTTCGGTTCATACCCGAAAGGTCGTGGGTTCGACCCCCTCCGTCGCTACCAAGAGGAATTCTGCTCGAACTTTTATAGTAGTTTCGAGTTTGATAAATAACTAATTCAAAAATGGATTAGTTTTTTTGTGTTTACAAAAGCTAAGATGATTTTGAAAGATAATTAGTAAAATAATGGTTCAAATAGAAAAAAGTATGATATAATAACTGACTAGACAAAGGGAGGTTTTGTAATGACTATTGCACAAGCAGAAAGATTTTATGAACAAGACACAAAAGATTATGAAATAGAAAAAAATAAAGATTTTTTAAATTGGTTAAAAGCCTCAATAAAAGATGGTTATCATTGTTTTATAGAAACAGAAGAATTACAAGAATTAATTAACAATATTGTTAATTGGTATGAAATCAAGTACCCAGAAAGAGAATTAGAATATTTTGAAGGAACTAGACATATGAACTTTCAAGATATTAAGAAAATTTCTGATGTAATGAATATTGGACAATTACTATATAGATTACCACATAATCAATTATGTTTAATGAAATGTGGATATAGAGCAAAAGGTTGGGGACAACATCCAATTTTTAAAAATGGTAAAGAAGTTGACTGGAAAGTTCAAATATTTATGAAAATAGAAAGAAAAAATGAAGAAGAATGTAATCCATGGAAAGCATCATATTTTTTACTTCATGCTGATCATATGACTGGTGAAGTATCAAAATACTATGAGTTAGAAGAATACGTAGATAATGATGAAAATATAAATTTAGATGAATTATTATCAATTTTTAATGAAAAATATATTGATGAATTAGATTTTACCGAATTAAAAGAGAGTGTTTATGATCATAATTGTGATATGGAATTAAGACATAGAATTTTACAATTAGTTGCACTTAAATTATTATATTCAAGAAATACTATTCCTGAAAGAGGATATGAAAGAGCAAAAAGATTTATAAATGAATTTAATAAAAAATTAGGTCTCACATTATCTGCAGAACAAATTGATGAAATAATTCATAGAGATTACACTAATGGTGAAAAATGGGAACGTGTTTTAAAAACTTATATCGATGAAGATGGCGAAGAACATTCATATTGGACAGTTGAAGATGTAGCAAAAAAAGAACAACCAAAAGAAGAATCTAAAGGAATAAAAAGATTAGCGAAAATATTGTTTAATAAAAATAGATAATAAAAAATGTTGAAATAAACTATATCTATGGTAAAAAGTATCTAGTGATTAGCTGTTTATCAACTATTCCTAAAGTTTCGGATATACTATTTGTCCGTACCATAGTAAATAAAAGTTGAACTATTAAGTTCAACTTTTTTTCTTTATGTAAATTTATTTACAAATTCGTTGCTTTTTTTGTAAAATTAGAATATACTTTAAGTAGCGATAGGAGGTAAGTATGGCTACAAATACAAATGCTAAAAAAACTGGAGGTTTTTTAGGAGGAATTGTAATCTTCTTAGTAGGTATATTTGTTCTTTGGAGTAATGAAGGTAGAACAGTTAAAGAACAAAATGCTATTAATGAAGCTATGAAAGGATACACAGATGTATCAAGTGCAAAAATTAATTCAAAATATGAAGGAAAGATAATCGCAACTACTGGTAAGATTGATTTATCAAATTCACCAGAAGTTAAAGATTCAAAATTTGGTATTTCTACTAAATCAGTAAAATTAAAAAGAATAGTAGAAATGTATCAATGGGATGAAAGTTGTAAAACAGATGATAATGACAAAGAAGAATGTACATATGAAAAAACTTGGTCTGATAAAGTTTTAGATTCATCTGAATACAAAAAAGCAGGACATGAAAATCCATCTTCAATGAAAATTGAAGGAGATGAATATGTAACTTCAAATGTTAAGGTAGGAGCATTTGAATTACCAGAAAGATTAGTAAATTCATTAACTTATAATAAAGATTATAATAATGAAAAATTAACTGAACAATATAAAGTTCCAGTAGAAGGATATGTTATTAATGAAAAATATATTACTAATTCTGAAGATGTAAATGATCCAAAAGTTGGAGATTTAAGAATTTCTTATAAATACGCAACTGATGGAGAAGTTAGTATTATTGGTGTTCAAAGTGATAATACTATAAAAGCATATACAGCTAAAAAAGGAAAAAATATATTTGAAATTAGAAGAGGAAGCTATACAGGTAGAGAAATACTTGAAAGTAAATCAAATGCTAATAAAACATTAAAATGGGCATTAAGAGTATTAGGAACTATTTTAGTAATTAGTGGAATAGGTTCTTTATTCGCTCCACTTCAAAGATTAACTGATAAGATTCCAGTAGTAGGAAGTATAGTTAATTTCTCTACAGGATTATTCTCAGGTGTATTAGGATTTGCTATTTCATTAGTAGTAATCGCAATCGCATGGTTTAGATTTAGACCAGTACTATCTATAATTTTAATTGTAGTAGTAATAGGTTTAATTGGATTCCTAAAATATAAAGGTATTAAATTACCATCAAAAACTCCAGAAAAAAATAAAAAATAATTCCTAAATGGAATTATTTTTTTATGTTATAATTATAATGGTGATTATATGAAGGATTTTCTAAATTATTTAAATGAAATTAATGATTTAAGTTCACTTACAATAATGCTTATGTGGGAAATAGATACTAAGGTACCTAAAGATTCTATAGATTATTATTCTGATTTATTAAATAAAAACGATAGTAAAATATTTGAAATGAGTACTTCTGATAAATATATTGAATTATTAGATAACGCAATTAATAGTGATGAATTTAAAAAGTTAGAAGAACATAAGAAACTATATTTTTTACATTTAAAAGAAGATTATGAAAAAGAAAAAAGAATACCTAAAGAATTATTTGAAGAATATTCTAAACAAAAAATAATATCAAGACAATCATGGGCTGAAGCTAAAGATAAAAAAGATTATAAAATATTTAAACCTGATTTAGAAAAAATGATTGAATTAACTAAAAAAATATTTAGTTATATAAATCCAAATAGTGATAATTTATATGATGATATGTTGTCTGAATTTGAAAGAGGAATTAAATCAAAAGATATTGATCCTTTATTTGAAGAATTAAAAAATAAGATAATACCTATTATTAAAAATTTAAAACCAAAAGAATTAAACGGTATTAAAAATGAATATAGTAAATCTGAATTGTTAGATATATCGAATTATTTATTAGATTATATGGGTTTTAATAAAGATAAAAGAGAACTAGGCTTTTATCCACATGGTTATACATCTAAATTATCTAAAAACGATTGTAGAATAGCGTTTAAAGAAACTAATGATATTATAGATGTCGCAACTACAATTATTCATGAAGGTGGTCATGGTATATTTGAATTATACTGTGAAAAAGATTATGATGAATTAAATATGGTCGAAGTTCAATTACATGCACTTCATGAAAGTCAATCAAGATTCTATGAAAATATATTAGGTAGAAATATTAACTTTTGGATTCCAATATATAATGAATTTAAAAAGAAAGCAAAGTTAGATATATCTTTAGAAGAATACATGAATTATTTAAATAACGCTAAAACATCTTTAATAAGAACAGAGGCAGATGAATTAACATACTGTCTTCATATAATAATTAGATATGAAATAGAAAGAGAAATATTTAATGGTAATATAGATTTAAATAAGTTGCCAGAAATATGGAATCAAAAATATAAAGATTATCTAGGAATAGATGTTAAAGATGATAGTGAAGGAATCTTACAAGATATGCACTGGTCTGAAGGATCATTTGGTTATTTCCCAGATTATTTATTAGGTTCAATTTTTGATGGTATGTTACTAGGAAGAATAAATGAAGATATAGGTGATGTAGATACTATATTAAAAGAAGGAAGAATTAAAGAAATAACAGATTATCTTAATAAAAATATTCATAAATATGCAGAAGCTTATAATATATTTGAAACGTGTAAAAGAGTATGCAAAAAAGAAATGAATGTAGAACCTCTAGTAAATTATTTTAAAAACAAATATGAAAGGAATTAATATGAATAAAGGATATATAGATATAAATTTTGATACAGATTTGATTAGTTTATTTATTCATAAACCTTATAATTTTAAATTAGATACTGTTTTAGAAGAAGGTAGAATAAAACAATATAAAGAAATAGAGGAGAAGATAAACTATAGTTTTAAAAAGATAGTAGGTACAAAACAAACACATTCTAATAATGTTAAAGTAATAGATAATAACAATATAGATACTACTTTTGAAAATGTTGATGGATTAATAACTAATTTAAAAAATGTTGCATTAGTAACGTATGTAGCGGATTGTCAATCAATATTAATTTATGATACTAAAAATAAAGTGATAGGTAATGTTCATTCAGGTTGGAAAGGTACTTTAACTAGAATAAGTACTAATGCGGTTAATATTATGATAAATGAATTTAATTCTAATCCAGAAGATATTAAGATATATATTTCTCCATCAATTCATAAATGCCATTTTGAAGTAGGAGAAGAATTAAAAGAAGAATTTATTAAAGAATTTAGTGATATTAATATAGAAGATTATATTACTAAAGGTGATTATAAAGAAGAACAAAAATATTATATAGATACTATTGAAATAAATAAAAAAGTATTAATGAATCTAGGTATAAAAGAAGAGAATATATCATCTTCAGATATATGTTCTATGTGTAATGATTATATACATTCATATAGAAAAGATAAACCTAATGATGGAAGAAATGTAACTTTGATATGTATGAAATAAAAAAAGAAGAATTATTATAATTCTTCTTTTTTATTTGCCGCAATTAAAGCAAGAGCTAAAATTTCTTCTTCAATCAATTTTCTATTTTCATATGTTTTAATATCTTCATCTAACATCGCTCTGATTTGTGATATATATTTTTTTTCAGCCATTTTAGAGATAATTTTATAAATTTTTAGTTCTCTTTTTAATTGTAATAAATTGTCTTTAGAATTTACTTGTCCCATTTCAAATTCCTTCCTTGCAATAAAATATTCTAATTAAAAAAGTACAATTAGTCAATATACTAATTGTACTTCTTTATTAAAATTACAAAGTTGTCTTTTTTAGTAGTATTAGTTACTTTTATAAACTTATATTTACCATATTTTCTTATTGAAAATATATCATCTTCTTTTAATTTATAATCTGTTCTTTTTAGTAATTCATGATTAAGATAAATATCTTTATCTTTAATCTTATCTTTTATAGAATCTCTATTAGTATGTATTATTCTTGAAATAACAGTATCAATTCTTAAACTAGTAACAATTAATTCTATTTCTTCATAACTTCTTTCATAATCTTTTAAATAGTCTTTATTTAATTTCTTTAAACTAATATTATATTTACCAACTTTATTAAAATTAGAAATAAAATAATCTTCAATTAAATTATTAATAAAAACATAATAATGATTATCATTAATAATAATATCTCCAAACATAGATTCATCTATATTAAGATTAAATAGGGAACCTAATATTTCTTGATGTCTTAAACTATTATTAGTTTCTATTTCATATAAAGAAATATCTGGTTCTTTTTTATTATAAAAGATTACTTTTTCTGAATCTTTTGTAGGACTATAAATCTTATATTGATTTTTATTTAATTTACCTTTTAGATTTCTTACATCAATTGGATTTAAGAAACCTGTTGGTTCACCATGAACAAGTTTTTCTACATATTTTTCTGTTTTATACATATTAAAGCATATCCTTTTTCTTTAACCATATCGCTACTATAATAGATAGAATTATTGATCCTATAAATATAGCAATAGCAGAATAATCACTTATTCCTATAAAACCAAATTTAACATTCATTCCTAAGAATGAAGATATAATAGTAGGTATAGATAGTACAATAGTCATACCCGCTAAAAACTTCATTACATCATTTAAATTATTAGATACTATAGTTGCATAAGTATCTGTAATAGATGATAAGATATCTCTATAAATAGTAGCCATATCTAAAGCTTGGTTCATTTCAACAACCGCATCATCTAATAAAGCAGAGTCACCTTCATATAAGTCAATAACATTTCCTCTTTTTAGTCTATCTAAAACAGCTTTATTTTCTCTTAAAGAAGTAATAAAGTATACAAGTGTTTTTTCTATACCTAATAAATCAATTAAATCTTCATTTTTAGTAGATTTTTTTAATACTTCTTCTTTTTTATCAATACTCTTATTTATTACTTTTAATACTCTTAAATATTTACTAATAGTTTTTAAAAATATTTGAATAACAAATCTTGTTTTTTTAGCAGTTCTAAAATCATGGACTATATTCTTTTTAAAATCATCAAGAATATCTATTTTTTTAGTAGATACAGTTATAACATAATTACTCTTAGTTATAATTATTCCAAGTGGGTGAGTAATATATTCTTTTTCTTCTGTTATTATAGGTGTATCTATAACTATTAAAGTTGCATTATCATCAAATTCAATTCTTGGTAGCTCATCCGCATCAAGCATCTTAGATATTAAATCTTGATTTATTTCAGTTTTTTCAGAAACTCTATCTATTTCTTCTCTAGTAGGATTAAATAAATCTATCCATGAATCTTGACTCATTCTTTTTATTTTTTTTATCTTTTTTTCATATGTAGTTGTTTTATAAATCTTAATCATTTTATCACACCCTTTTTTCCGCAAGATATTATAACACATTTAATAAAGTATTGACAAATAAAAATAATATAGTTATAATTTTGTATGTAAGTGAGGAGATATAAGCAATTATTTGTGAGCTATCTCGGGATAAAACCTACACGCAAACGCGGAGTCGCTTAGAAATAAGTTGATTTCGTGTTTTTTCTTCTTCAAACGCGAATAAACTTAAGAGAGGAGGTTAATATTTTGATTAAAGCAGCCAAGAAAAATATCGGTAATGATAATATAGTTTTTTATGATTCTATGGAATACGATGTATATGAGAATCTACCACAAGAACAAAAAGAAGAAATAGAATTAAATGAAGCAAAATCAGTTTCAAGGGGATTATGTAAGGAAAGAAATATTAATATTAGTGAAATCGCGTCAGATGAATTAGAAAAAATGGGTTTTAAAAAGGATATACCTACATTTATATTTTCTAAACTAATTGAAGATGTATATCATGAAAGAAGTATGTTTAATGCATCAGATTATTATAATTTGAGTATCGCAGAAAATGAACATTATACAAGATTAGTTAATGAATATAAAATAGGTTCTGAAAAAATGTATATAGCATTAATAGCGAAAGCAATTAGTGAATCTAATGCTGAAAGCAAAAATATTAATGATATAGTATATGGAATTGTAAGAAATATATCTATTAAAATTGATAATAGTTTAAAATTACAATTAGGTGCGTAAAATGAATTATTAATGTTAATATGGATTTCCATATTAACATTTTTTTATGATAAATAAGGATAATAGGAGGTGATAAAATGAAGTTTAAATATATTAAACCAAATATTGAATATAAAGATGATGCGATAGATTATATTAATGAAACAATAGAATTTGGATCTGATATTAATGGTGTTGGAGGTTTAGATAGATATCTTGATGATTATGAAGGATGGCTTATATATAGAAATAAATCTGAAGAATGTGAGCCATCTGAAGAGAAAGTCCCTGGTGGAGAGTATTTTATGGTTGATGAAGAAAATGAAATAGTTGGAATGTGTAATATTAGATATTGTCTAAATAGTAAATTAAAAGAACGCGGTGGTAATATTGGTTATTCAATTAGACCAAGTAAAAGAGGTAATGGTTATAACAAAATTAATCTATATTTAGCCTTAAAAGTATGCAAAGAAAAAGGTATTAAAGAAGCTATGCTTACGGCATATGAAGATAATCCTGCTTCATGGAAAACTATGGAAGCACTGGGAGGAAAACTAGATAGAATAGTAGATTTTGACAATAAAAGAATGAAGGTATATTATATTAATGTAGAAAAATCATTAGAACAAAATAAAGATAAATATGAAATGTTTTTAATATAAGAAGGAGGTAATAATATGTATTATAAAAAATTAGAGGGTAAGAATATTTATTTATCACCAATGAATGTAGAAGATTCTGATAAATATGTTAAATGGTTAAATGATAGAAAAGTTACTGATGGTACTCATTCTACTAGTAGATTAATAAATGAAGTTACTGAACGTGATTGGATTCAAAAAAATATGGAAAAAGGGGAATATACTTTTGGTATAATCTTACAAGAAAATGATGAGTTAATAGGTAATTGTGGAATAATGCATGTTAATGCTATAGATGGAAAGGCAACATTAGGTATTTTTATTGGTGAAGAAGAAGATAGAGGAAAAGGATATGGTGCTGAAGCTTTAAATCTATTATTAGATTATGGTTTTAATCAATTAAGATGTCATAATATAGATTTAGGAGTATTTTCATTTAATGAAAGAGCTATTAACTGTTATAAAAAACTAGGCTTTAAAGAATATGGAAGAAGACATGAATCATATTACTTAGATGGTAAATGGCATGATGAAATATTA
>CACZXL010000003.1:71848-119454 GCA_902785135.1 uncultured Erysipelotrichaceae bacterium
ATCAAAATATTAATGGAAATACTAGAAGATGATTATAGAAATACTAAGCTAGAAAAAGCATAAAAAGGACTTGAGTAAAGTCCTTTTTTATGTTAATATTTAGTTAGAGGATGCATCTAATCGCTCAAAAGTTAGGTGTACCTGTGTTTTTGTTGGTACACTTAAAACTTCGAATAAAAAGAGGTGTTAAGTGTACTGTTTTTTTATTTAATTATTTTAAAAATAAAATATATACTAATAACAAGATTATTATTAGTATTAGTAGAGTAATTATGTTATAAAGTTTTTCTTCTTTTCTAGACAAAATACTCACCTCCTTAAAGGAGGTACACCTAACACTGATTAGTGCATCCAATAATTATATTTGCTTTTAATAATTATAATTCCACTAAAAAAATGTACTTAAGTACATTTTTTATTTGTAATAAATATCTATATCTACATCACCATTAATACCATCTATTTTACCATCACTACATATTTGCCACATATCATATTTTCCTTCATAACTAGATTTGTCAAAATAATTAGGTACATAATGCGCAAGCCATACAGGATATTTTTTATTTTCCCAAGCTTTTTTAAATCATATTTATTAAGAGTATATTCTTGTATTTCATCCCAACTTTCAAAGTCATATGTAATAGGAAAATCTAGTTTTGTTTTATTTAGTTCTTTTCTAACAAATTTAGCTTGTCTTTCTATTTCTTTTTTAGAAGAAGCAGATGTATAAACATATACACCAACTTTTAATCCTGCATTTTTAGCTTTTAATATATTCTTTTTATAAAATGAATCTAGTCCTATTTCATCATTTGGTCCATTACTAACAGCCATTCTTATAATTACAAATTCAGCGCCTGCTTTTTTAACCTTATCAAAATCTATATCTCCTTGCCATCTAGAAACATCTATTCCAATCATTGTATTATCATTCTTATGAGCTTTAACTACATCAGAAAACTTAATTCCTTCTTCTACATCTTCATCATCATCATCATCTTCTTCATCAGAATATTCTATATTTTCTGGATCTAAAACATTAAGATTAAAACTTTGTATAGTAGTGTTATCAGCATTATCTTTAATTATATATTTTAAATCATATGAACCTTCTTTAGTTAAATCATAATCTCCTTCAATAGAACATTTTACTTTTCTATCATAATTATCTATATATTTAGCATTACTACAAAAGTCTATTTCATTGTCATTTAAATAATATATATAATTTAACTGAGATGTTATTAAAGTAGGTGGTAATGTATCTACTACTTCATAATTTACTTTTAATTTATATTTAAATAATTTATATTTATATTTTATTACTGCGGTATATTTTCCTGTTTTATTAGTATTTAATTCTTCTTTATTATTAAGTATTTCAACATTATTATCTTTTATTAATTCTTTTATTTTGTGTTTTGAATAAACTTCATATGTCATTTTATTTGTATCTATTTTAACGTTTTTAGGCATTTTATATTCATCATATATACTACAACCACTTAATAGTAATATAGATATTAATAGAACTATCTTTTTCTTCATATTATCACCAATTTAATTATATATTAAAAAAATAAATAAGTAAAATTTAAAATATATGATATAATAATTATATATAATAAAGAGGTGTACCTATGGCTTATTCAGATGTAGTATTTGAAAGTATTAATAATCAATTTAAAGAAATAGTAACTAGAATTAATGATTTAAATAAACTATCTAGTGAAGCGAATGCGCATAGTATTACAATTAATAGTTATGAAGAAAGTATTCATAAGATAAAAGTTAGGTTTAATCAATTATATGGTGATTTTGCCTTAATGAAAGTTAATACTAATTCTATTTCAGAACTATATGATGTAGTAGATAATTATTATAATCAACTAGAAACATATATTAACGCAATGAAAAAGAGAGAAGAACAAGTTTCTGAAATAACTAATGAAAAAGTAGAAGAGGTAGAACCTGAAACAAAGAATTCTTCAGATATACAAAAAACAAATAGTGATTTAGATGAGCATGAAAAGAGTATAACTAAAGAAGAAACTGAATCTATAGATCTTAAAACTGAATTAGATAAATTAAAGAAAAGATATGAGGAATATAAGGAAATACCTAAGAAATACCCAGGAGTAGAAATATCTTCATATAAATCTTTGATGGAAACATATGAAAAATTATTACCAGTATTTGAAGAACAATTAAACAGAAATATACTAAAACCAGAAGCGATAACACATCTAAAAGGATCTATGGATGCTTTTGATAAAAGTCTGAATATAATAATAAATAATTATAAACCAGAAGAATCTAAGAAAATAACCGCTGAAGATGTAAAAGAATTAAATCAAAAAATAATTAATGGTATAAGAAGTGGAATGGAAAAAAGAAAGGAAGAAGAAAAAAAAGAAAGTATTCCAGAATCAAATATTATTCCCTTTAAAACTGAAGAACCAGATATTAAAGAAGATATTATTGTTACAGAAGAAGCCGCAATGACTTCTGAACCTGTAAAAAAGAGAACAACAAAATTTAGAAAATTTTTAGCAAAAGTAGTTCCAACACCACTATTACTAGGAGTTGCGGCTATAAAAGATTTTAAAGCTAAAAGAACTAAATCATCTAGTGAAATAGAAGTTCCAGAAGAAGATGATATATTTGAAGATAACGAAGTAAAAGAAGAAACAAAACAAGAAGATAGATTATTTAAGAATATAGATAAGTATGATTATGAACTACATGAAATGGAAAGAAAAAAAGAATTTGAAAGCTTATCAAAGAAAGAAAAATTAGACAAATTAAAAAAATTAAAGAATTCCATAGAAACAAAAAAGGAATTAGAAGAAAGAATAAATCCAAAATTAGCGAAGAGTTTTGGACATGTAGACTTAATATATTTATCAATATTATTAATGTTATTAATATTTATAGTAGGTATAATGATTTCATAAATTTGCCAAAAAAACAAAAATGTGCTAGAATAACTCGTAATTTTTAAAGAGGGGGATATTATGCAAACAGAATATTTAGAACAATATAGCCAAAAATTAAATGAGTTAACTGAAAAAGAAAGAAAGTTAAGAAACATTTATTTAAGAAAATTAGAGATAGGTGAAATACAAGGTCCTCGCCTTGAAAGTCGTAGTATTAACAAATCTTGGTTAAAATTCTATGATGAGGCTGGATTAGATATTGAATATCCTAAAATGACTATGTATCAATATATGATGAATAAAAACAGAGATCATATGGATGATGTTGCTTTAAGATATTTTGGTAGAAAAATCACTTATAAAGAATTTGATGAAAATATAGATAAAACTGTTAGAAGTTTAAAGAAAATGGGCGTTAAAAAAGGTGATAAAGTTACTATATGTATGCCTAACACTCCTGAAGGTGTTTACGCAGTTTATGCATGTAGAAAAATGGGTGCAGTAGCAGCTATGATTCACCCTAAGTCTGCTGAAAATGAAATTAAAAATTTCGTTAATGAAATAGATTCTAAAGTAGTAATCATTTTAGATAGATTTGCTAAAAACTTAGAAACAGTTATAAACGATACAAAAGTAGAACATGCTGTTGTTGTTTCACCAACTGATTCTATGACTATAAAAGGTATTGCTAAAGTTATCTCTAGAAGTATAAAGAGTAAGATAAGAGCAAAATTTAAAAAAGCTGATGAAAAAAATAAAAAGCCTGTTAAAAAAGATGAAAAAACTGAAAAGTTTACAACAGATGATAAAAGATTTACTAAATGGAATGAATTTATTGATTTAACAAAGAATGATAATAGTAAAGTAGAAGAACAACCATATGAAAAAGATGCTTTAGCAGTTATTCTTCGTACTGGTGGATCAACTGGTACACCAAAAGGTGTAGAATTAACTGATGATAACTTTAATACAATGGTTGAACAATTCTTCCAAAATGAAAGTAACTTCAAAAGAGGAGATAAATTACTTGCTATGATGCCAATATTCCATGGTTTTGGTTTATGTAGTTCTGTACATTTACCATTATCAGTTGGTGTTAGTGTTAACTTAGTACCTGAATTAAAAGGTGAAGATATGCTTTTAGAAGTATTAAAAGAAGAAAACCATATCATTGGTGTTCCTACATTCTTAGATGCTATCTTAAAAAGTAAATTAGTAGGTAAAATAAAAGATTTATCTCATTTAAAATATATAGTTTCTGGTGGAGATTCAGATACTGATAAAACAGAAGCTGATTTTAATAAATTCTTAGAAGAACGTAATTGTAAAGCTAAATTATGTAAAGGTTATGGTTTAGCAGAAATGGTTGCGGGAGCTACTTTCGCATGTGGAGAATATAATAAAATAGGTTCTATAGGTATTCCTATGGTAGATACAGATTTTAAGTTAGTTAAACCAGGTACAAATGAAGAAATAAATGAAGATGATGTAGTTGGTGAAATGTGTCTAAAAGGACCTTCAGTAATGAAGGGTTACTATGGTAATGAAGAAGAGACAAATGAATGTTTAAAAAATGGATGGTTTCATACAGGAGACTTAGCAGTTTGGAAAGATGGTTTATTATACTTTAAACAAAGAAAAGGTGATATGATCATCAATAGTGGTATTAATGTATATCCAAGAGAAATTGAAAGAGTATTAATAGAACATGAAGCTATTGAAAGTGTAACTGTTATAGGTGTATATCATCCATATAAAAAACAAGTACCAAAAGCATATATTAAATTAAAAGAAGGATATGTTGTATCAAATGATTTAATAAATGAATTTAAAGAATTATGTAAGAAGAACTTAAATATTTATTCAAATCCATATGATTATGAATTTGTAAATGAAGTTCCTCAAACTTTACTTGGTAAAGTAAATAGAAAAGCGTTAAAAGAAAAAGAACAAACTAAAATTTTAACATTACAATCTAAATAAAAATTGGGGGTATTTTTATGAGAAAAGTTGTTGGTGTGGACGTTGATGGTGTTTTAACAAACATCGATCAATTTCAAATAGAATATGGGAAAAAATATTTTAAAAAGACTGATGATGAAATAGATAAATCAAAAAGTGAAATAGAAGATATATTCCATGTATCTAAAGAAGAAGCCGCAAAATTCTGGATAAAATATATTTGGAAATATGCAATTAAAGAACCATTAAGACAAGATATGGTTGATTGTATTAATAAACTTCATGATAATGAATATGAAGTACAAATAATTACAAGTAGAGCAAATACTACAAGACAAGATGCATTAGGTGCGTTATTTAGAAAAATGCTTGTTGATAAATTAAAAGAATATAATTTAAAATATGATGGCATTTGTTACTGTGGTAATGATAATACACCAGAAGAAAAAGCTAAGTATTGTAAAGAATTAGGTGTATCTGTAATGCTTGAAGATACAGGTGCTAATGCAGAAGAAATTAGTAAAGAATGTACAGTTCTTTTAGTTGATTCTCTATCAAATAAAGATGTAAAAGATAGTAAAAATATTATAAGAGTTAGTAATGGTAATGAAGTATATAAATATATGAAATCATTAGATTATTCTTTAAGAGGGAAAGCTCATGTTAAAGAAGATAAATATGATAAACCATACAGAAAAGTAAGAAATATTGGTACTTTAATATTTAAAACTGGTTTAAAACCAACTATTATAGGTAAAGAAAATATTCCTAAAGATGGACCAATACTTTTATGTGGTAACCATTTACATGTATGGGATCAATTTCCTGTTATTTGCGCAACTGATAGAACAACACATTGGATGGCTAAAAAAGAATACTTTGATAGTAAATTAGGACCTTTCTTTAGAAAAACAGGTGCGATATGTGTTGATAGATATGGAAATGCTAAAGAATCAGAAAATGAAGCAATAGAATATCTAGAAAATAATGGTGCTATAGGTTTGTTCCCAGAAGGAACTAGAAATAAACTTAAAGAAACTGAATATGAAAGTATATATGAATTAATTAGTGTTCCTGATAAACAATCATTTTATGAGAATTTATCTCAAAAATCACTAAGAACATCTCAAGTTAATAAATTAAAAGAATTATTAATATCAAGAAGAATAGATAAGGATACTTTTAAAGAAATACTTTTAACAGCTGATGATGATATTCTTATAGGTTTATTAGAAAAAGGTATTATTACCAATGAAGAATATAATGATTCATTATTATTACCATTTAAATTTGGAGCAGTTTCTATGGCTAAGAAAACAGATGCTTTAATTGTTCCATTTGGAGTTACTGGTGATTATAAGGTTGGTAATGATAATTTAATTGTTAATATTGGTGAACCAATAGATGTAAGAGATAAATCTTATGAAGATGCTAATACCGAATTAAGAAATAAAGTACTAGGCTTAGTTATGGATAATTATAGTAAAAAAAGAAAATAACTTTATTGTTATTTTCTTTTTTTGTGTTATAATTATTTATAATAGGGAAGTGTAAAAAATGATAAAGGAATTTGCTTTAAGTAGTGTGTATTTTCAAATAATAAGTTTATGTTATATATTAATGCTAATATTTGTTTTCTTTTCTAAAAAAAGAATAGATTCATTAGAAAACAAAATATATAAATTTTTATTAATTACAAATGGACTTGGTTTAATATTAGATATATTAAGTGTATATACAATAAAGTATAGAAATGAAATGCCTATAACTAATTATTTTGTTACTAAGTTTTATTTGATATATTTACTTACTTGGATATCTGAGTTTACTTTTTATATTGTTACTCTTACAAAAGAAGAATCTAAGTATTATGAAAGACGTAAAAAAATATTATTATATATATATTTAATAAGTGTAGTTGCAATATTTGTATTACCATTAAATTATTTTAGTGAAGGAGATATAATATATTCTTATGGCCCAAGTGCTAATTATTTATACGCTATTAGTGGAGTATTAATAGTTACATGGATAATAAATATGGTAAGAAGCTTTTCTTATATTAAAAAAATTAAATGTGTTCCTATATTTGCGTATATAGTATTTGGGGTACTAGTTATAGCAATCCAAGGATCAAATCCTCAAATATTACTTATGACATCAATGGAATCGTTTGTAACAGTGTTAATGTTCCATACTATAGAAAATCCTGATATAAAATTAATAAGTCAATTAAATATTGCTAAAGAACAAGCAGAAAGAGCTAATGGAGCTAAATCAGATTTCTTATCTAGTATGTCTCATGAAATAAGAACTCCATTAAATGCAATAGCAGGTTTATCAGAAGATATATTAACTTATAAAAATGATGTTCCAAAACAAGTTAGAGAAGATTCAGAAGATATAATTAGTGCATCTAATACATTACTTGAGATAGTAGGCAATATCTTAGATATAAGTAAGATTGAAAGTAATAAATTAGATATAGTAGAAGCACCTTATGACTTTGTTAAAGAAATAACAACGCTTGCTAAAATTAATAAAACAAGAATAGGTGAAAAACCAATTGTATTTAAAACTCATTTCGCTGAAGATATACCTTATGAATTAATAGGTGATAAAGTTCATATAAAAGAAGTAGTTAATAATTTATTATCTAATGCCATTAAATATACTGATAAAGGTGAAGTAAATCTTGATGTTAAATGTATTAATAAGAATAATAATTGTAATTTAATAATATCTGTACAAGATACAGGAAAAGGAATTAAACAAGAATCTATAGGTAGATTATTTGATAAGTTTGATAGACTAGATATGGATAGAAATTCTACTATAGAAGGAACTGGTCTTGGACTTGCAATTACTAAAAAATTAGTTGAAATGATGGGTGGAACAATAAATGTTAATTCTACTTATGGAAAAGGATCTATATTTGTTGTTAATTTAAGTCAAAAGATTAGTCAAATGACTAAACCAGTTGGTAACGAATCGGAATCTAAATCAGAAGTAAAAGTGGTTTATAAAAACAAAACAGTTTTAGTTGTAGATGATAATATGTTAAATATCAAAGTTGCAAATAGAGCATTATCAGATTTAGAAATGAATATTGATAGTGTAACTAGTGGTAAAGAAACTTTAGAAGCTGTTAAGAAGAAAAAATATGATGTTATATTACTAGATATAATGATGCCAGATATGGATGGTATAGAAACATTAAAAGAATTAAAGAAAATAGAAGGCTTTAATACACCTGTTGTTGCATTAACTGCAGATGCTATTTCTGGAGCTAAAGAAAAGTATTTAAAAGAGGGATTTACTAGTTATATAGCAAAACCATTTACAAGAGATCAGATAAAGGAAAAATTAGATAAAGTATTTCAATCTAATGAATAAGGAGTAGCTTATGAGCAGACTAGAGGAAGATTTAATAAAATATGTAGACTTGATGGATAAAACCACTAATTTAACGATAGAAGAAAATACTATCAAATACAAAATAGAAAGAGATAATGGTTTAAGCTGGTTAGTTAGAGATTTATATAAAATGTCTAGAAGAGAAGATAGATTAGAAGCTGTTAAAAATTATATAAATAGAAAAGAAGAACTAACTAAAGATACTGATAAATTAAAAGATTCATTAAATAAGGTATATGGTATTAAACTAGATAGTATTGATTTTCTAAAACTAGAAAGTGGAATAGATGTTATTGCATTTTATGATGAAAATTATCATAGAAAAAGAATAATAGATTATTCTTATGCAAAATCACTTACTGAAGAATTTACTAATAAACAAAATATTAATAATATTTTCCAATCTCAAGACTATGAAGCTAATTCAGTTGCTATTGCTAAACAAGAAGCATTAGAAAATGAAGGAAAAAGAGAACTTGATATGATTGATGTTGAGACTTTTAAAAAAGAATTTAATGATCGTATTAGAGAGTTAAATGATCCTATTAAAATACAAAATATTAAAAAAATATATGATACTGCAATTATGCCAAATTCAAATATTAAATATGTTAATATAGAAAACATGATTGCGTTAGATGATAAGAATAATATTATAGAATCTTATTATGACGAAAAGACTAATCAATCTGTAATTGAATCACCAGTACAATATAGATCTACTGTTGAATATGTTGATAATAAAGAGAATGTAGAAAATGATGAATATAATACTTCTGGAGAATTAAGTAGTAATAATCCTGTGGAAAACAATAATACTGATATTACACCAACTGATTTTGAAAAAGAAATAGAGATTGTTAATGCAGAAGAATTAGAATTAGATTTCGAAATGAGATATCATAATTTTATTGGTAATAAAAAAGAAATAATGGATAATATAAAGAAATTTAGTGTTGACATGAGCAAATTATATAGTGATCCTACTATAACAAATCCAGAAGAAATAAAATTCTATGAAGATTTAACAAATAAGTATTGTGAATTAAAGAAACGAAAAGAAAAAGAAAAAAGAATGAATAATACTAAAACATTAGTTAAAAAATTAACTAATCCTGAACTAGGTAATGCAGCTTTTGTTAATATTATTTTGATATCTATAGTAGTAATATTCCTTGCGTTTGTTATATTAATAAATCTATAAAAAAAGTGTATTTAAATACACTTTTTTATATTATTTTATCTATTATTCCATATTCTAAAGCTTCGTTAGAATTCATATAATAATCTCTTTCTGTATCTTTTTCTATTTCTTTTATATTTTTGTTGGTATTATTAGATAGTATTTTGTTTAATTTGTTTTTAAGTTTTATTATTCTATTTGCAGCGATATTTATTTCTGTTGCTTGACCTGATACTCCTCCTATGGGTTGATGAATCATTACTTCTGCATTAGGCAAAATGTATCTTTTTCCTTTTTTTCCACTTGAAAGTAGAAAAGCAGCCATTGATGCGGCCATACCTATACATATTGTTGACACATCACTTTTTATGTAATTCATTGTGTCATATATAGCCATACCACTTGTTATTGAACCACCAGGGGAATTAATATATATAGATATATCTTCATTAGAAATAGAGTCTAAATATAATAATTCAGATACTATTATATTAGATGTATTATCATTAATTTCACCAGATAATAATATTATTCTATCCTCTAATAATTTTGAATATAAATCATATACTTTTTCTCCATTTATAGTTTTTTCTAAAACATTTGGAATAAACATGTGATCACCTATTAATATAATAGTCTTAATCTTGTTATTTATTCATGTAAAATGATGACAAAAACTGATATTTTGTGTTAAAATATAGGTAAAGAATAAAGTAGGTGGATTTATGCTTAGTATATCTATTAAATATAAAGACAAAAAATATGTTTATCCTAGAGGTACATCTTTACTAGAAATATCAAAGGATTTTCAATCAGAATTTCAAGATAAGATTATTATATCTATAGTAGATGGTGCGATTACAGAATTAGGAACTAATCTTTTTTCTAACGCTACTGTTGATTTTTATGATAAGAATTCTGAAATAGGAAATAAAGTATATGAAGCAGGTTTATTGTTTATTCTTATTAAATCTTTTAAAGATTTATATAATGAAAAGATTAAAATAAGTCATTCAATAGATAAAGGTATTTATATACAATCAAATAAAACTATTACAGAAAAAGTTCTTGATGAAGTAAAGAATAAAATGGAAGAAATGATTAAGGCTAATCTTTCTATAGATAAATTATTGATTAATAGAAAAGAAGCGATTAAATATTATCAAAAGATAAAAGAGTTTGATAAAGTAGAGTTATTAAAATATAATACAAATACGAATATTAACTTATATAAGCTTGATAATACATATGATTATTTCTTTAATCCATTACCAGTATCTACAAGTTATATTAAAGAATTTAAAATTAATATGATAGATAAAGATAGTTTTGTTATTTCATATCCAAGTTTATATACAAGCAAAATTAATTATAAGCATCATGAAAAGTTATTTGATGCGTTTAATGATTATTATGAATTTTCTTCAAAACTAGGTGTTAGATCAATTTGTGATTTAAATAAAAAGGTTACAGAAGGTACAATTAACGATTATGTTTTTTTATCAGAAACATATCAAAATAATAAATTATTAAAAATTGCAGAAGATATTAGTAATAACAAGAATATTAAACTAGTTTTAATATCTGGCCCATCATCTAGTGGTAAAACAACTACATCAAAGAAATTACAATTATTTTTAAAAGGTTTTGGAATTAATCCAAAGACTTTATCAATAGATGATTATTTTGTTGATAGAGAGAAAACTCCTAAAAAAGAAGATGGTAGTTATGATTTTGAATCTATTAACGCAATCAAATTAGATTTATTTAATAGAGATTTAACTAAGTTGTTAAAAGGAGAAAAAGTTAAGATACCAACATATAATTTTATACTTGGTAAAGGAGAATATATAGACGAAGCGACTAGTTTAGAAGAAAATGAAATATTAATAATAGAAGGGTTACATGCTTTAAATAATGAGTTAACTTCTTCTATAGATAAAAAGAATAAATATAAAATTTATTTATCACCTTTAACAGTTTTAAATTTAGATGATCATAATAGAATAAGAACAACAGAAGTTAGATTATTAAGAAGAATAGTAAGAGATAATAGAACAAGGGGATATAAAGCAAAAGATGTTTTAAATACATGGTTATCTGTTAGAGAAGGTGAAGAAAAGAATGTTTTTCCGTATCAAGATGAGGCAGATGTAATTTTTAATACAACTTTATTATATGAAGTAGGTGTATTAAAGACATATGCTGAACCATTACTATTTGCAGTAGATGAAAAAGAAGAACATTATAAAGAGGCAGTAAGATTATTAAATTTATTAAAGAATATATTAGCAATACCAAGTGATTGTATTCCTAAAGATTCAATATTAAGAGAATTTATAGGTGATGGTTACTTTATTTAGGAGGGATAATATGGTTAAGATTGCAATTAACGGATTTGGAAGAATAGGAAGATTAGCTTTTAGAAAAATATTTGTTGAAGATAATATGGAAGTTGTAGCGATTAATGACTTAACAGATTCTAGAACATTATCACATTTACTTAAATATGATTCATCTCAAAAAAGATTTGATGCTGAAATATCATATGATGAAGATAATATAATAGTAAATGGTAAAAAGATAAGAATATATAAAGAAAGTGATCCAGTTAACCTTCCATGGAAGGAGTTAGATGTAGATATAGTTTTAGAATGTACTGGAGTTTTTAGAACTAAAGAAAAAGCTAATAAGCATATAGAAGCAGGTGCTAAAAAAGTATTAATATCTGCACCTTCAGATGGAGATGTTCCTACAATAGTTTATAATGTTAATCATAAAGATATTTCTTTAGAAGATAATATTTATTCAGCTGCTAGTTGTACTACAAATGCACTTGCTCCAATAGCAAAAATATTAAACGATAATTATAAAATAAAAATTGGTTATATGAATACAATTCATGCATATACTAATGATCAAAATTTATTAGATTTACCTCATAAAAAAGGAGATTTAAGAAGAGCTAGAGCAGCAGCTTCTAATATAGTTCCTAGTGAAACAGGTGCTGCTAAGGCAATAGGTCAAGTTATACCTGAATTAAGTGGAAAACTAGATGGTGTTTCAACAAGAGTTCCAGTTATAACAGGTTCATTAGTAGAATTAACTTGTTCTTTAGAAAAAGATGTTACTAAAGAAGAAATAAATGAATTATTTAAGAATAATAAAAATGAGAGTATAGGATACACTGAAGATGAAATAGTATCTAGTGACGTAATTGGAATAGATTATGGTTCTTTATTTGATGCAACACTTACTAAAATAATTTCATCAGGAGATGAAAAACTAGTTAAAGTAGCAGGTTGGTATGATAATGAAATGAGTTATACTGCACAAATGATAAGAACATGTAAGTATTTAGGAGAAAATCTATGAAAAGAGAAAGAGAAAAGCATATAACAAGATTACATATTATTTTATTCTTTCTATTTGTTATAACAGGAATATCTATTTATATAGGTGTTAGCGTTCATATGGATAAGAATATTACAAAATATAAGAATCTTGAAACAGAATTAGTAACTGCTAGTAAATTATATTATAAGATTAATCAAATGAATGTAGCTGATGGATATGAAAAAAGATTAAATATTAAGAAAATAGTTGAACAAGGACTAGTTCAAAATGACTTAGTGGATAAATGTAAAGGTTACGTTATGATTACTAGTGAAAGAGATATTTATACAGAGGAATATGAAATAGTTCATAGAGCGTATATAAAATGTGGAGATAAATATACTACAACAAATTATTCTGAGTATTAAAAGGAGGTTTAATAATGGAAGAATCTAGATTTTGGACAAAAACTAAGATTATTATATTAGTCATCAGTCTAGTCTTTATAGGTGGAATTATTGGTATTATCTTTTTAAATAAAGGTAAGCTTAGAAAGGAATATATTAAATTAGAAAATCAAATAACTAATCAAGCTGCGCCAAATTATTTATTATATGAACAAATAGAGTTAGATGAAGATGAGTATAGAAAGATTAATATTAAGTCTTTAGTAAAAGATAATTTAATTACTAATAAAAGAGTAAATGATTGTGATGGTTATGTAATCGCTGAAAGTAGTGATAGTATGATTAATTATAAAACATATCTAAAATGTAAGAATATTTATACTACAGAAGGATATGGTACAACTATTGAAGAAAATAAAAAGAAAAATACAGAAAAGACTCAAACTGAAGAAGATACTACCGCACCAGAGATTACTTTAATAGGAACAAAGACTGTTACTATAGGTTTAAAAGATAAATATAAAGATGCAGGTGCGACTGCGTATGATAATATTGATGGTAATATTACAAAGAAAATAAAAATAACAAATAAAGTTGATACTTCAAAAGCAGGAACTTATTATGTTAAGTATTCTGTTAGTGATAAAGCTGGAAATAAAACAACAATTAAGAGAAAAGTAATTGTTCAAGAAACTGAAACTAAGAAAGAAGAAAAAGATAAGATTGTTCCAGTTATAACATTTAAGAATACTTCTGCTTATCAAAAAGTATGTATTGGAGATAAAGTAGATATTAGTAAAGATGGTTTATATGGATATACTGCTTATGATGATGTTGATGGAGATGTAACTGCTTCAGTAAAGATTACTGGTCCAATAGAAAAAGCAACTAAAGAAGGAGATTATACACTTAATTATAGTGTAAAAGATAAAGCTGGAAATGAATCTACTGCTAGTAGAAAATTTAGTGTTATTAATTGTAGTAAACCTTCTACAACACCAACACCAAGTCCAGCGCCAACTCCTACACCAACTCCGACTCCAACTCCAACACCAACACCTACGCCAACACCCAAGTGGTGGAGGAAGTTCAGGTGGAGGATCAGGTAGTTCAGGAGGAAATGTAATAGTTAGACCTACAGGAATATCTGCTCCTAGTTCTATAACAGTTACTTTAGGCCAAACAACAGCAATAAATGCTTCTGTACAACCAAGTAATGCTACTAATAAGAATTTAAGTTATAGAGTAGAAAATACTTCAATCGCAACATGTGATACTGCTGGTAATGTAAGAGGTGTTAATAGAGGACAAACTAGAGTAATTATAACTACATCAAATGGTAAAGTTGCGACAGTTAGTGTAACAGTAAGATAAAAGAATGTTTAAACATTCTTTTTTTATGGTATAATTTTAATAGTGAGGTAAATATATGAAGACAATTAAAGATATAGATTTAAATAATAAAAAAGTTATTATTAGATTTGATTATAATGTTCCAATACAAGATGGAGTAATACAAGATGATACAAGAATAATAAAAAGTTTAAAGACTTTAAATTATGTTTTAGAACGCGCAAGTAAAGTTATTATATTATCTCATTTAGGTAGAATTAAATCAGAAGAAGATAAAAAGAATAATTCATTAAAAGTTGTTTGTGATTATTTAAGTAAATTAATTAATAAAGATATTGCTTTTTGTGATTATGTAGATGAAGAAAATATAATTAATAATAATGATATTATTATGATGGAGAATACTAGATTCTTTGATTTAGATAATAAAAAAGAAAGTAATAATGATGAATCTTTATCAAAGTATTTTTCTTCATTTGGAGATGTGTTTATAAATGATGCATTTGGTACTTGTCATAGAAGTAATTCTTCAAATGTAGGTATATCTAATTATTTACCTTCTTGTAACGGATTTTTAGTTGAAGAAGAGGTTAATAATCTTAATAAATTACTATATGATACTGATCATCCTTATGTAGTTATTATGGGTGGTAAAAAGGTGTCTGATAAGATACAAGTTATTAATAATCTTGTTAAGAAAGTAGATAAGTTATTAATAGGTGGCGCAATGACTTTTACTTTTTTAAAAGCATTAGGAAAGAATGTAGGCTCTAGTTATTATGAAGAAGATGAATTAGAATACGCTAAAGATTTATTAGATAATTATAGTGATAAAATAGTTTTAACAATAGATTGTTATATTGAAGATAAAACTATAAAAGATATAGATAATTTTAGTGATAATAATATTGGATATGATATAGGAAGTAATACTATAGATATCTTTAAAGATAATTTAAAAGACGCAAAAACAGTATTCTTTAATGGACCAATGGGTTTATTTGAAGAAGGTTATGAATATGGAACAAAAGAACTATGTAATTATTTAAATACATTAGATTCTTATATAGTTATTGGTGGTGGAGATACAGTATCTGCGGTTAATAAATATGTTCCTAATAATAAATTTATTATATCTACTGGAGGAGGAGCTTCATTAGAATATTTAGAAGGTAAAAAGTTACCTGGAATAATAGAGGGGTAGTATGAAGAAGTATAAGATAAATATTATTTTGTTAGTATTAGTATCATTTTTAGTTATCTTTTTCTCTTTAAAAGATAACTTTACTGAGGCAATGGATTATTTAGTTCATATTGATTTTTTATGGATAATTCTTGCACTTGTATTAATGATATTTAATATTATTTTTCAAAGTATGTCACAATATAGATTTTTAAGAGAAGTAAAAGAAGATTATAAGTTTTCTTCTTGTGTAAAATTAATGATGATGGCAATGTTTTTTAACGCAATAACACCATTCTCTTCAGGTGGTCAACCATTTGAAATGTATATATTAAATAAAGAAGGAATAAAGGTAAGTGATTCAGCTAATGCATTACTTCAAAACTTTATAACATATCAGTTTGCTTTAATATTTATTGGTACTGTTGCGATTATTGCGAATAAAGTATTTGGTATATTTCCAGAAGGAAATGTATTAAAGAATGTAGTTTTAGTAGGTTACACTATTAATGTAATTGTTATGTCATTAATAATATTCTTCTCAAGAGCAAAAAAGATGAATACTAAGTTATTTTCTAAAATATTTGATTTTATATTTCATTTTAAGTTTATAAAGAATAGAGAAGAAAAAAGATTAAAAGCAGAAAAGACTCTAGATGATTTTTATAATAGTACTGCTGTTATGAAAAATAATTTTAAGAATACTATATTTAGTTTCTTTTATAATTTATGTAGTTTATTATGTTTATATTTAGTTCCTTTATTTGTATTTTTTGCACTTAGAGAATATAATAGTATAAATGTTATTAGATCATTAGTATTATCTGGTTATACATTCTTAATTGGATCATTTGTTCCAATCCCAGGTGCTGCTGGTGGTTTAGAATATGGTTATATGGACTTTTTTGGTGTATTTGTAAGTGGAGGAATATTATCTGCTTCTATGTTAGTATGGAGATTAATAACATACTATTTTGGAATGCTTATAGGAGGAATTACACTAGTAACATATAGAAAGAAGGATTAACATGAGAATTGGTATTTTTACAGATACATATTTACCATATGTAAGTGGATTAGTCACAAGTGAGTTAATGTTAAAAAAAGCACTAGAAGATATGGGACATGAAGTATATGTTGTAACTGTTAATTTAGAAAATTTTAAATATGTAAATGATAAAGATAATAAAATTATCAAAATATCAGGATTACCTATAGGAATATATGATGCGAGATTAACTGGATTTTATTCAGTAAGTGCTATAAGCACAATAAAAAAATGGAAATTAGATGTAATACATTCTCAAACAGAATTTGGTATAGGAACATTCGCAAGAATAGTCGCAAAACAATTAAATATTCCTTTAGTACATACATATCATACTATGTATGAAGATTATATTTATTATTTAACAAAAGGTCATTTTGATAAACCTAGTAAAAAGTTAGTAGAATATCTTACTAGATTTTATTGTGATACTACAGTAACAGAATTAATCGTGCCTTCAAGAAAAATCTATAATTTATTTCAAAAGAAATATGATGTTAATAAAAAGATTAATATTATAGGAACAGGAATGGATATTGATAGATTCAAAAAAGAAAATTTTAAAAAAGAAGATATTGATGAATTAAGAAAAAAATATAAGTTAAAAGATAATGATTTTGTAATAGGATCTATATCTAGATTAGCGAAAGAAAAAAGTATTGATAGAGTTATAGAAACTTTTAAGATTGTTAAAGAAAAGATTAAGGACGCTAAATTATTATTAGTGGGAGATGGACCTGATAGAGAGTTATTAGAAGATTTAGTTAAAAAATTAGATTTATCTGATAGCGTTATATTTACTGGAAAAGTAGATATAGAAAAAGTTCAAATATATTATCAATTGATGAATGTATTTGTTACTTTCTCAGTAACTGAAACACAAGGTTTAACAGTATTAGAAGCTATGGCTTCATCTTTACCTGTTTTAGCGATTAAAGATGATAGTTTTATAGATTCAGTAGAAGATAAGAAAAATGGTTATTTATTCTCTTCTGATGAAGAGTATGTAGATTATATATATAAAATATATAGTGATAAGAATTTATATAAAAAATTATCCGAAAATTCTAGAGAATTATCTAAGAATCATTCAAATAAAGTATTTGGTGAAAAAGTATATAATGTATATCTTCATTCAATTGAAGAGTATCATAAAAACAAAAAAATTATCAGCAATATAAAAGAAGTTATAACAAGTAAATCAAAAGATAAAAAGAAAAAAGACGATAAAAAATAATATCGTTTTTTTTTCGACAAAATTTGTCAAAAAAAATTGGATGTTATTATAACTTTTTGTAGTATAATCGAATTATACGCTAAAAAGGAAAGGAATAAAAAATGGGGAAGAAAAATGTTTTAGTAGTAGAAGATAATTTGAATTTTATTAAGATAATAGAAAATTATTTTAAAGATAATGATTCTGTTTGTATTAGTTATAAAGCAAATAATGGAGAAGAGGGTATAGAATTACTAAAAAAGAATAAAGATAATATTGATATTGTTTTATTAGATTTAGTTATGCCTAAAAAAGATGGTTTATTCTTTTTAGATGAAATGAGAAAATTGAATATTAATAAAGATATTATAGTTATGACTTCTTTTAATTCAGATAATGTTATTAGAAGAATATGTAATTATGGTATTCATTATTATATGTTAAAACCATTTGAAATGATAGATTTAGAAGATAGAATAAATGGTATAGGTGATGTATCTGTAAATTTTGATACTGAAGCAAAAGATTTAAAGATTAGTTTAACAAAGTTACTTCATGAATTAGGAATGCCTTCACATATTAAAGGATATGAGTATATAAGAGAGGGTATAATTCTTTTATATAATGATCCTAGTATAATTGGAGGTATAACAAAAGAATTATATCCTGAGATCGCAGAAAAATATAATACATCAGTTTCAAGAGTAGAACGCGCAATTCGTCACGCAATAGAGGTAAGTTGGAATAGAGGTAATCTAGATTTAATGGAAGAAGTATTTGGTCATAGTGTAGATTATGATAAGGCTAAACCTACTAATAGTGAATTTATAGTAACAGTTGCGGATAAATTAAAATTAGAATATCAATTGTCATAAGGTGTACACATTTATAAATATTATTGAAAAAATAGGTGATATGTGTTACTATTTAGTATGATAGGAGTAAAAAAGTATGGTTAAAAAGGCAATTAATATATTGATATTTTTATTTATTTTTTCATTATATTTTGTATCTTTTTTAATGATATATGATACTTTTAGAGAAAGAAAACTAAAAGGTTTAGAAAATGATGCACTTGATCAATTTGATAAACAAGTGAAAATTCAAAAGAAACCAGAAGAAGTTGAAAATGTAGATGGTGAAACTATTAGTTATGGAAGGTATACTATATTAGGAAAGATAGAGATTCCAAAAGTAGGATTTACATCAGTTATTATAAAAGAATATACATATAACGCAATGAATGTAGGTGTTATTAAATCATATGGAGCTGATTTAAATGAACCTGGTGGGACTGTTTTTGTAGGTCATAACTTTAGAGGAAGAAGTTTATTTATGTATAGTATAAATAGACTTAGTAATGGAGATAAGATTTATATAACAGATACTGCAGGTAGAAAGATGGAATATACAGTTTATGAAGTTTTAAGAAATGTTAATCCATCAGATACATCATTATATAAGGAATATGATGGTTTTAATATTACACTTATTACTTGTGAAGATGATGATGGTAAATCAAGAATAGTAGTAAAAGCGAGAGCGTAATAAAGATAATTCATAGATTATCTTTATTTTTTTTGCTATAATTATAGGGGATATTATTAAAAGAATGGTTAATATAATTATTGGAGGTTCATATGAAGTATAAAGAAATAAAGTGTAATAATTATAATATATATTTAATAAAAACAAGTAAATTTAAAACAATAAATATAAGTACAGTTATTATAAATGACTATACTAAAGAAGAAATAACTAAGAATAAGTTTATATCTGAATACTTAATTAATAGTAATAATGATGCGAAAAATGAAGTATTAATGAGTAAAAAGTATATGGATTTATATGAGCCTAGTTTATTTATAAATGATTATTATTCTGATAAACATAATATGATATGTAGTACTACTTTTTTAAATGAAAAATATACTGAAAAAGGAATGAATAAAAAGACTATAGATTTTTATTATAATATTATTTTTAATCCAAATATCGAAGATGATATGTTTGAAAGTAATAATTTTAATATTATTAAAAATAAACTATTCTCTTGGTATAAAATGGATGAAGAAGATTCAGGTAGTATGGCATATTTTTCTTCATTATCAAATATTAGTGATGATATTCCTATAAAAATAGATACAAGAGGATCTTTAGAAGATTTATTAAAAATAGATAGAGAAAAATTAAAGAAATATTATTTTAATAAATTAAATAATAGTATGTTTAATGTATTTGTTGTAGGTGATTATGATGATGAATTAATTGATTCTATTAAAAATAATCTAGATAATAAAGTAAATGATATTAAATATAAATTAAATAATATTTTTGATGTAACAGATGTTAAAGAAGTTAATACAGTTATTGAAGAAAAAAACTTTAATCAATCTATAATATATTTAATATATAAAGTAATAGGTATGACAAAAAGAGAAAGATATTATGTATTACCTGTTTTAAATAATATATTAGGAGGAAGTTCTGCAAAATTATTTAATAATGTTAGAGAAAAAAATTCACTTGCGTATTATGCATATTCAAATACATCTATGAGTAATAATATACTATATATGTATGCAGGTATCTCTAAAGAAAATTATGAAAAATGTTCTTCTTTAATGAAGGAACAATTAAAAGAAATAATTGATGGTAATATAACAGACCAAGAATTAAATAACGCTAAAAATTCTTTAGATTCAGGAATACTTAGTCAATATGACAATATAGGTTCAATTAATAATAATTTAAAATCTGTAGTGTTATTTAATATGCCTTCTATGGAAGAATTAGAAGAAGGTTATAAGACAGTTACTAAAGAAGAAATAATAGATTTAAGTAAGAAAATAAAACAAGATGTAGAATATTTATTAAAGGGGGTTAAAGAATGAAATATATTGATTTAGATATAGTTAATGAAAAAATACTATATGATAAACTAGATAATGGTTTAGATGTATATATTATTAGAAAAAAAGATTTTAATCTTAATTTTGCCTCTTTTATTACTAAATTTGGTGGAATTGATATAGAGTTTATTCCGATAGATGAAAAAGAATATGTTAAGATGCCTGCGGGTATTGCGCACTTTCTAGAACACAAATTATTTGAACAAGAAAAAGATCCTCAAGTTCATGAATTTTATAAAAAGAGTGGAACATACGTAAATGCGATGACAGGTTATAAAAGAACTAAATATATTTTTAAAGGTCCAAGTAATTTTAAAGAAAATCTTGAATACTTATTAGATTTTGTTCAATCACCTTATTTCACTGATAAAAATATTGAAAAAGAAAAAGGAATAATAATTGAAGAAGCTAATATGTGTTTAGATGATAAAAATAGATTATTTAATGAAACTATTATGAAGAATCTATACAAAGAAGTACCTTTTTATAATAAAGTAATAGGTGAAATAGAAGACATTAAATCAATTACTAAAGAAGATATTTATAAGTGTTATAATTCTTTTTATCATCCTTCTAATATGGGATTATTAGTAGTAACAAATGAAAATGAAGAAGAAGTATTAGAATTAATTAAGAGTAATCAATCTAAAAAGAATTATGAAAAAGATTTCATTATAAAAAGAAAAGAATATAATGAAGATGATAGTGTTAGAAAAGAATATGAAGAAATAATAACAGATGTTACTCAAACAAGAGTAGGATATTCACTTAAATTTAAATTAGATAATTTTAAAGCAAGTAGAAGAGAAGTATTTGATTATTTATATATATTATTTGGTATATTAGTAGGTAATTTATCTAATTTTAATTTATCTTTAAAAGAACAAGATATAATTACAAATGATATAGGTTATTATATAGATAATTATTCATCAGAAACAGATGATATTATTACAGTACATTTCTATGGATTGACTGAAAATTCAAAACTATTTATTGAATTATTAGAGCAACAATTATTAAGTAAGAATTATACAGAAGAAGATTTTGATTTATATAAGAAAAATATTATTTCTGATTTTTATTATTGCTTTAATAGCGTTAATGGAATTATGTCATTTATGATGAGTGAATATGAATTAGAAGGAAAAATAGATAATAAAGTTATTGAAATTGAGAAAAATTTAAATTATAAAGACTTTATTAAAGTGACAGATAATATTAATTTAAATAATAAATCAGTAGTGGTTATGAAAGGAGAATAATATGTTAAAAGTTAATAATGTAAGTAAATATTACGGGTCCTTTTTAGCGGTAGATAATCTATCTTTTGAAGTAAAAGAAGGCGAAATATTTGGTCTTTTAGGAGAAAATGGCGCAGGTAAAACAACAACATTTAGAATGATATTAAATTTACTAGAACCAAGTAGTGGATCAATAACTCTAAACAATAAAAAAATAGATTATAGCGCTACTGATAAAATAGGTTATTTAACAGAAGAAAGAAGTCTATTATTAAAACTAACAGTAAAAGAATTAATTCATTATTATGCTTCTTTAAAGAGTATGAGTCCTGATAAGATAGATAGAGAATTAGATTATTATTTAGATAGATTTGGTATAAAAGAATATAAGAATAAAAAAATAAAAGAATTATCAAAAGGAAATGCTCAAAAAATACAATTTATTTCTTCTATTATTCATAAACCAAAACTATTAATATTAGATGAACCATTTAGTGGATTAGATCCAATTAATACAAATCTATTTATTGAAGTAATAAAAGAATTAAAAGAACAAGGAACAATCATTATATTCTCATCTCATCAAATGAATAATGTAGAACTATTCTGTGAAAAATTAATTATATTATCACATGGAAAAACAATAGTATCTGGTTATTTAGATGAAATAAAAAATAGATATAAAGAAAGAAAAATCATATTAAAAGCAAATACTAGTATTAAAGAATTAAGTGAAATTAAAAATATTAATAAAGTAGAAAAAAATGCTGATCATTATGAGTTATATATTGATGATGAAAAATATGTTCAAGATATTTTCAAAAGTATATCTAGTTTAAAAAATGTAACTAAGTTTGAAGTAGTTCAACTATCTCTAAATGAAATATTTATAAAGGAGGTAGAAAAAAATGCGTAATAAGTTTTGGTTTTTAACAAAGATCAGTTTCTTTAAAAAAATAAAAAATAAAACTTTTATAATTGTTAACATATTATTATTTATTATTTTAGTATCTTTAACTAATATAGATTCTATAATTAATTTCTTTGGTGGAGATTTTAAAAAATCAAATAATATAATGCTTGTAGATTATACAAATAGTTTCTATGATAGATTTGATGAAAAAATGTCTAATAATCCTGTTAATACTTTTAATTATAAATTAACTAGATATTATGATGAAGAAAGTGCTAGAAAAAAGATTAAATCTGATAATGATTTATTATTAATTGTTAAGGATGATATTCAAAATACTATTAGTGTTAAATTAGTAACATACGGATATATTAATACTACTTTATATGGAACATTAGAATCTATATCTAATGATATTAAGAAAGAATTATCCTTGAAGAGTTTAAATCTAGATAAAACTAAACTTAACTCGGTAACAAGTAATATAGAATTAACAAGAGAGTTCATAAATGGAAAAAAGAACGAAAAAGAAGAAAAGAATAATTTACTTTTAACATTATTTTTTCCAATATTGATCTTACCATTTTTCTTATTAACGGTAACTGTTATTCAAATGATAGGTGCAGAGATTAATGAAGAAAAATCTACAAGAAGTATGGAAATAATAATATCAAATGTTTCTGCTAAAACTCATTTCTTTTCTAAAGTTTTGGCAACAAATGTTTTTGTGTTTGTTCAGACTATATTGTTATTTGTTTATTCTAGTATAGGGTTATTATTAAGACCGACTAATCTTGATATTAATACACTTAGTTCTAGTCTTAATGGAGTAGATTTGAATCTAGATCTATCTGTTTTATCAAAGATGATCAGTGCTGTTCCTGTAGCAGTTGTATTAATGATTATAACTATATTTGCATATTCATTGCTTGCTGGTATTTTGGCATCAGTTACTACTAATATGGAAGACTTTCAACAAATGCAAATGCCAATAGTTATTATTATGTTAATATCGTTCTATTTATCATTAGCGAGTGCGATGTTTAATGGATCTTTATTTATTAGAATACTATCATATATTCCATTTGTTTCATCTATTTTATCACCTTGTTTGTATTTGACTGGTGTATTAGGTATAAAAGATGTTATAATATCGATAGTTCTTATGATTATTGTTGTATTTATATTAATTAGATATGGTTTAAGAATCTATAAGAATGGTATTCTTAATTATTCAAGTAATAAACTATGGAAAAAAATATTTAAGTCTATTAAAGAGTAATCTTTGATAGATTTCTGTTCTCGTAGCTCAGTAGGATAGAGCAATCGCCTCCTAAGCGATAGGTCGGCAGTTCGATTCTGCCCGAGAACACCATAAAAAAGATAAAACTTATGCTTAATAAAGCATAAGTTTTTTAATATTTAAATTGACAATTAAGTTTAAAAAACGATATAATATTATATATATAATAAATAATAAAAAAGAATAGAAAGAGGGGATCCTCTATGAAGATTACATTGATCAAGGAAGAAAAATTGTTAGAGTATAAATTGCCTGATCGAGTAGAAGGTAATTTATGGCTAAATGAGATTGATAATAATGGAATCGATAGAAATATTATAAACGTAGAAGCTAGTCCTGATGGAAAATGGAGATTAATAAGTAATACAGATTATTACATTACAGACGGAAGTAAAAGAATTCCTTTTGCGCAATTAGATGAAAGAAATATGTTAGTTATTAATCATGCATATTCTTATAATAGTCTTTATTTATTTACTAGTCCTATATATGAAGATAGTATAAGATATTATCTATGTGATGATGAGATTAATTTAGGAATAAGCATAGGTAGAAGTGCCCAAGCAACTATAAGCTATAATTTAGATTTTTTAAACGATATAGATTTAACTATTAAAAAAGAAGATAATAAAATATTTATTACTAATTCAAATGAAAAGTTCCCAACTTTTATTAACGGTACTATTTTAGATAATAAAGAAGAATTAAATATTGGTGATTCAGTATTTCATATGGGATTAAGAATAGTATTATTAAATATAAATGGTAATAATGTTATTGGTTTTAGTAATCCATTTAATAATATAACTACATATATGAAAGAATATATTCTTAAAGAACCTGTAATGATGGTAGAAGAAGATAATGAAATAGAAAAAGATATGGAATTATATTCTCAAGATGATTATTTTTATAGAAAACCAAGATTTACTTATAAAACAGATGAATTAAATATTAATATTGATACACCTCCAACTAAGAATGAATCAGAAGAGATGCCAGCAATATTAACTATTGGACCAATGCTTACAATGAGTATGACATCTGTATTAACTTTTTATACAACTATGAATAATATTAATAATGGTAATCAGAGTGTTAAACAAGCATTACCACAATTAGTTATGAGTGGTGCAATGATGCTTAGTTTCTTTTTATGGCCAATGGTAACTAATGCGTTTACAAAGCATTTAAGAAGAAAAAGAGAAAAGAAAAGACAACAGAAATATACAGAGTACATTAATTCTATAAAGTCAAAGATTATGGAAGAGAAAAAAGTTCAGGAAGATGCCATGAACAAGAGTTATCCTAGTTTACAATTTACTGAACAAGTAATAAATGAAAGACAGGATAGATTATGGGAAAAGAGATATTATGATGAAGATTTCTTAACTGTTAGTTTGGGAACAGGCACTCTTCCAATGAAAATAAATGTAGGTTTTCCAGAAGAACATTTTTCAATGAGTGAAGATAAGCTATTGGATAAAATGAGAGAATTACAAAACAATAAGATTAATCTTGAAAATGTTCCAATACCATTTTCTTTAAAAGAAAATTATATTTGTGCAGTTGTAGGAAAAGAAAAATTACAAAAGAAAATAATAGATAATATAATGTTACAAATAATGGGATACCATAGTTATGAATCTTTAAAAGTAGCAGTATTTACATCAAGAGATAAACAAAAGAATTGGGAAAAATATAAAACATTACCTCATATATGGTCTAATGATAAGAGATTTAGATTTTTTGCAACTGATGATCAAGAATATAAAGAGATAACATATATATTAGATAAAGTATACAATGAGAGAATGGAAGAAATAAAAAATAATGATAAAGAGATTAATTATAATCCTTCATTCTTATTAATTGTTGATACTTATACTGCGGTTAGAAATTTAGATTTATTTAATCATTTAATTAATTCTAATAAATATATTGGATTTAGTATTTTAATATTAAATGATAGAATTTCTAATCTGCCAGATCAATGCCAAACATTTATTGAGTTAGATGATGTTGAATCAAAAATTTCTAAGAATGTATCAAATAGTGAAAGTCAAAAGTTTAAAATTGATCTTTCATCATATAACATTAATAAATGTATTAGTGATATTGCTAATACACCATTGGAACTACGTGATGAAGGAGAAGGGGCAATTCCTAAAAAAGTTGGTTTCTTAGAAATGTATGGCTTAGGAAAAATAGAACAATTTAATTCTAAGAGTAGATGGGAAGAAAATACTCCAATTATGAATATGTCTGCATTGGTAGGTATAGGAAATAATGGTGAAAAGATTAGTTTGGATTTACATGAAAAATATCATGGACCACATGGACTTATTGCAGGTATGACTGGATCAGGTAAGTCTGAATTTATAATTACTTATATTTTATCTTTAGCAGTAAACTATCATCCAGAAGAAGTACAATTTATATTAATAGACTATAAAGGTGGAGGTCTAGCTGGAGCTTTTGAAAATCAAAGTTTAGGATTTAAGCTTCCTCATTTAGTTGGTGTTATTACTAACTTAGATAAGAATGAGATTAATAGATCTTTAGCATCAATAGAATCAGAATTAAAGAGAAGACAAGCTTTATTTAATAAGGCTAGAGAAATAAGTGAAGAAAGTACAATTGATATTTATAAGTATCAAGAGATGTATAGAAATGGTGTGGTTGATGAACCTGTTTCTCATTTGTTAATTATTGCAGATGAGTTTGCTGAGTTAAAAACACAGCAACCAGAATTTATGGATCAATTAATATCTACTGCAAGAATTGGTCGTTCTTTAGGAGTACATTTGATACTTGCGACACAAAAACCAAGTGGTGTTGTTGATTCACAAATATGGTCTAATACAAGATTTAGAGTATGTTTAAGAGTTCAAGAAAAGAGTGACTCAACAGAAGTTATTAAAAGACCAGATGCAGCTTATTTAACTCAAACTGGTAGATTCTATTTACAAGTTGGTTTTGATGAAATATTTGTACTTGGACAATCTGCTTGGACAGGAGGAAAATATCTTCCATCAGATAGTATTAAAAAGAATATAGATACTTCAGTAGATTTTATTAATAATATTGGTTATATAACAAAATCTATTGAAACTAAGAAAGAAGTAAAAACTAAGGTTAATCTAGGTGAGGAATTAATAAATATTGTTAAATATTTATCTAATATTGCTAACGAAGAGAATATTGTTACTAAACCATTATGGTTAAGTAGAATACCTAACTTTATCTTAGTTACTGATTTGATTAAAAAGTATTCATATAAGAAAACAAATTTTGTTCTTAATCCAATTGTTGGTGAATATGATGTTCCTACAATGCAAGAACAAAGATTATTAACAATACCATTTACTACTTCAGGAAATGCATTAGTTTATGGTACTGCTGGTTCTGGTAAAGAAAACTTTATTACAACTATGATTTTCTCATCAATGGTTGCGTATTCTCCTAAAGAAGTAAATTACTATATAATGGATTTTGGATCAGAATCATTAAGATATTTTGAAAATTCACCATATGTTGGAGATATAGTTTATTCTTCAGATGTAGAAAAAATTGATAATCTATTTAAGATGATTCAAAAAGAAATGGAGAACAGAAAGAGATTATTTGTTAATTATAATGGTGATTATTTATCATATTGTAAGAATAGTGGTTCTTCAGTTCCTAGTATTATTGTTGTTATTAATAATTTTGAAGGATATCAAGAAACTTATCCAAATTTTGATGATTTATTAAATTTAATTACACGTGATTGTATTAAATATGGTATTTATTTTGTATTAACTGTTAATACTCCTAATGGTGTAAGATTTAAGTTAAAACAAAACTTTGGTCAAACATTTGCACTTGGTCAAAATAATGATGAAGATTTCTCAACAATCTTTGGAAATGTTAAAAAGACATTCCCATCAAAAGGATTTGGTAGAGGTTTAATAAAACCAGATGCAGCATATGAGTTCCAAACTGCATTTGTTACTGAAAAAGAATTAATACCTAATTATATTAGACAAATTAATGATCAATTAAGAAATAAATATGATGTTAGTGCTAAGAAGATACCTACATTACCAGAAGTTGTTACTTATGATGATGTTAAAGATGATGTTAATTCATCACCATTAATTGCATTGGGTGTTAATAAAAATGATTTATCTACATCAGTATATGACTTTGATAAAGATAAAGTTACTATGATTACAGCGCAAGATTCTTCATTGTTTGAAGATTTCTTACCTCCATTATTACATCAATTTATTTATAAGAGAACTAAGAATAATGTTGTTATTAATGCTGATGGTTTAAATTTTGATGAAACTATTAAAAAGTATACAAATTATATTGATAGTAATTTTGATGGAATATTTGATTCAATAATTAAATTTGTTAGTGATTCAGAAGAACAATATAAAGCTAATAATTTAAATAAATCTATATTTGATAAAACACAAAAAATCAATTGTGTAATAGTAGGTTTAACATCATTTGTATCTAAGTTAGATAAAACTAGACAAGATAAATTAGTAGATTTATTTAAAGATCAATATCAATTAAATTTAGTTAACTTTATATTTGTAGATTCAGTTGATAAACTAAAGAAATATTCATATGATGCTTGGTTTAAAGATAATATTAATAATAATAGCGGTATTTATTTAGGAAATGGTTTAGGTGAACAAATGCTTATAAATATTGGTAAACGTATACCTGAAATGAAAGAAGATGTTCCTAATAACTTTGGATTTGTTATTAATAGAGGAATGCCAACATATGTTAAATTTATTGAAAAATATAATAAAGAAACCGAATAAGGTTTCTTTTTTGTTTAAATAATAGTAAAAAGTGATATAATTAAGAAAGAGGTGGATATATGTTTAATAATAAAAAAATATTCATTTTAGGAATGGCAAGAAGTGGATATGAAGCAGCTAAATTATTAAGTGATTATAATAATGAAATATTAGTAACTGATATGAGTGATCAAGATCAAAATCAGGTAAAAGATCTTGAAGAAAGAGGAGCAAAAATAGTTATAACTGATAATCCAGTACCTTTATTAGATGAAAGTTATGATTATGTTATTAAGAATCCTGGAATAAAATATGATAATCCATTAGTAGTTAAAGCTAAAGAATTAGGTATTAAAGTTATTAATGAAGTAGAAATGTCATATTCATTTTTAAATAAAAATATAAATATAATTGGAGTAACAGGTAGTAATGGTAAAACAACTACAGTTAATTTGATTTATAAATTTATGACTGAAGAAAAAGATAATGTTTTCTTAGGTGGTAATATAGGTACACCTCTTTCTAATTTTGTAAGAAGTATAGAAGAAGGTAGTTATTTAGTATTAGAAATAAGTGATCATCAATTAGTAGATATGTATAATTTTAAAACTAATGTTTCAGTACTAACAAATATTACACCAACTCATTTAGATTTCCATGCATCTTATGATGTATATAAGTCTATGAAAAAGAAAATATTTAATCATCATACAAAAGATGATATAGCAGTTATTAATAGTGATGATAAAGAAAGTATTAACGTTACAAGTGATATAGAAAGTACTAAATATTATTATGGCACTAATAATGATAATAAATGTTATTTTGATGATAAAGCTATATACTATGATAATGAAGAAGTTGTTAAATTATCAGATATAGTTTTAAAAGGTAAACATAATTATCAAAATATATGTGCCGCTATAATTGCAGTTAAAGAATATGGAATAAGTAATGAAGGCATAAGAAATGTTTTAAAGAATTTTAAAGGTGTAGAACATAGATTAGAATTTGTAAAAGAAGTTAATGGTATTAAGTTTTATAATGATTCAAAAGCAACAAACTGTGTATCTACAAATATAGCTTTAAACTCATTTAAAGAACCAACTATATTATTACTTGGTGGAACAGATAGAGGACATTCATTCCATGATTTAGATGAATCTATTTCTAATGTGAAAGCAATAGTTTGTTATGGAAAAACAAAAGATAGAATAGAAGAATATGCTAAAGAAATGAATATACCTTGTTATAAGAGTAATAATTTAAAAGAAGCTTTTGATGATGTTAAAAAGATTATGGAAAAAGGTGATGTAGTATTACTTAGTCCAGCTTGTGCATCTTGGGATCAATATAAATGTTTTGAAGATAGAGGTAATGAATTTAAGAGTTTAGTAGAGGAGATATAATATGAATAAGAAACATGTTTATATGATTGGTATTGGTGGTATCAGTATGGGTGGTATTGCTAAAATATTAGTTAATTATGGATATCAAGTATCTGGTTCTGATATGGTAGAAAATGATGAAGTAAAAGAACTAGAAAGTTTAGGTATAAAAGTTAATATTGGTCAAGTTAAAGAAAATATTACTAATGATATAGATTTAGTTGTTTATACAGCTGCTATTCCTGATACTAACGAAGAATTAGTTAAAGCAAGAGAACTTGGTATAGAAACAGTTGAAAGAGGAGTGTTTTTAGGAGAACTTACTCGTAATTTTAATGATTGTATTGGTATTGCGGGCACTCATGGAAAGACAACAACATCATCTATGGTATCTTGTGTATTTGTGGAAAAAGGATTAGATCCATCTATTCAAATAGGTGCGAATTTAACTCAAATAGGTGGAAACTATAGAGTAGGAAAAAGTGATTATTTTATTATTGAAGCATGTGAATATAAAGATAGTTTTCAAAACTTTAAACAAAGAAGTGCAATTATTACTAATATAGATAATGATCATTTAGATTATTTTAAGAATATAGATAATATTTCTAAAACATTTGAAAAGTATGTATCTAAATTACCAGAAGATGGAGTTCTTGTTCTTAATATGGATAATGCTAGATGTTATGATTTAAGAAACTATACTAAAGCAAATGTAATAACTGTTTCAGAAAATAATAAAGAAGCAGATTATCATACTGATAATATTACTTATGATGATAGAGGTTGTCCATCATATGATGTTTATAAAAAAGATGAATTAGTAACAAGAGTAACTTTAAATGTTAGAGGTGAACATAATGTGCTTAATTCACTTGAAGCATTTGCACTTTGTTCTTGGTATGGTATTGATAATGAATCAATTGTTAAAGGATTATCTTCTTTTACGGGAGCATCAAGAAGAATGGAATATAAAGGTAAATTTAATGGTGCGAATGTATATGATGATTATGGTCATCATCCAACTGAAATAGAGGCTACATCTAATGCTATATTAAAAGAAAAACATAATGAAAGTTATGCTATATTTGAAGCTCATACATATAGTAGAGCGGTAGAACATATGGATAGTTTTGCTAACTCATTAAGTAAATTTGATCATATTATAGTTATTGATATATATGCTGCTAGAGAAGAAAATATATATGGAGTAAAACCAGAAGATATAGTAGAAAAATTAGTTAATTTAGGTAAAGATGCAGTATATATTAGTGATTATGATGAAATTAAAAAATATTTAAGTGATAAAGTTAAAGAAGGAGACTTAATAATTACTATAGGCGCAGGTAATGTTACTAAAGTTGCGTCTAAATTAGTAGAAGACTAAGTCTTCTTTTTTTGATATAATTAAATAGGAGGATATATGAAGAAATATAAAAAGATAATAGTTGTAATATTTATAATAATACTAATATTAGTATTAAGATATATATTTATTAATTCTAATTTTTATAAATCTAAATCACTATATTTATATCCAATTAAAAGTAATCAAACTAGTAATAACTATATATTTGATGAATATTATAATCATATTGGAATAATGTTTTATGAAGGAACTGAAGAAGTAGTAAAAATACCAGAAAAAATAAATAATAAGCCAGTTTATAGTATCGATGATTCTGCTTTCTATGGAAATGCTAAAATGAAAAAGGTAATTATTCCTAAATATGTAATAAGAATAGGACATCAAACATTTATAGGTAATAATAAGTTAGAAGAAGTATATTTGCCAGATAATATTACTGATATAGGTCCATTTTCTTTTGATGTATGTCCTAAATTAAAAAAGATTTATATTAAAAAGGGATCTAAAACAGAAAAAACATTGAAAGAAACTAAGTTTTATAAGTATAAAGTGTATAAATAAAGTGTAAATAAATAATAATTCAATAATTATAATAATAACTTATGTTATAATTATTATGATGGAGGGTAACAAAATGGATGTAAAAATATTAACAGATAATAAAATAGATGTTAATCATGGATTAGAATTATTAGGAGATATGGATTTTTATAATGAAACTCTTGGTACATTTTATGATGGAATAGCAGATAATTTAAAAAAGTTAGAAGAATATAAGAATAGTGATGATTTTGAAAATTATGGAATTTTATCACATTCTATAAAATCAGATTCTAAATACCTAGGTTTTATGGATTTAGCTGAAATAGCTTTATCTCATGAAATGGCTGGTAAAAGTAGTGATAAAGCTTTTATAGAAGAAAACTATGATTCTTTTATAGAAGAAATAAATAGAATCGTTAGCGTTGTTAAATCATATTTAGGGAGGTAATTATGAATAATCCAATAATGAATGAACAAATAGTTTTAGTAGTAGATGATAGTAATATTACTAGAAATCTTATTGAACATGTATTTAAAGAAAAATATAAAGTATTAATGGCAGGCAATGGAAAAGGCGCAATGGATATAGTAGATGTTATGGCTGATTCTATAGTTGCGATTCTTTTAGATTTAAATATGCCTGATGTTGATGGTTTTGATGTTTTAGATTACTTTAAAGAAAAAGGAATCTTTGAAAAAATACCAGTTTGTATAGTAACAGGTGAAGAAGCTCCAGAAATAATTGGAAAAGTTAAAACTTATCCAGTTTCTGCGATATTATTAAAACCATTTAGTAGAGAACAAATTAGTACTGTTGTAAGTAAAGCTATAGAAATGAAAAAAGGCAAATAAATTTGCTTTTTTTTTAATTATATGGTATATTATATCCCGTCCAAAAAGGGGATTTTTTTATGGAAAAAATAAATTTAAATGAGGAAATATTGGAAAGACTTCTTAGTGAAATGACATATTATACTCTAGATGAAGATAATACAAAAGAAGCTTTAAAATATCTAAAAGAAATATTAAAAGGTATTTCTTCAAAGAGTGAAGAACATGGCATTACTGTAGCATATAGAGATTATAGGTTAAAAGAATTAAATAGTTTCTTAAATAAAATATTAAAGAATATTAATAAAGGGGAAAATTTAACTTATAATGATATGCATGATATTGCGGCATCAAGATTAACTGTTCTTACTTTATCTGATATTTATAAAGTTAAAGAATTAATAAATAATAGAGATGATATTAATGTATTAGAAGAAAAAGACTATATAAAAAATCCAAAAGCTAGTGGTTATAGAAGTTTACATATGATTTTAGAAGTACCAGTAGATACAGAACATGGTACTAAATATGTTAAATCAGAAATACAATTAAGAACTATTCTACAAGATATGTTCGCTAAACTAGAATGGATTATTAGATATAAGGGTAATTGTTCAGAAGAAGATGCTCGTAAACTAGAAAGATTAAGTAATACATTAAGTATATTTGACTTCTATTTAGATGATTCATTAAGAGATAGAAAAAATACTAAAGAAGAAATATCAGAAATACAATTAGCGCAATTTAGAAAAGTATTTGATAGATTATCTGGTTTATATGATGATTTACATGACAAATTCTATAATCAAATAACTAATATAATAGGTGACTTTGATAATAGATATAATGTACTTCATAAAGAAAGTAGAATTAAACCGATAGAAAGTATAGTAAGAAAAGCTAATGAAAAGGATTTGGGTTGTACAACAGAAGATGTTTTATATAATATTAATGACGTAATTGGATTTAAATTAGTATGTATAGACTTAGAAGCAGCTAAATCATTAGTTAATAGATTATTAGATGGTATAGAGAATACAGAAAACTTATCAGTTGCGGAAACAAGTGATCATTTTGATACTCCAAAAGAAAGTGGATATAGAGGATACAAAATAAGTGTTGCGTATAACTCTCCATTATCTTTAGGAAAACCAATTAAGTTTGAAATATTAGTAAGAACATTATTTATGGATGCTTGGGCATTACATCATGATATTATTTATAAAGATGCAGAAGCTAAAGAAAAATATGGTGAAGTATTTAAAAGATTAAGTGATGAATTCTATTCAAAAGAAGAGGAATTAACAAAAATAAGAAAAAATTTATCAGAAGAAAAGGATACAAAAATAGATCTTGTTGATACTTTATCTAATTATACAAATAATAAAGCTAGAAAACTTGTTTTGGAAAATACACAAAAGAATGAAGAATAATCTTCATTCTTTTTTACTTAGTATGTCTAAAATAACCATTAATAAGTTCTTTATTCTGATTAATAGTAATAAAAGCATTATGATCTATATTATTAATTATATTTATAATTTCTTTTTTTCTTTTATTATTAATAAAAGAATATATAATATAGTTCTCTGATCCATATAATCCACTAGAATTAACTATTGAACCAGAATATCCTTTTTCTTTTAAAACTTCAAATACTTCTTCTTTACTAGTTATTACTTGAACTAACAATTTCTTTTTTGAATATTTAGTTGTAATAAAAGACGCTAAATAACTACCAATAGAATAACCTAATGCATATACAAGTGCGATTAATATAGTATTATTTTCTAATGCTATTTTAATTATAATAAACCATATAATAACCTGAATAAAACTAAGTATAGATCCCATTATTCTTCTTTCATCTATTATTAGTATTGTTGATATAGTAGATGTAAAAGATTCTATTACTTTTAAAACAAATATAATTATATATATCATATTATTCACCATTATTAGTTTTAACTTATTTTTAAATATGATACAATTTAATTGGTGATTATATGACTTTAAAAGTAAATAATTTCAATTTAAAAGATACAGTTACCTGTGGTCAAATATTTAGATTTGAAGAATTAGATGATTCTTCTTATGATATTATTCTAACTGACAGAGTTATTAATATAAAACAAGTAAATAATGAATTAATAGTGAATTCTAGTAATATGAATAATATAGAAGAGGTAATAAGAAATTATTTTGATTTAGATTATGATTATGAATCTATTAATAATAAATTATTAGAAATAGATAAAGACAATAAAGAAATAATAGATAGTTGTTTAGGTTTAAAAATGATAAATGAACCTAGATTAGAGGTTATTATAAGTTATATATTATCTTCTAATAATAGAGTTCCTCAAATAAAAAATGCATTAGATAATATATCTAAAACTTATGGTAAAAAAGTTATTTTTAATAACAAAGAATATTATTTATTTCCTTCTTTAGAAGAATTATCTAAATGTGATATAGATACTTTAAGAAATTGTAAAACAGGCTTTAGAGATAAATATATATATGAATTTGTTCAAAAGATAATTAATAAATCATTTGATATAAATCTAATTGATAATATGAATAGTGAAGATGCATTAAATTATTTAATGACTTTAAATGGAGTAGGAGAAAAAGTCGCATCTTGTATATTATTATTTGGTTATCATAGATTTGATGTTTTTCCAATTGATACTTGGGTTAAAAAATATATGAAAGATAAATATAATATTGAAGGAATAGATAATATAAGAAAGTTTACTTACGATAAATATAAAGAATTTTCTGGTATCGCAATTCAATATATGTTTCATTATAAAAGGAATAAGAATTAACTTATTCCTTTTTTTATTGAATAAATAGACATAACACAGCTGATAAATATAGAATATAACCATTCTGCCGCGATTATATTTTCTATATGCTGAATAAAATCAAAATAATTAATCTTTTTCATTAAAGAATATTCTGGATAAGTAAAATTAATAGATAAATCTATTCCAAATATACCTATAATCAAAATAAAAAGTATAAGTATATGAATCATACTAAGTATATAAAAAAGTATTATAGATTTATTACTTATTTCATTTTTAGGTATAAATACTAACATAATAGAAGGACTAATAAAATAAAACATATATTTTATTGATCCAATAATTATATCAGTTATATTAGGATTAACAGGTTTAAAATTATCTATTTCTATTGAAGGGCATAAATTAATAAAAGAAAAGATAATAGTTATAGAAGTAATTATAAATAATATAAAAGATACTTTAGATATAGTTTTAATATCTTTAATATAACTAATTGGTAATAAAAACATAAGTATAATTATAAAACTAGGAGTAGCGTCTAAATATTTATCCTGTACATATATTTTTATTAAATATAAAGTATATATAAAATAAATAGATAAAAGTATAACTAATAAAACTTTTATAAATCTATTTGGTTTGATTTTTAATATAAAAAATATAGGTATAAAAGAAAGTAGTGAACCAACTAAAACTGAATATATATTACCAGTTTTTAATATATCACTTAAACCAATATGTAAGAACATAGTCTCAGTTAAAAAGAATATAATAGAAGCATACATATATTTACTTATCTTCATATTTTTCTCCTTTACTAGATTTATTAATTTCTCCTGTTCTGGTTATATTAGTTTTAACTTTTATCTTAACTTTATATTCTTCATTATTATATTTAGGATATTTTAAATAAATATATCTTTTTAATCCTAGAAACTGACTTTTAGATTTATCTTGTTTTTCTAAAGCTTTATTAATATATTTCTTTATCATCTTATTAGTATCTTTTTCTAATTTATTTTTATTAATATTATTCTTGCAGTTATATTCATTTAATGCACTCTTATTCTCTATATTAAAAGTAATAGTATAGTTCTTATCTACTTTAACCTTAGTCTTACTATTTAATATAGAAATAGATGCATAATTATCTTTATCACATTTTATAGGTATTACCATTTGATCTATATTATCTCTTATAAAGTTATATCCAATTGTTTCATCCTTATTTAAATAACTTTCTAATTTACCTTTATATGTAATACCTACATAATCTAGTACTATTTTAGTTTTAGGATAAGTAGATTCATTATTCTTTAGAGTAGTACCATCTTTATCATAATCTTTAACTTCTAAAACAGTGATTACAGGATCTATATACTTTTTTAAATAATATGATACAAATTCATCTAATTTAGAAGAATGAGTAATGGCGCTATCAACATCCGCAGAATCAATAACATTTTTAACAAAATCAGCAGGTATAGATTCAGGAGAAGTCATAACTTTAATAACTTTATTCGCATCAATTCCTTTAGATATTGTAATAGTAAATTCATCTTTAATCTCTGGTAATCTTTGAAATAAATCTACAATATCAATTATGCCATCTTTCGCAACTTCTTCAGAAATAACTAGTTTACTTAAGTGTCCACCATATAATTTCTTATTAGATTTTTTAGTAATATTTCTTAGAGCTTCTTCAATAGTTTTACCTTCCTCTTCATATACAATTACATTACTAGAATTACTATCATCTTTTGGTTTAACATTTAAAACCTGCGCACCAACTAAATACTTATTATCTTTTTTATCTATAGAAATAGAAGATACTATCGCAATCTTATTTAATTCTTTATAGTTATAACAACCTGTTAATAATAAACATAAAACTAATATAATAATCTTTTTCATATTATCTCCTTTTAAGTATAAAATCATAACCAAAACTTTTAATAGAACATATTCTTATTATGAATAATAATGTACCTATAAATATTCCATATAATCCTACAAAAGAACCAAGTAATAAAAAGATTAGTTTCCATATTCTAATAGAGTTAACTATATCATTATCATTAAATAAGAATGAAGCAACAGAAGATATTGCAATAACTATGATCATAATAGGAGATATAAGACCTGCTTCTACAGCAGCTTGTCCTAAGACTAAGGCTCCTACTATAGACATAGATGAACCTACTACAAATGGTACTCTTGTATCAGCTTCCCTAAGTATTTCAAAACTAAGCCAAAGAAGTAATGCTTCTATAAAAGAGGGGAAAGGAACTCCTTCTCGTTGCATACTAAAATTAATAAGAACTGAAGTAGGTAGTGTTTCTTGATTAAAAGTAGTTAACGCTATATATAAACCCGGAATAATAATCGCAATAATAAAAGATATAAATCTAATTATTCTAGTTAATATAACATTTATATTATTCTGATAATAATCATCAACTGTTTTCATATAATCAGAAAAGAATGCAGGTATAATAACTGCTTGAGGACTATTTTCAACAACAATAGAGCATCTTCCTTCAAGTAAACAAAATGTTACTAAATCTGGTCTTTCTGTCATTATATTAGTAGGAAATAAAGATTTATTATCTTCTAAATGATCTACTATATAATTACTATTTAAGACATATTCTATATCCATATTCTTTAATTTATTATCTATTTCATTAATAAAATCTTTATTACATTTATCTTCTAAATAAATAAAAGATACTTTAGTCTTACTCTCAGAACCAATTATATATTCTTTTATAATTAATTTATCTGTTCTAATTCTTTTTCTAATTAATCCTAGATTATTTTGATAATTTTCAGTAAATGCATCTTTAGGTCCTTTTATAACTTTTTCATTAGAGGCTTCATTAATCCCTGAATCAAGAGAATACTTAGTTTCAAAAGCAATATAATCTTTATCAATATTAATAATGGTAAAACCAGAATATAAACAAAATAATAATTCTTTTTCTTCTTTTAGTTCCACTATATTAGAACTAGGTAATTTATCTTTAATTAATCTAATATTATCTAATTTATTATTAGTAATTGGTCTTAATATAAAATCATTAATATCAGAAGATGTACATAATGATTCAAAGTATATTATTTTAATAGTTTTATTATTAATAACTAACTCTCTAATTTTTAAATCAGGATTATTATTTTTAAGTTTATCTATATTCATAAAAGGCTCCTTAAATATAGTTTGTGCAAAAAAATAAAAAATATAGTATAATATATGCCAGGAGATTTTTATGGAACTGGAAAAAGAGTTAATTGTTAAAATTGAAAGATTTAATAATGAAGGTGAAGGAGTCGGTTTATATAATGATTTTGTCATCTTTGTTAAGGGTGCATTAATAGATGAAGAAGTACAAGTTAAAATAGTGGATATTAAAAAGAATTACGCAATAGGTAAATTAATAAATGTACTTATCCCATCAAAAGAAAGAGTAGAACCTATTTGTCCATACTATAATACTTGTGGTGGATGCGATATAATGCACATGAGTAATGAATTACAATTAGAATTTAAAAAGAAAAAAATAGAAGATATATTTAAAAAGGTTTGTAAGATAGATGTAAAAGTAAAAGAAATCTGTTCTTATAATAATTTAAATTATAGAAATAAAGTAGTATTAAGAGTTGAAGGTAATAAAATAGGATATTATAAACCTAGAAGTAAAGATCTTGTTGATATAGAAGAATGTAAGATATGTGATGAACACATAAATGAAACTATAAAGATTATAAGAGAATATATTAATCATTATAAGACACATAAAATACATGAAGTAATAATAAGAACTGCTAGAGATGAAGTTATGATCTATTTTGATAGTCTTAATCCAACATGGCAAGATAAGTTTATTGAAAGATGTAAAAATGTAACTAGTATTTATGTTAAGAATAAACTTATATATGGTTTAGATAGTATAAATCAAAAGATTAATAATTTAGGATTTGATATATCTCCTAAATCATTCTTCCAAGTTAATCCAGCAACAGCATCTAATTTATATAAATATGCTTTAAAAAGAGTTAATGATCAAAATATAACTGTTGATTTATATTCTGGAACTGGAACTATCGCAATGGCTTTAGCAGAAAAAAGTAGAAGAGTAATCGCAATAGAGTCAAATAAATCTGCAGTAGCGAACGCTAAAAGTAATCTAGATTTAAATGATATTGATAATGTGGAATTTAAACTAGGTAAAGTTGAAGACTTAATAGATGAATTAAAAGAATTTAATATAGATACTTTAGTACTTGATCCACCAAGAAGTGGTAGTGATAAAAAAACTTTAAAATCTTTATTAAGAATTAAACCTAAATCAATAGTATATATTTCTTGTAATCCAGTTACACTAGCTAGAGATTATAATGTAATAAGAAGTATGTATGACATATTAGAAGTAAAAGCATTTGATATGTTCCCAAATACGCATCATGTGGAAACGGTCATGATATTAGAAAAGAAAGATGTTTAAAAGAACATCTTTTTTAATCGTAAAATAGTAGTATTCCGATTAATTAAATTATAAAAAAGTATGGTATAATAAAACAAAAGAATGTGATTTGTTAAAGGAGATTAAGAGATGAGTAATTATAATGATAAAGAGGAAAAAATTATAAAACAATGTAATGAAGGACCTTTTCATACACTAATTACAAAATTATCTAATGATGAATTTGATGATTTGGTTTTAAAATTAGTTAATGATGACAATTCATATACTTTGACAAGTTTAGTTTCTATTTACTGTGATTATAACAGAAATAAAATAATAGATTATTTTATTGATAAAGGAGATATTGAGTTGTTATTGGGGTTCTTAGATTATTGTAATGATTTTAGTACACTAAATAATCAATTAGATCAAAAATATGTTGTAGATAAACTATTAGAAAAGAATGATAAAAAGTTTATAAAAGATATATTAGAGAGCAATTCTATATACTTTTTAACTAATACGGAAGAAAAAAATAGATTATTAGGTTTTATTTCGGCATCGTGATATTTAAAAATTATGCTTTGTTAAAATAATCGGAAGATTAAGATATTGCGATATGTTCTTGATCCACAGACATATCTGTAACAATGGAGATAAATTGATATGTTCGTTCACCGCATACAAGGCATGTTGAAACAGTTATGATTTTAGAAAAGAAAGATGTTTAAAAGAACATCTTTTTTAATCGTAAAATAGTAATATTACGATGTAATTAAATAATAAAAATATGTGGTATAATGATTATAGGTGATTATATGAAAGTATCTTTTGTTGATTCTAATGAATTAAATGATGACTTAATTAAGAAAATATTCTTTAATACTGAAAAAGAACAATATGATTATGCTGATTATTTGATTATTTATGGTTGTCATATAAAAACTATGCTGGACGAAAGATTAAATCATGCTTTGGTCATTATAAAAAATAAAAAAGTTGGTAAAATTGTTTTAACTGGTGGTATTGGGGTTAATGGTAATTTTAATGAAAGTGAATATATGCTTAATTATTTAGTAAACAATGGTATCGATAAATCTATGATTATGGTTGAGAATAAATCTACTACAACTGAAGAAAATAACATTAATATTATGAATATGCTTAACCTAAAGAAAATTACTGAGCCTGTAAATATCGTATTAGTTACCCAGCAATTACATTTACTAAGAATAATTATGCATTGGAATAAAATATTAGATAATAGTAATATTAAATTTTATTATGATTATGTAGAAGATAGTAATTTTTCATACGAGAATGTAATTGAAAGTGTAGAGTTAAAAGAAATGCTAAGAAAGCAAGTTGATAAAATGAAGAAGTTTATAGACGAAGGAATATATGATGATATTGATATAGATAATAACAAAAAACAAATTTAAATTTTTAATTATTAACTATATCTATTTGCTCGGAAGATTAAGATGTTATGATATGTTCTTTATCTCCAAAACGTTGAGAATGACATGTTCGTCATCTCCATACTAGGCACGTTGAAAAAGTTATGGTTTTAGAAAAGAAAGATGTTTAAAAGACATCTTTTTTTGAACATAAAATAGTAATGTTACGATGTAATTAAAATTTAAAAATATATGATATAATAATTATTGAAGGTGATATCCGTGAAATTAAGCGATTTAAAAGAAGTAAGTAATAATGTAAATTTAGATGAATATTTATGGTTATATGATTATGTTAGAGATAATATGGAAAATCCTGAATGGCTAGGTACTTTTACGTTAGAAGAAATAAAAGAAATACTTAGTATTGGTGGAAAAATTTGGATGTACTATGATAAAGATATACCAGTATGTTCTGTATTTTATATTCCAGTATCTAATAAATCATTAAGAAAGCACAATATAGAATATGATGAATCAATCACTGGAAGTCTTGGACCTATAATGGTTAGAAAAGAATATGTTGGAAATGGATTACAAACTTCAATGCTAGAGGTTTTAAACAATTATGTTAAAAGCATTGGAAAAACTCATATGTTTACAAAAGCTCATTCAGATAATATTTATTCAATACGTAATATTATAAAAGATGGGTATAATGTCATAGATGAATATGAAAACGAAAGAGGACCAATGAAAGCATTTATAAAATAAATAATAATCGTCATATTAAGATATTGCGATATGTTCGTTGACCGCATACTAGGCACGTTGAAACAGTTATGGTTTTAGAAAAGAAAGATGTTTAAAAGACATCTTTTTTTAATCGTAAAATAGTAATATTGTGATTACTAAAAGTAAGAAAAAAGTATATTCTTGTGATATAATGAATATGAGGTGTAAACTATGAATGAGTATATTAATTTAGATGAAAAGAATATTGATGAAGAACATATTTGTTGTGCTATAGGAGATCCTAAACATCAAGATGGTGTAGATAAAAAGAAAGAATGGATTAAAAGTAAATTAAAGGATGGTCATGTATTTAGAAAATTAAATGCAAGAGGTAAAATCTTTATTGAATATGAACCAATAGAAACAGCTTGGGTTCCTATTAACGGAAAAAACTATATGCATATTTACTGTTTATGGGTTGCTGGTAGTTTTAAAGGAAAAGGTATTGGTAAAGAATTATTAGAATATGCTATTGAAGATGCTAAAAAGAAAAAAATGAGTGGTGTTTGTACATTGGTATCACAAAAGAAAAAACCATTTATTGGAGATAAAAAATTCTTTGAACACTATGGATTTAAAGTAGTAGATACAATTAATGATTATGAATTAATGGCATTACAATTTGATGATAAAGAAACACCTAAATTTAGTGATAGTGCTAGAAAGATGGAAATAGATAGTCAAGATTTCACTATTTACTATTCTAATGAATGTCCATATGTTGAATATGAAGTAAAAGAATTATCTGATTATGCAAAAGATAAAGGAATTAAGTTAAACTTTATAAAAATGGATTCATTAGAAAAAGCTAAAAATGCACCATGTGTGTTTAATAATTGGGCTAATTTCTATAAAGGAAAATTTGTTTCAAATACAATTTTAAATGCAAACGCATTTGAAAAATTAATTAAATAAAGTAATCGTAATATTAATATATATAGAACGGATGAGAATTCGTTCTTTTATGTTATAATTAATTATAGGAGTTGATAGAATGGCTACTACAAAAGATTATAGAGATTATATTTTAGAACAATTAAGTTTATTAGATAATATAACTTGTAAGTCAATGATGGGAGAATATTTACTTTATTATAACGGATTATTATTTGGTGGCATTTATGATGATAGATTACTTGTTAAAATAGTCGATAGCAATAAAAAATATAATATGCAAGAATCTATTCCTTATGAAAGTGCTAAACCAATGTATCTTGTAGATGATGTAGATAATCAAGAATTATTAAGAAGTATTGTTTTAGATACTTGTAAAAATTTAAAAAAATAGAAAAATAAACTAATCGTAAGATTAAGATATTCCCGTACATTAAGATGAGAAATAATCTCATCTTTTTTTAGTAATATTGTGAGCTAACTGAATTTTAAAAAACTATGATATAATATTAATATAAGGTTGTGATAGTATGTTTAAAGAATTAACTGATGATCCATTTTATATAGAATATAAAAAATATGATAGATGTGTATTAGATTATTTCATAATAGAAAGTGATTTAGGTCATAAAGATGTTCTATTATATGCGATGAATAAAATAACAGAAAAAGATGATTATATAACGATAGACAAAGATAAGATGAAATATAATGAAATTAGTTCAAAAGATTTTTTTGAGTTACCAAAAGATTATGAAAAAGAAAGATGTAATATAGGTGATGGGCACAAAAGACCATATTGGTATTTATTTTTAGATCCACCTCATACTACAAATTATAAAATAGATGATTTTATAGAAATAAATAATATATTATTTCCAAAAGGAAAAGAATATTTAGAAATATATGATTGGAATGTTGATTGGTCAAATTATTTTGAAGATGGACTAGAATGGTGGGGTGCAGCAGCAATATCTATCTACGATAAAATGTTAGATAGATATATAATAATACTTGCATCATCAACAGATTAATAGTTTGGAATATTTTGAGATTGCGATAAGTATAAGACGGATAAAAATCCGTTTTTGTATGATATAATTTTATATAGAGGTTGATATTATGGATAGACCAGAATTAAATAATCAATTAGATAGTAAAACATTTAGAGAGTATTATTATTTAAAAGAAGAACTTATTGATTTTTGTAGAAAAAATAATTTGCAAACTACGGGTGGTAAAATTGAACTAACTGATAGAATATCAAAGTTTCTTGATACAGGAGAAAGAATTTTTAAGGTATATAATTCTAGAAGAACAAAAATAATAGATGAAATCACTCTTGAAAGCATTATAGAAGATAATTTTGTATGTTCTGAAAAGCATAGAGCATTTTATAAAAAAGAGATAGGTAAAAGTTTTTCGTTTAATGTTTTATTTCAAAAGTGGTTAAAAAATAATGCAGGAAAAACTTATAAAGATTCAATAGAAGCATACTATAAAATATTAGAAGATAAGAAAAATAATAAAACTACTATTGATAAACAATTTGAATACAATACCTATATAAGAGATTTTTTTAATGATAATAAAGATAAAACATTAGATGATGCTATTAAATGTTGGAAATATAAAAAGAGTTTAAAAGGCTCCAATAAATATGAAAAGGAAGATCTTAAAATTTTATAATTAGAATGATCAGAAGATTAAGATATTAGGAACGAAAGTTCCTTTTATTTGTGATATAATATAGATATATTAATAGTGATTTGCTAATAAGGAAACTTAAAGTTGCGAAGAAAATTACAGTTGCAAATTGTAGTTGGTAGAAAAACTTTGAGTGCTACCACATAATAGAGTTATACATTGGGAGGTGTATAATATGTTTTTTGGAGAGAATCTTCAAATATTAAGAAAAAGAGATAATTTATCGCAAGAAGATCTTGCAGATAAATTACAAGTTTCAAGACAAGCAGTTAGTAAATGGGAAAGTGGTACTGGATTTCCTGAAACTGAAAAAATAATAGCTATTTGTGAAGTATTTAAATGTAGTATGGATGAATTAGTTAAAGGTAAAATATCATTAGATGTTAAATCTGAAAAAGAAGAATATGAAAGAATAATGAATAAACAAATATATGGTTCTATGTTAGGTGTAGCTATTATTTTGTTAGGTGTAACTATAATGATGATTTTAATGGGTTTAGCTCCAGCTGGTGAATTAGAAGAAAGATATTCAATGTTTGGTATAATATCTGTTTTAATTGCTGTAGCAGTCGCAGTACCAACATTTATAATCACAGGAAATGAAGCGGAAAACTTTAAAAAAAATAATATTAAAATTACAAATATGTATACTGATAAAGAATTAGAAAATATAAAAAGAAAAACAACAATTATTAAAGCTATTGGAATTTTTATTATATTAGTAGGTACAATAATAATGTTTTTAACAATGGCTCTTAATATTTTTGGAGAAAGAACACAATTATCAGTTGCTTGTTTATTAGGATGCATAACAATAGCTATTCCATTTTTAATATATGCTGGTCAAAATGAAGAAAAAGTTGATATTGAGAAATATAATCTAGGTCAAACCAAAGAAGCTAAAAAGAATCAACAATTAATTGGAAAGATATGTGGAACTATAATGCTTGTCGCAACTATTATTTTCTTAATATGGAGTTTCATAACAAACATGTGGAATATTAGTTGGATTGTTTTTCCAATTGGTGGAATTCTATGTGGTATTGTTGGAACAATATTTGGAAGCAAAGAATAAAAAAAGATTATAATTCAAACATTTATAATAGATAGTTGTTCGGACTATTAAGATATTAGGAACGAAAGTTCCTTTTTTTGTGTTATAATTTTATATAGAGGTTGATATTATGATAAAAGCATTATGTGCAAATCGAGAATATAATGATAATTTAAAAAAGTATGATAAAAAAGATGGAATGCTTGCTGTATTATTATTTGTAATTGTTATAATAATGTATGCTTCAGTAGGAATCTTATATAAGAATAATAGTTTTATAAAAGATAATATTAAAATAATTGGATGTTTATTTAATTTATTATTAATAATCGTTACTATTTTATTTGTTAAATTAAGAAAACAGCGATTAGAAACTATTGGTTTAAAAGGTAGATGGAAATTAAGCATTATTCTTGGTGGCATATTATCTTTATTTTATTTTTATTGTAATTGTTTAGATCATTTAATTAATGGAGAAAAATTAATATCAATTACAAGTATATTATTTTTGATGATATATTTTTTATTAGTATCTGTATGTGAAGAATTAGTATTTAGAGGTTATATAGGTACAAGATTAAATGGTTTAATTAAGAATAAATATATTGTAATAATTGTTACTGGAATATTATTTGTTGTTATGCATTTTCCATATAGAATGATAGCAGCTAATATGTCATTAACTGATTTTGATATTGGATGGCTTATAAATTTATTTATATTTCATTTGATAATGAATTTTATTTATATGAAAACAAATTCAATATATGGATCAATTATTCCACATTGGATTTCTGATTTAGCATATGAAATAGTTTCAAGATAACTAATCGGAAGATTAAGATATTCCCGTACATTAAGATGAGAAAAAATCTCATCTTTTTTTTGTAATATTATATTGCTTTACTTTTGCATAAAAAAGGTATATAATAAAGTATGAAAAGTATAACTAGTTATACTTGAAGGAGGCAGATTATGAAAAATAAATTCGTAGGTATTGCTAAAGTAGGGGAAAAAGGACAAATAGTAATTCCTAAAGAAGCAAGAGATATGTTTGATATTAAACCTGGAGATACTGTTGTAGTTTTATGTGATAAAAAGAAAGGAATG
>CACZXL010000004.1 GCA_902785135.1 uncultured Erysipelotrichaceae bacterium
TTTCACTTTTAACATCCATCCTATCTACAAATATAAAACTAAATATAAATACTATAATAAAGATTAAAAATAATATAATTCTCTTCATAAAAATTCCCCCTCAATAGTTATATTGACTATTAAGAGGGAGAATTCCACTAAAAAACAGTTAGATTATTCTAACTGTTTTTTTTCTTTCTTTAATATATAGCTTACTCCTACTAAGAATAATAAGATTATTATTACTGTTATATAAGGATATCTTATTACACCTGTTTGAAGTGTTAAAATTAGTGTCGCTACTGCGGATACAATAAATGTACCTGAAGTATAATTTGGATTTTCTTTAATGTTAGAACTAATACTATTATCACTAATAACAAAGCTTATTTCTCTATCATTATTAGATACTAATTTATAAGTTCCTTCACCAATTCCATTTAAGTAAACTCTTCCATTTACAGTTCTAATAATTTCTTCATTATTACCTACTGTATAATTTCCGATATTTTCTTCATTTACTTTTACTAATTTATATTGGCTATCTATTAATTTGTATAATTTATAAGTTTCATCTGCTTCTAATGGATTACCATCTTGCATTTGATAAACTATAATATTTTTTGGATTGATTTCAGTTCCTGTTATGTTCGCTAAGAATCTATAAATAGCTCCTCCAGTACCTGGATCAGTAGAATCTATTGTTGTATAAGAACCTAATAAATGTTCTATATTTAATATTTCATGATTATTTAAATCAATTATTATAGATTTATCTGACCATGCGATATCTTCATCTAATTCAATATCTCTATGAAGTTTAATTGTTCCTCCATCTGGACAGTCATTTATTGCCGCTAACAAGTCTGCATAGAACTTATTACCATCGATATCAGCAACTGTTTCATCTTCACCAAGTGGTACTAATGTTGCTACTGATCTTCCACCTACTGTTATGATATTTGTTTTATAACTTGCTGGATAATAAGCATGATTAACATCATAAGCAACTGTTCCACCAGTTAATATACCATCATAGAAGTATAAGTCTGTTGCATTTATAGAAGAACTATCTGCTGTAATAACAGGATCTGTTGTACTTACATTTTCATCGTTATCACCTATTATTACTGTCTTAGCATTAATAGCTACTGAATTATCTCCTGATTTAGTAACAGTACCACTCTTAACTGTTACTGATGCATTTGGAGCATCAATTCCATTAGATACTGAACCTGAATTCATAACAAGACTTCCTTCAGAATAATTACTGCCTGTTATATAAACGTTGTCTGTTATATTAGAATCTGTAAATTCTGCTTGATGAGCAGTAACAGTTCCAGTAATATCACTTCTATCAAGAGTTAAAATATTAGTCTTAATATTTCCACCTACTGTTGTAGAAGTTGATTCTATACTATCACTACATATTACGTTATTTGTAACTGTAATATCAGTTAATTTACAAGTCTTTGTTAATTGTTCTGTGTATGTTGGGGTTGGTAGACTATGGCTATCCTTTATGCCTCTAACACTTCCACCATCCATAGTGATATTATCTACATATAGTAATCCTGTGATATCAGAATCTTCTGCATTAATATCAAGTTTTGCTCTAAAGTAATATCTCATATTTGATTGAGAAGTACCTTCAGAATAATATCCATTAGATGTACTACGTAATGTTGAATTCTTTAAGTTTATAGTTGCATCTGAATTATATTTATTTGCAAATGCAGTAAAATCAAATGTTCCTAAAATAGAATCTTCAACATTTACAACAAAGTTTGTAGTTGGAGCAGAGTTTCCTCTAACTCTTTGAACTTCTGAATTATTCTTAATATCAACTATAGAGTTATCACTTCCATTATTTGTAGTAATTTCATATGTTACTTTAGAATTATCTACAGTTACATCAGCACCTTCTCTTATATCAACTGTATTTACTGTTGAATCTTTTATGCTGATAACACTATCTGATGCGAATCCATAGATTGTAGAATCATTAACTCCACCAGTTTGATAATATGCTCCACCAGTATAAACTTGTACTGGAACAACAATTTGAGTTAAGTTATCAGGCATTCCTTTTAAGTTAAATGTTCCATAATCTTTAACAGTTATATTTTTAATATTTGTTTTATCAGAATTTAGAATACCTCTATTTGTAATATATCTTGTACTAGTTGTTGTATTTTCTACTAATCCTGAATTTAAGTTAATAACACCTGTTGATTCATTTACAAAATCACGAAGATAGAATGTTATATTATTACAATCCATTGTTCCTGAATTCTTTATATCTGAATTAGCAGTATTAATTCTAACAGTATTATATGTTAATGTTCCTGAATTTGTCATATCTGTTGTATATAATGTTGAATCAGTAATTGTTTCAGTACCATTATTTACTTCAGTAGAATTTCTATAAAGTACAGAGTTTAATGTTAATGTAGCTCCTACATTATTAGTATAATTAAATGTATTCATATTAACTGTTTCTATAGTTGCATTTCCATTATTTGTTAATTCAACTAAATTGAATAATCCTAATGTTCCGCTAGTTGTTAATGTTCCATTATTAACTATTCCTAAATAATACTTATTAGTTAAACTAGCTTCACTTGTTTTTATTTCTAGTGATCCATTATTTTCAAATAATGTTGATGTTGTATATATACTCTTTCCATTAAAGTCGAACTTAATATTCTTTCCAGCTGGAATAGTATATGTTGTTTCAGAAGATGTTCTTGCATATGTCTTCATTAATTGTAATGTATCACCATTACTTGCAGCATCTATTGCATCTTGTATAGATGTATATTCTGCTTCAGTATCTAAGTTTTTAATTATATTAGATTGTTTTAATACTAATCCTTTAGATCCAGTATTTTCAACTACATTATAACCAGTTTCTACATCATTGAAGAAATCTCTATTTACTTCTGATGAAATATAATAACTATCTGATGCAGTTTGACCATTTCCTATAACACCATCATAGAAATTAACTACACCATTTTCTGTTGGGAATGTTATTCCTTTTGATAAGCTTGGAGCTGTTTCTGAAACTACTCCATCTTTAATACCTATATTTAATATACCATTTTTAACAGTAGTATTAGTAATAGCACCATCTTCAAGTGTTACAGTACCATTTACTAAATCTAATGTAGTGATATTAGCTTTTGAAGTAACAGTTCCAGCTTTTTGAGTAAGCTTTGTAATTGTTCCTCCGTCTAATTCAGTTATACCAACATTATTTATTAAATTAGTTATAGTTCCTGCATTAACATTTAATTGACTATTATTAGTTACAGAACCATATGTTCCTGAATTAATAATTAAATCACTATTATTAGTTATACTACTTACTATTGAAGCTCCGGTAATATCCATTGTTCCATTATTTATTATTGGAGCATCAGATCCTGTATTCTTAATATTAATTATAGATAAATTTCCTGAGTTATCAATAAATGTCTTTGTAGACTTATTATTTATTTCAAAATTCTTGAAGTCTATTGTAACTTCTTTTCCTGCAGGTATTTCTACCGTTGGTATTGATTCAACAAATGTAAATGCAGTTAAGATTTCAATAGTATCTCCATTATTAGCAGCCTCTACTGCTTCATTAATTGAATCATATTCAACATTATTAACTTTAGCTATTTTTGGAGCATCTAGATAAGTTTTTTCTCTATTACTTCCACTAGCTTCAGTAATTAATGTATATCCTGGTTCAACACCAGTAATATTTCCTGAATAAGATTTATTTCTTGCTGCTTCAATTAATCCATCATATATATAGAATGAATTAGTACTTTGTGTTATTGCTGGATATGAACTAGTAGCTACTATATGTGGGTTAGTTTTTGACACATCTGAATCATTTGTATCACCTATTACTACATTAGTTGTATTTGCACCAGCATTTACATATATAGGATAATATGCAGAAACAGATCCTCTAGCCATAACAAATTTACTCTTATTAGTACCGTCAACAACACCAAATAAATATGCCCCATAATTTGTTGCAGTTATAGTTGGATTTGGAGTTTCTTCACCATCAACTAATACTGTACCAATATATACTTTGGCAGGTTTATAAAAGTTTCTGCCACTTCTATATGTAGATAATGACCAAGCATATATACCATATGTTTTAGCATTAATAGTACCATTTGCAAATGTTACAGTAACTGTATCCGAAGCATAAACACCATAACCATTAGTTGCTATTATTGAAGGATTTCCTAGAACAGTCTTATCACTATTTGTACCTATATTAATTGAATTTATACAATAACCATATGAATCTGAGCTTTGATAAGTATCAATTGCATTATTACTTTCAGCTTTTACTGTACCATCAATAATTGTTACATCAGCACACCCTGATTTAATACCATATAATTTACCTGTTATAGTTCCTGAATTCATTACTACAGATCCACTAACACCAGTAGTTCCGTTTATTTCAGAATTAGTTATTGTTGTTGATGAATATACCGCTATACATGGATAATTAGTATAAAGTGCTGAACATGTAATAGTTGAATTAGTTATTGTTGAGTTACCATATACTGCAAAATAAGTAGCATTGCTTGATGAAGAATTTCTATTTACAACAGTAGAATCATTAATTGTTGATGAATTAGATCTTACTGAATATGTATTTCGTGTTTCATTATTTACTTTAGCATTATTTAAAATTAATGAACCATATTCAAGATTAATATAATCTTTAACAGTAACTAACTCAGATTGTTCTTCACTATCAACTGGTATACCAACTTTAATAGTTTGATTATATGGAGATGATACTCCTTGGGCAGCTTGTTGTTTAATAAATTTATAACTACCTCTCTTAATCCATACATTCTTTTCCGGATCACCATTATTTGCTCTCTTGTTAAAGTTAGTAAATTCTGTTCTTAATTGATCTGAATCAGCCGAATTTCTTTCAACTATAATATTACCTGAATTATGAATCATAGAAACTCTAATATCTTCAACTAAACAATCTCCTTCATTCATTAATAGGTCCATTGCACCGTCTTCGATAACAGTTGAACTTCTTATTGTATAAGCTGCGACTTCATGAGTTCCACCATTTTTCATTCTAAATGTTCCATTTGAAGAATATCCTATACCTTCAGTAGTTAAATCATCAATAACCATATCACCATAGTTATTTATTTGCATGTCACCCATTTGAGTAGATGCTGGAATCTTATCAGCTGATGTAGCACCACCATGGATTACATAGCCTTCATTTAATACAGCCTTTAATGTCATATTTCCATTATTAACTATATAATTATTTTCATATTCATTTACTGTAAATCCTTTAAAATCAATTAAAATATTTTTATTATTTATAATATTTTCTCGAGATGGATGATTTCTAATAATTTCTATTGTTACTGGAGTATCAGGATTTTCTTCAGCAGCTTCTATAGCTTTTCCTATTGATGGATATTTAGTATCACCAATCTTACATACTTCTGGATTAGCATTTAAGAACATTACATTCTTTGTTCCATCATTTTCTTGATCTAGATAATAATTTGTTTCAATTTCATTAATTTCTCCTAAAGGTGAGTAAACTGGATAATTATCAGTTGAATTAATAGTTCCATCATAGAAATTAAATACTGTTTCAAATTTAACTTCAGCTGTTGGAGATGCATAATTATCAACTATATTATTATTTGTTATTTTTTCTGTATATACAGAATCTCTATTCATTTCATCTCCTTTAGTTCCTAAAGTTAGATGTCCATCATTTTGAATAGTTGATGTTTTAGAATCATTAATAATAGTATATCCTGTTTTATAATTTTGTATATTGCCTAATACTTCAGAATTATTAGATATATTGAAATTATCATATGCAGCACTATAACTACATGTTGATCCCGAACATTGATTTGGATATTGTGTTCCGATAACTACACTTCCATTAATCTTTGAATCATCTACATTTACTTCAGTTTGACCATAATAATAAGAATATCTAGATGAGTATGAATAACTGTATAATCCTGCTGAACGTAAATTATTAATTTCACTATTATTACTTAGATTTAATGTACCATATCTTAAATTACTAATTGTTCCATAGAATGTTGAATTATCTGAATTAATTGTTCCAGTGTTATATGTAGTTATATAACTATCTGTAGTAGAACTAGTTCCAACTGTTGAATCTTTTATATTTAATAAATGATTAGAACTTGCTGATTGTGCAGTATCATGTCCTACTATTAATTTATTTAAAATACTACCATCTTCAAAATTTGCATCTTTTCCTCTAACTGTCATTTCATTAGTTGTAACCTTTTTAATATCTTCGTGATCACCACTCGCTGTTATGTTATAAACAGTTAATGGTTTTTCATTCATTGTTAAAGTTCCGTTTCCACTATTATTAATATTATTATTTGTATCAGTATCTGCTAGTGATTTAATAACCATAGTACCTTCACCATAGTTTGATATAGTATCTGTAACTTCTCTTTCAAGAAGATTAATAACCATATCTCCAGCATTACTTATACTACCATTTAACATCAATTCTGAATTATCATCATAAACAAGATTTCCACTTTTTAAATCTAATGCAGTGCCTGCTGTAGATGTTACGCTTTCAATTTCTGAATCATCATCTATTCCAGCATATATACCTGTACCTGCATTTGTACAAGTTATTGTAACATCACTTGCAGAAGTTAAATATTTAGCATTAATACCATATGTACGGCAATCTTTTATTAATGTATTATTAATACTTAAATCTTGATCTTGTGAATCTATACCAGTATTTGCACTTATTGTTGCATTACTTACTTTATCAGTATTTTTAATACCAGTACCCGTTGATGAATTAATTTCTAATGGTCCACTCATGCTCTTGATAGCACCTGAATCATCACCATTAAACATATTTACTTTTTCATTATCAATACCTATATTAGTAGCAGTAATTTTACCAGCAATATCATCAATAACACCATCTTGGTTATTAATACCTATATTTGAATTACTTATTGTGAAGTTTTCCTTCATTGTTAAGTTACCCATGTTATCAACACCATTATTAGTAGATTCAATATTACCTGATGTTAATATTAAGTTTGCATCTTTATTATTTACTACTATAGATCCATTATTATTGATCATTTTACCACCAGATGCTGGGTCAGATTCTAATTTAGAATCAATAATTTCTAATTCACCATAGTTTCTAACCATAGGTCCATTAGTAACAGAGTTTAATGTATAACCATTTAAGTCTAACACTACACTTCTATTCTTTTCTATCTCTAGATTGTAATCAAGAGATATATTCTTTAATATTTGAACTGTATCAACATCATCATTTCTCTCATAGGTATATGTCTTTATAATATTATTATTTGAGAAATCACCAGAGTCAAATGTTAATTGAGTAGTCCAAGCACCATATTGAGAATTACAACTATCAATGTAATAATAATCCCAATTCATATATCCTAAATGTATATAGTATTTCTTACCTGGATCTAAATAAATAGTTTGATTATAAGCAGTTAAATTCTTATTCATATAATCATTTCCATCTCCTGTTGGCATATCTGGATGATAATAAACTGGATCAGGTGTTTCTGTTATAACAAGGAAAGTGAAATAATTATGTGTATAGTTATGAGCTATATCTAAACGTTTAGATGCAGTCTCATTTGTTAAATCTATTTCAATTGTAGAACTTGCAATAGAATTCTTTATTGATGCATTTTCTGGAATATACGTATTTGTATCTTCATCATATGCAAATCCATATAATGTTGCACCCTTAATTTTATTGTAATCATCAGTTTCAATATCTTGATAATCTTCTGGAACAGGTTGAGCGCCTGGCTCAGGAGTTATTTCTACTAATCCATAATATGGAATTGTATTTTTTTCTTCTCCTAATTCTATTGTATATGGATCATCACTAGTTCCTGTACCGCCAGAAATAATTGTTTTTGGACTCAAATATAATGTTGGCCTTATTGAAGATGTACTATTTGCAACATTACCTGCTGATAATACAACAGATAAATATGAATTCATATAACCATATGAAGAAGAATTACCTGAAGAACCATATAAAGGTGATAATGTTACAGAATAAACATTTGATTTCATCCAGTTATTATTATATGAACAATTACCATATGAAGAAGTTGTCATACATGATTTTCTTGTTTTTCCTCCACCAGAACCTGATGCCATAATAAAGTCACTTGCATATGGAATTGCTACTTTACCATACCAATAATGTTGTCTTTCAACAGTATCAGCTGGGAAAGTACTAGTAGGGAATTCATCCTTACCAGTTTTATCGCCTCTTTCATATTCATATATTTGATGAGGTGTTAAACTAGAATAATTATAAGGTATAGCTCCTAAATTCCATTTAACTGTATCAACATATTGTTTAGCATCATTAGATAGACCAGTTTCAGAGTAATCACACTCTTTATATTTATTTCCATAAGTAGAATAACATAATCCACTTGTTTTATTCCAATATAAACTATTATTTACTAAATCATCTTTTTCATATGCATATTGATAAGATGTATATCCATCACCTTGAATTTCAATGTCCTTAAATAATGAATCTATATTATTTGTATAACCTGGATTTAATAATTTCATTAAATCTGCTTGTGACCATTCATTTATACCATTTCCTGCATTAGTTGTTGGTATTCCTGCATCATATGAATAAGCACCAATATAATCTTTTTTCATTATTTTAATTCTATATGATTCTACACCATTTTTATCTTCTGTCTTAAATATACCAATTATTCTCCATGTTTCATTATTAAATGTAACATAGTTGTTAGGATCAGCTCCTATAAATCTATAATTATGATCATCTGTATTATCTTGAACAAATTGTGCATAACCTTGATTCTTTTCAACTAAACCATAATCATTGTCAGTATTTTTTGATTCACCTAACTCAATTGTATATGGATTAGTACTAGTTCCATTTCCTCCAGAAATAATTGCTTTATTACTTAAGTATACGACTGGATTTATATTATATGTATAGTAAGCAGGGACAGCGCTAGGTTTTCCTGGAGCAGCAAACATAGTTTGAGATGAATCTGGTTTTGATGATGGAGTTATTGTTCTTATTGGATTATCATTAGCATTTGCCCACATCCACGAGGCATTTGAATAACATCCTCCAACAAATCCATCAATACATTCATCTCTAGTATATGAATAACTTCCTTCGTCATCTGACCAATTAGCACCATCTACTGAGTATACAAAATCACTAGGATATATTAATCCAACTTTTCCAACCCATGAAGTAGTTCTTTCAACATCATCCATTACATAGTAATTTTGTTTAGAAACACCAGTTTTACCTGTATCAGTTCCTCTTTCAGCTTCATATAATTCTTTAGCAGTAAATTCTGTTGTTGTTACTGCACCAGTATTCCATTTAACTTCATCTATAAATTCTTTTGATTCATCTTTCAAACCATTAGAACTAAAGCTACATGATGTTTTATCTAAATAAGAACCTCTATAACACATTCCTGAACCACTATTATAATATAGGGATCCGCCTACAGATTCATCATCATAACCTGGATTTAATAATTTCATTATAGCAGCTTGTGACCATTCATTTATACCATAACCATTATTGTTATTAGAACTTGGAGATGAATCATAGATTCCAGATGAATCGATTGGATCATCTCTTACTATCTTAATTCTTAAATCTTTATTTCCATTTTCATCTTCAGTATCAAATAGACCTATAATTCTCCATTTTTCATTATTAAATGAAATATAGTTTTTAGCATCACTACCGATATATCTAATATTATTATCAGTTGTTTCATCAAATACTATATTTGGATCACTAATAGCACTACTATTAGCTTTATTACCATGTAATACTTTTACCGTATTACCTATATGAATTTTTAAATCTCTTAAAGGTTGAGTAGTTACAGAGTTTATATATACTCCTGTTCCAGAATATGAACCAGAAGATGATTCATATAATCCACCTAAATGGATATAATATACTCTTCCTTTTGGAAGTAATATTGGATGCGCTAAGAAATAACTGCTTGTAGATTTATAATTTCTATTTCCAGTATAATAATAAGATTGACCATTTTCTAAGAAGAATACTGTTTCTTCTTTATGAGATTTAACGTAGTTGTAAGTTAAATCTTTTGGAGTATCAGTAACATAAACATAACTACCTACTGAAGTTGTATAGTTATAATATGTCATATATACGACTTGATCTTCTGTTGCATCTCTTAAATCAACTTTGACATAAGAATCTACTGCATCTCCAGCCACTATATCATCATTATATTTATATGGATAGCTTGAATTAGAAGTATTATTAAATCCAGCTTCACCATATGTTTTTATATCTTCATTTGTAGAACCCCATCCTTCAAAAAGTTTAACAGAAGAAATAGTAGGACAGTTGTTATTAGAATCTCTATTATATACAAAATGTAAATATAAATCTTTTCCTGTTTCTAAATTTACATTATATGTATCTTCATGATATCCACCAGTACTATTAATATATCTAGAACCACCTACATAGAATGCATCATCTTTTGTAGGAATATCAGTTGATTCTGTTACTGCCATATAGAAATCACTATTACTACTATGGTAAAATTGAAGACCTAATCTTCTAGCAACATCTGAACTATCGATTTTTAAATAAGAATGCGCTGTTGTATTTGCTGCTGATGATACATAACAGTTTGTAGTATTGGATCCAATTCTAAATCCATAATCAGTTGTTGTAACTAAATCATCAGTTGTATATTCCTTTTCTATTTTTGGTTTCTTATAAACATCAAATCTATTAATTACAAATTCGTCTTTAGATCCTATCGCATCATAATCAGCTTTAGTTTTTGGATAACCTGAAGAAGAACTATAGTCAGCTTTATAATAATAGAATTCTACATAATATTTCTTTCCAGGAGCAAATGTATATTTATAATCTCTGCTACCTGTATATGATCTATTATTATCTCTATATGAATAATAACTATTTAAATATGCAAATGAATCAGATTGATATAAATTATAATGTTTAGGATCATATTTTGGAGAATCTTCTCTTATAACTATAAATCCATAATCATTATTTCTACTATATGCTGCATCAAATGTAATATTTGTAGCTAATTCATATTCTTCAGTTTCATTTGTTAAATCAACTTCTATATATGAATAAGCTGTTGTTCTATCTTTATAATTGTTATTTGATCTTAATGTTTTTGTTGTTTCATCATAATCAAATCCATATAATAATCCATCATTTGTAAATGAATAATCTGGAGCATTTGTAATACTTTTCATAGAAGTAGTACCGATGTTAATTTCTTCTAACTTAACATCACCTTCTAAATATAAATAGTATTTCTTACCTTTTGATAAACTTATAGATTGCTTATCATCAAAACTAGAATAAGAAGAATAATCTCCTTTTGCACATTCACCATCTGCATAACATCTAACAGAATATAAATTCAAATTAACATCGCTTGAAGTACCAAGTTCATCAGTTATATATATTTTTCCAAAATTTCCATTACTATCAACATTCAAATGATCTTTATATACTCCCATTTTAAGCATTAATACTTGATCTTCTGTTGCATCAGTTAAATCAATTGGAATTATTGATTTTGATTCAACAATATGATTATCATCTTCTGGAACTAGGGCACCATCTCTTGATGTAAATCCATAATCGCCATAAGTAATAATACTATCTTGCATTGTTTTTTCTTCAATTGTTGTTTCTATTGTACCTATATTTGATTTATCAATAGCATCTGCTAATTTTGTATAATATACAGATCCTATTCTTGCTTCTGCATCTGCTACCTTAGATAGAATAGCTTTTTGCTTAATAGTTGCATCACTTTGAGCTATTGATGAAACTCTTGCATTATGTAAATATGGAGTATCATCTACACTACCAACAATAGCATTAGTTCCTTCAATATAACCATCATAGAAATTAAATTTACCTTCAACTTTATTAACACCATATACTTTACCAACAATTTTTGGTTTAGTAATAGATACATTTAATTCTTCATCATTAACACCTAAAGTAAATACACTGTTTTCTCCAACATTTACTAAAGCTGTTCCATTTTGATTATATAAGATACCTTCTTCATCTTCATTATTATCTATAATAGTAAATTTACCACTATTTTGAATTGTATAATTTTCATTAACACCAAATATAATTTTACCATTTAAATCTAGTGTTATATCTTGTCCATCAAGAACAATATTTGATTCATTAGTACCTTGTACCATTTGAATAGTACATTGACTAGATACACAATCTGGATATTCAATTGCTTCTTTTAATGAAGGAAAATTAATATATCTTTCTTCTTCCCATAATTCATTATTTTCACCAATAATTCTCGCAACTATTAATTGTTCAGTTTTAATATCCTTTTCAAAAGCATCACTTTCGTTTCCAGCTTTATCTGTAGCGATTGCTTTAATATGATATGTTGTATTTTCTTCTAGATTAGATAACGATACTGATTTTATCTTTTCACCAGTATCTTCATCATCATAAAGATATGTTCCTACTAGTACATCATCTTTATATAAAGTAATACTTCTAATACCAGATTCATCATCTGAAGCAGCTACGTTAATAGTAAATGCTGTCATATTAACTCCACTGGCACTTAAGTTATTAATTCTTGGTTTAATCTTATCTATATTTGTAATATCATGTGTAACTTCTATAGATTGTTTAGATCCTTTTACTGAATATGCATATACAGTTCCATTTTGTTCTACTTCAAATGGTCCTGAATAAGAAGCATATGATCCATCATCTAACTTTTTCATATATGTATAATCATCATGATCTGAAGTAATTGTTACTGTAACATTTTGATTAGTCCAATATGTTGGTGTATGTGTAATTACTGGAGGATCTACTTCTTGATATATAGCATATAAAGTATAATCTTGAGTTATTTGTGTACTAAAATCAAATTCTACTGGATTTTCATTAAATGATTTGTTTTCAGTACTCCAATACTTAAATTCACTATAATTATCTTTTGTTGGATCAGTAGGTCTTTCTACTGTATCCATATAATTAACTGAAGCTGTTCTATATAAATTACCATTATTTATAAATTTAACTAAATAAACATTAGGTCCCCAAGTTGCTGTATATTCTCTATCTCCTGTGCTTCCTTGTGCAACAGTAACTTCTGTACTCTTTCCAGATAATTCTGTACCAGTCCATCCAGTGAACTTAGCTCCTTCTTTTGTTGGATTATTAAGAGTAAATGTTTCTGTTTCTATAGTATATTTATCAGGATTAGTTACTCCTTCTGCAAGATTTCCACCATCTAAATTATAAGTTATATTATATTCTATTAATTCATAATGAGCTACAAAATGAATATCTCCTGTGCTTCCTTTAACAACTGTTACTGTTTCTTCTGGAGTTGTAACTTCTCTATAAGTCCAACCTATAAATCTATATCCTGTTTTACTTGGATTATTTAATGTGAAATCTTCTGTATCAACATAATATTCAATTGGATTAGTTTTACCCTCTTCTAAGGCTCCACCATCTAAATCATATGTAATATTATATTTATCCTTAGTATATTTAGCTGTATACTCTCTATCTCCTGTGCTTCCTTGTAATATTTTAACTGGAGTTGTTGGAGTATCAACATCAGTTCCTTCCCAACCAATAAATGTATATCCTAGTTTTGAAGGATCATTTAATGTTATATCTGGAGTTTCTATTGTATATGTATCTGGGTTTGTAGCTCCTGCAGCTAAGCTTCCACCATCTAAATTATAAACAATATTATAAATCTTTGGTGTATAGTATGCTGTATAAGCTCTTGGTCCTCTACTACCTTTAACAATTGTAACTGTTGTATTATTATTTCCAACTAAATCAGTTCCACTCCATCCTGTGAAATCATAGCCTTTTTTCTTAGGATTATTTAAAGTAAAATCATTAGTATGTTTTGTATAACTTGATGGATTAGTAATATCATGACCCTCGCCATCTTTTCCTAAAGTACCACCATTTAATTCATATGTAATTGGATATATATCTGGGTCAGCATCTATCCAATGAGCTGTATATGTTTTATTACCAGTTGATCCCTTTGGAATTGATATACTCATTGATGGATCATTAACACCTGAACCTGTCCATCCAACAAATATTTCTGAAACATCACCATCATTATCAACTCTATTTGTAGGATTATTTAATGTAATAGTGTCTGTTTCTATTGTATACTTTACTGGATTACTTAATGCTGTTTTTTCAGCATTAGTAAGTCCTTCATAAGTGATTGTATACTCAATTGGTTTATATGTTGCTGTATAATGTCTATCTCCCATACTTCCTTGAGGAATAATTACTGTTTTAGTTGCTGTATTTAAATCTGTTCCTGTCCATCCTTCAAAAGTATATCCTTCTTTGCTTGGGTTATTTAATGTAAATGTCTCTGTTTCTATTGTATATTTATTTTTATTAGTTTTACCTTCTTCTAAATTTCCACCATCTAAATCATATGTTATATCATATTCTATGATACTATAATTTGCTGTTAAAGTTTTATCTCCAGTTGTTCCTGTTCTAATAGTATAATTTGTAGATGGAGTATCACCAGTTCTTTCTGTCCATCCAATAAATCTATAACCTGGTTTACTTGGATTATTAATTGTAAAATCAGGAGTTTCTATTGTATAAGAACTTGGATTAGTTTTACCTGTTTCTAATGTTCCACCATTATAATTATAATTTATATTATAGTTTATCAAATCATAACTACTATAAAGAGTTATATCTGATTCTATATCAGTATTAAAATCAAATGTATTATCATTAGCAGTCTTCCATGTTTTAAATTCATAGCCTTCATGACTTGGATCAGTAGGTTTTGTAGCTTTATCACCACAAGTAACTTCTTGTTCTTGATATAATTCTCCTCTATCAATAAATGTTACTTTGCATTTACTTGTTAATGTATAACCATATAAAATCAAATCTTTATTAACTGCAAAGTTAAAATTATATTTATTAGTATAATTCTTATCAGTAAACCAACCAGTAAAATTATCTAATGTAATAACTGGTTTATTTGCTTTTTCACCTTGTAAGATATCTTCTTCGCTGAATTTTTGTCCGTCTATTATATAAACAACTTTTTCGTATATTTCACCTTTTGCTGTTAATTTATTTAAATAAGTTTTTATTTCAGATGTTTTAGTAATGTCTAATATTAATTTTATTTCTTTAGTTTGATGTCCTTTTAATGAACTTCCTTCAATCGGTTTATATTTTAAAATTCCATCTTCTTCAACCCAACCATTATTTTTATCTGGATTAAATTTTAAACCTTCTCCAGCTTCATCTATTACTTGAGTTATTGTTCCAGCTTTTTCACCGTTATTCTTAACAACTATTTTATATTCAACTTGTCCTTCAATAGTTTTTGCATTTTTAACATTTTGAATAACTTTTTCAGCATCTTTATATGAATAATTAAATTCTTTTCCATTAACAATTAAATTTAAGTTTTTGATATATTTATGAGTTTCAATAGAATATGGAGTAACAGATTGAACAGTTAAATTTAATTCACTATTATCTTTAACATTTACTTTTGCTTCTCCAACTAACTCAAATATTTCTTCTTCAACTTTAATTGTATAATTTCCTTCAGATAAATCTGTAAAAGTATACTCACCATTATCATTTGTATAAGTTCTTTTTACTTCTTCACCATTTGAATTAATTGATAACTCAATACTAGAAATTGGATTATTTGCTTTATCTGTTACTTTACCTTGTAACGAATTAGTCTTAACTTCAATTTCTTCTGTATTAGCTCTTGTAAATGAACCTGTACTCTCTTTTATTTCAATAATTGGTTTAATCTTAGTTCCATTTGGAGCTCCTTCTACAACAATCTTAACATCTAATGTTTGTGTTTGTCCTAAAGGAACATCATTAACTGTGATTTCTATTTCTTGTCCATCTTCTGAAAGAGTTGATGAATAATTATCACCAGTTATTTCTTTAAACTTGGCATATTTAAAATCACCATCAGTTAATCTTCCCTTGATAACTACATCTCTAGATTGAACTCCATCAATCTCATCTAAGGAATAAGTTAAAGTGTACTTAATAATATCGTACCCTTTAGACTCAAGTCCTGCAGCATTACCTACACTAGATAACACTCTAGTAGATGTTTTTAAAGATTTAACTTTAACTAAACCTCTATACTTATCTACTTTCCCATAAGTTAACAAACTTATGATACCTATAACTAATACTATTATTCCTAGTAAAGCTATATACTTTTTGTTTTTTAATTTAGACATATACTCCACCTCTATCATCTTTTATATTCTATATAGAAATTATACTTCATTTACCATTGCTTTGTCTATAATTTTATTAAAAAAAAGTGCGATTTTCGCACTTTATTTTATAACAAAACTAACTAACTTTTTAGGAACAATAATTTCTTTAATTATTTCGTGTCCTTCAAGATAATTTTTAACGTTTTCCACAGCTTTAGCTGCTTCTTTCATTTCTTCTTCAGTAGTATTCATATCTACTTCAATTTTACCTCTAACTTTACCATTAACTTGAACAACCATTTCAAATGTATCTTCTACTAATTTAGATTCATCACATTCTGGATATTCTTGATTATGAATACTATATTCATTACCAATTTGACTCCATAATTCTTCTGAAATATGTGGCGCAAATGGCGCTAAAATTAATAATAATTGTTCAATATAATATCTTGGAATTTTATCTAATTTTGATAATGCATTAGTATATTCCATAATTCTTGCCATACAAGTATTAAATTGGAATTTTTCTATATCTTCTCTTATAGACTTAATAGTATTATTTAAAACTTTATCTACATCTTTATATGTATTAGTACTTTCATCTATCATAGATACTAATCTATCTATTCTTTGATAAAATTTATCAATTGATTTAATTCCTTCATCAGACCATGGTCCACCTTCAACATAATTAAATCCAAACATTAAGTATCCTCTTAATACATCTGCACCATATTCTTCAACATATTCATCTGGAGAAACTGTATTACCTTTAGATTTACTCATTTTTTCTCCATCAGGACCTAATATTAATCCTTGGTGAACTAAACTAGTGAATGGTTCATCAAAGTCTAAATAACCCATATCTCTTAATGCTTTAGTAAAGAATCTTGCATATAATAAATGCATACAAGCATGTTCTATTCCACCAATATATTTATCTACTGGAAGCATTTTATTAATTAGATCTTTGTTAAAAGGTTCAGATGAATTAGCATTATCCGGATATCTTAAATAGTACCAACTAGAACATACAAAAGTATCTAATGTATCCACTTCTCTTCTAGCTTCTTTTCCACATTTTGGACAAGTACATTTAACAAAACTTTCACATTTCTTTAATGGACTTTCTCCATCTGGAGTAAATTCTACATCATCTGGAAGAACTACTGGTAAATCTTTTTTTGGTACTGGAACAATTCCACAGTCATCACAGTATACAACTGGGATTGGTGCGCCCCAATATCTTTGTCTAGATACTAACCAGTCTCTTAATTTATATGTAGTAGTCTTTTCACCAATATTATTTTCTTTTAAGAATTCATACATTTTATTTAATGCATCTTCTTTATTTAATCCATCTAAGAATCCTGAATTAATATGAGTTCCATCTTCTGTATAAGCTTCTTTAGAAATATCTCCACCTTCTAATACTGGTATTATTTCTATATCAAATTTCTTAGCAAATTCATAGTCTCTTGTATCATGAGCAGGTACTGCCATAATAGCTCCAGTTCCATAACTTGCTAATACATAATCACTTATATAAATTGGAATCTTTTTACCATTAACAGGATTAACTGCATAACTACCTACAAATACTCCTGTCTTTTCTTTAGTAGTACTTGTTCTTTCAATTTCACTTTGTTTAGCAGCTTCTAATTTATATTTTTCTACTTCTTCTTTTTTATCAGGAGTTGTAATCTTATCAACTAATTCATGTTCTGGAGATAATACACAATAAGTGGCTCCAAATAAAGTATCACATCTAGTAGTAAATACAGTAAATTTATCATCAGTTCCATCTACTTTAAAATCAACATATGCTCCTACTGATTTACCTATCCAGTTTGTTTGTAATATTTTAGTTTTTTCTGGCCAATCTAGTTTATCTAGATCTTGTAATAATTCTTCAGCATATTTAGTTATTCTAAAGAACCATTGACTCATATTCTTTCTAATAACAGTTGTGCCACATCTTTCACATTCACCTGAGATAACTTGTTCATTTGCTAAAACTGTTTTACATTTATCACACCAGTTAACAGGTGCTTCTTTCTTATATGCTAAATCATTTTCATATAACTTTAAAAACATCCATTGAGTCCATTTATAATAATCTTCTCTACATGTTACTATTTCATGACTCCAATCAAACATCGCACCCATTTTTCTTAATTGAGTTTCCATTGTATCAATATTTTTTTCAGTAGAAATTCTTGGATGAATACCAGTTTTAATTGCGTAATTTTCTGCAGGTAAACCAAATGCATCAAATCCCATAGGTTCAAACACGTTATAACCTTGCATTTTTTTAAATCTTGCCCAAGTATCTGCTACTCCAAAATTATACCAATGTCCTAAATGTAATTTAGCTCCTGATGGATAACTAAACATTTCTAGGCAATATAATTTTTCTTTATTTTTATCTTCCTTAAAATTATAAATACCATCTTTTTCCCATTTTTCTTGCCATTTACTTTCAATCTCTTTAAAATTACTCATTTTCATACTTCCTCTCTAAATGTTTTAAATACTTTGCTAAAAAATAATATGTTACCCAAATAACAGGTACAATAACTAATGTTAAAACTAATAGTTTTAACCATGTTGCTTTTATTGGTATAACAGCTGTTACTAATAAAGCCATAACTAATGCATCAACAAAATTTAATATTCTTAATGATCTTATAAAACCAATTTTTTCAATATTAATTTTATAAAACGATGATAATATTGCTAATTCTGTTGGATATTTTTTTTCTTTCTTATTTTTATCTTTCTTTTTCTTCTTTTTATTATCTTTTTCTTCTTCTTTACTTTTATATCTAAGTGCTCTTACTTGTGGTTGCGCTATAACAAAAAAATACAGCAAATAAATAAAAACAAACACTATAATAAAAAATACTAAATATTTTAAATAATTCATAAAAACAACTCCTTTTTAACAAAAAAATTCCTATGACGTAAGGACTATCTCTAGCGGTACCACCTTACTTCATAGAAATCTATGCTCTTTAATCTTTATCGCAGATATGCGTTTTTTGACTCCAAAACAAGTTCATAAAATTATTATTATTAGTTTTCACCAACCACTAATTCTCTATAAATAATTCATTTACTACTACTTTTCTTCACAGTCAACAAATTAATTATAATATAATTTTATATTTAATTCAATATTTTTTTCAAAAATGATATAATACTTTGTAGGTGATTTTATGTTTAAGTATAGTTTAGATAATAAAAGATATTATACACTTAATTATTACTATCAAAAGAAGTATGGATGCAAAGTATTTAAGGTTAGTTTAAATGCAGGTTTTACTTGTCCAAATATAGATGGCACAAAAGGTACTGGAGGATGCAGTTACTGTTTAAATGGATCAGGTGAAAAAATAACTACTGATAATTTAGTAGATCAATTTAACCAAATCAAGGAAGTAATGTTAAAAAAATGGCCAACATCAAAATATGTAGGTTATTTTCAAGCAAATACTAATACTTATGCTCCTCTTTCTGAATTAAAAGAAAAATATGAACTTATACTTAAACAAGAAGGCGTTGTTGGATTAAATATCGCAACTAGACCAGATTCTATTACTCCTGAAGTATATGAGTATTTAGAAGAACTTAATAAAAGAACTGATTTAGTTGTAGAATTAGGTCTACAAACAATAAATGAAAAAACTGCTAAAAAAATAAATAGATGTTCTACTTTAGAAGAATTTGAAAAATGTTTAAATGAATTAAATAAAAGAAATATAAATGTAGTTGTGCATATTATCAATGGTCTTCCATATGAAACAAAAGAAGACATGATTAATACTGCTAAATACTTATCACATAAAAAAATACTAGGTATAAAAATACATATGCTTCATATATTAAAAGATACTGCTATGTTTAAAGAATACTTAAAAGAAAACTGGCATGTTCTATCAAGAGAAGAATATGTTGATATAGTATGTGATCAATTAGAATACTTAAGAGAAGATATAGTAATAAATAGAATTACTGGTGATCCAATAAAAGAAGAATTAGTAGAGCCAGAATGGCTTGTTAAAAAATTTGGAGTACTAAATGAAATTGATAAAGAAATGGCTAGAAGAAATTCTTATCAAGGAATTAAATATGAAGAACAATAAACATAAAAACAAGACCTATAACGAAGAATAGATTTAATAATTTATCTTCGTTATATTTTTTTGCTTCTTTTAATAATTCAAATAAAGAAATAAAAATCATTATCCCGCACACTAATGAAAGCATTATTCCTATCATCATATTACTAACAAGATTTCTTAAAAATAAAAACGATAATAAAGCACCTATAGGTTCTGCTACCGCACTTATTAATGCATATATTAAAACTTTGATTTTAGATTTAGTCGAATAATAAATCGGTACTGCAATTGATATACCTTCAGGTATATTATGAAGAGTTATTGCGAGGGCTAATGTTAAACCTAATTTTTGATTAACATTAAATGCAGTAAATGTAAGTATTCCTTCTGGTATATTATGAAGTATTATCGCTATCATTGATGTTAATCCTACCCTATATAAATTATTATATTTATCTAATTTATCATTAATAAACTTAGACATAACAAACCCAATTATAAAAAATAAAAGAAATAATAAAGTTGTTACTATAATACTATACTCTTCATAAAACATTTTTAATGATTCTATAAGTAAATCAAATGTAGATATTGAAAACATAACACCAGATGCGAATGATAAGGAAGATACTATAAATTTATTAATATTCTTAATTTTAAAAAATATCGGTATTATTCCAAGTAGTGTAGATAAACCCGCAAGAATAGTTAATAAAAAGCAAAAAGTACTATTCAAAAAAATCACCTATTTAATTAGATGATTTTTTTAATTCATTATTCATTTTATTTCTACTATTTTCAAGTTCTTTTATACTTTTTTTCAGGTGTAGGTAAATCTTCTCTTGTAGTTACCAAATGACATTATTACTTAGTTATTAAAGTTTTATCGTTTTCTATATTAACTTTATCACTTTCATTTAATATTTTCATTTGGGATATTGCTATTTTATTTAGTCTTTCTAATCGTATTGATTGATTAAGTTCATCATTAATAAATACAGAATTCAAGTTTTCTAGATTTGCTAAACATATTAATTCATTTATAGATGCATAATCTCTAATATTTCCCTCTAAATTAGAATGTTCTTCTCTCCATCGTTTAGCAGTAATTCCAAATAGTGCCATATTTAATACATCAGCTTCTTCAGCATATACATAGTTTATTTGGTCTTTAGTCAATTTGGCTGGTATTAAATTATGTTTTATTGCACTAGTATGAATCTTATAGTTGATTTTTGATAATTCTCTTCTAGCATTCCAACCGATTTGTTTTTGCTCTTCCTTCTTTAATCGCTCAAACTCCATAATAAGCAATAATTTAAATTTTGGACTAATCCACATTCCAAATTCAAATGCAATATCTTTATGTGCGTAGGTTCCTCCATATCTGCCAGCTTTTGATGTAATCCCAATAGCATTCGTTTTCTCCACCCATTCTTTAACACTTAATTTATAGCTATTTAAACCAGCTTGACTTTTAATTATGGCGAATTCGCCATAATTAAAATTTGGATTATGTAATTCTTCCCATATACCTAAAAATTCAATAGTGTTCCTATTTCTTAACCAATCAGTAACAAAAAAATTCCCATCTTTAGATTTTAACATATCTGTTATTGATATATAATCCTCATCATTTATTTTTACATAGTTAATTGTTTGATTATCTACTTTTAATTCCATATTATTTTTCTCCTTTCTAAAATGAATTAAAAAAAAGAGGATATACCTCTCTTTCCTTAAGAAAGGTATATCCTCGCATGCATGCAATCTTTATATCTTACCCTATAAAGAAAACCCTTGACGACCAAATTGTCATATTAATTATCGGTAAGAATTAATACAATTAAATTATATCATATATTACTTTATGATACTATAGATTTTTAAATGCATTATTTATAATTTCTTCTATATCAATTTCTTTTTCTTTATCTTTAGTAAAATACGCTAAATACTCAATATTCCCTGATCCTCCTGTTATTGGAGAATATGTTAAACCAGAAATATTATAATTAATATCTATAAAAGAATTAATTACTTTTTTTATTACTTCTTTATGAACTTCTTTATTTAGCGGAATACCTTTATATTTATCAGATATTTCTTTACCACATTCAAATTGTGGTTTAATCAAAAGTACTATTTCTTTAGGATTTATTTCTTCTAATTTAGATATTATTTTTGTAACTGATATAAAGCTAACATCTATTGTTACCGTATCTATTTCTTCTGTTATGTTAAATGTTCTGATGTCGGTATTTTCATGTAATTCTATTCTATTATCTTTTTGTAATTCTTTATCAAATTGATCCGTACCTACATCTACTGCAATTACTTTTTTAATATTATTTCGAAGAGCAACATCAGAAAATCCTCCAGTACTAGATCCTATATCAAGCATTACTTTATTAGATAAATCTAAATTAAAACTAACGATTGCTTTTAATAGTTTTAATGCACCTTTAGAAACATATTCTAATTTATTATTAATAACTATTTCTTGATCATCTGATACTTTTGTACTGGGCTTAGTTACTACTTTACCATCTACTAAAACATTACCATTTTTTATTTCATATTCCCCTCTAGTTCTAGAAGTAACTAATCCTTTTTTTACTAAAAGAGAATCTAATCTATCCATTATATACCTCTTTTAGATAGTTAGATTCTTTAGCAAGTCCTGGCATAGTTAATACATTACCCATGTATAAAACTATATAACCTGCGCCATTATAAACTTTAATATCAGTTATAGTCATAGTAAAATCTTTAGGGAATCCTAATACTTTTTCATTATCTGTTATAGACATAGGAGTCTTACAAACACATATTGGATATCCAGGATGTAATTTATCTATTAAATTAATCTTAGATTTAACTTCATCACTATAAACTATTTCTTTAGCATAAAACATATCTTTTATTTTATTTATTTTTTCTTCTAGAGAATCATTTAAATTATATATTTCAAACTTTTTAGTATTATTAGGAATATTCTTAATAGCGTTTGCAAGTTCTATACATCCATCTTCTCCATCAGTATACATAGTAGATATACATAACTCTATTCCTTTTTCTTTTAAGTAAGTTCTTAGTTCTTCTATTTCTTCTTCATTATCATCATCAAATTTATTTAAAGATACAATTAAGTTACTAGTAAACTTACTCATATTATTTATATGATATTCTAAGTTATCAAAACCACCGTTATATTTTATTGATCTTATAGTAGCGTTTAATACTACTGCATCTGGATATAAGTTACCTTTTCTGCATAATAAATCAAAGAACTTCATTCCTCCAGTATCACTACCAAAACCTGCTTCTGTAATTGTTACATCAGAGATAGCCATAGCCATTTTAATAGATCTAATAGATGAACAACCATATGAAATATTTGCGAATGGTCCAGTATGAACAATAACTGGATTACCATATAAAGTTTCTACTAGATTAGGTTTAAATGAATCTTCTAATACATATAAAAGTGCATCTACTAATTTTAAATCTTTAACATATATTTCTTTATCATCTTTAGTATAACCAACAAGTATATTACCTAAATTATTTCTTAAATCAGTAATAGTTTCAGATAGTCCTACAATAGACATAAGTTCTGATGCTGGAGTTATTACAAAGCTAGTTTCTTTTCCATTAATAGATATTCTTCTAAGTGATCTATCATTAACATCTAAACATCTATTAAAAGTAACTCTATCTATTCCTAGTTCATTACCTTGAAATATACTATTATCAATAACTGCGCTTATTAAATTATTCGCATAAGTTATCGCATGAAAATCACCAGTAAAGTTTAAATTAATTTTCTTTTCAGGAACTATTTTAGCTTTACCTCCACCTATTGCGCCACCTTTTCTACCAAATACTGGTCCCATAGATGGTTCTCTAAGTGATCCAACTGCATTAACTCCTATCTTATTTAACGAATCTATAAGTCCAATTGAAGTAGTAGTTTTACCTTCTCCAAATGGAGTTGGATTAATACTTGTGACTAAAACTAATTTACCCATTTTTTTATTTGAATAATCAATATTAATTTTAGCCATATCATTTCCATATAATTCATAGTCTTTAATATTTAACTTATTAATTAAATCTAGTATTTTCATACACATCACCTCTTTAATTATAACATAAATTAGTAATAAATATTATAAATAGTAATATAATTTAATGAAAGCGAGGAAATAATTATGGAAATAATAAAAGTGTCATCTAAATCAAATCCTAATTCAGTTGCAGGAGCATTAGCAAATACATTAAGAGAAAAAGACTCTGTTGAAATGCAGGCAATTGGTGCAGGAGCACTTAATCAAGCTATTAAAGCAATTGCTATCGCAAGAGGATTTGTTGCTCCTTCTGGTAAAAATTTAGTATGTATACCTGCATTTAGTAATATATTAATTGATAATGAAGAAAAAACTGCGATTAAACTTATAGTAGAAGCTAATTAAGCTTCTTTTTAATTTCATCTATATCATCAAAATTAATCTTACTATTTGATATAGTTATAATTCTATTAATAAAATTTATATATTTAATTTGACCTACAAAACTAATATATTCAAAGTTATAAAAATATGATACTTTTACGTTATCACCTATTCTAAATCTTTTTAACATTTTATCAATTGATTCTATATCTTTATACTTACCTTCATGTTTCAATTCTTCCCTTCTAATAGCTTCTTTAAGTCCACCTAAAGCATCAAAAGGCATAAATATCTTCGCTCTATTCTGCATTATGTCCTCCTATATATCTATTTCTATCTCTTGCAGTACCATTTTTATCTAAACTAATACATCTAAGAATAGTATTTTTACCAAACTTATTTTTTAAATTACTAATAGTTTTTTCTAGTACTGTTTCTTCAATTGGATCTTCTTTCTCAAACAAATTTAATTGTTCATATTTTTTCTTATCTAATTCATTAAACGAAATACCTATTCTTCTAATCTTACAATCTTCTATAATTCTATAATCATATTCATCTAATATTAACTTTAATATTTTTTTATAACTATTTGTTTGATCACATTTAAATGAAAAATGCACACCTCCTGTTTCTTCTTTTGAAAAGCCTAAAAATATAGAAATATTACTTGTATATAAATCTTTAGAAACTAATTCTAAAACTAATACATCTATCATTTCTATTAGTACTACTCTAGCTTCTTTATAATTATAATCTCTAAATAATATTTGACTATGACTAATAGAAGATGATTTAGGTCTATATTCTTTTATATCTTTTAATGTACATGTTTCTTTTCCCCAGGCATGATCTATTAAATATTCCGCATTAATACCAAATTCTTTATATAATAATTTAGGACTAGCTTTCGCAACATCTTCCATAGTTCTTAAATGATGTTTATATAACCTGGTCTCTATTCCTTTTCCTATTTGCCAAAAGTCTGTTAACGGTGTATGATTCCATAACTTTTCTTTATATAAAGTTTCATTTAAATAGCCAATATGACTTTTATTATGTTTTGATAATATATCTAGCGCAATTTTAGCAAGATACATGTTAGTACCTACTCCTGCGGTTGCGCATATTCCTGTTCGTTTATATACTTCATCTATTATATCTTTAGCGAGCGCAACCTCATTTTTTTTATATGCTTTTAAATAACTAGTAACATCTATAAATACTTCATCTATAGAATAAACATATATATCTTCTTTAGAAAAAAAATCTAAATAAATACCATAAATCATAGCAGCATACTCTATGTATTTTTTCATTCTAGGTTTTGCGACTATATACTTAACACCCTTTGGTATATCATATATTCTACATCTATTTTTAATACCTCTTTCTTTCATTTTAGGACTTATCGCAAGACATATTGCACCTTTACTTCTTCCTATATCTGCCACAACTAAATCAGTCTTAAAAGGATCAAGTCCTCTTTCTACACATTCAACTGACGCGAAAAAAGTTTTTAAATCAACACATATAAAAGTACTCATAATATCACCAAGATAATAATATCATACATTTGTTTGTAATACTACGAACAAAAATAAAAAAATGAGATTTTTTATCTCATTTTTATTTTGAATTTTTATATAAGTTATATGCTTTTTTTGCATTTTCCGCAGCTGAACTTTGAGAATTTTTACTTACTGCGTTATATGCTTTTGAATAAGATGGTGTAAACGATGCTGATTTTGTAAGTCTTACAGTAGTTATGCTACTAGAAGAATAATAACTATTTGTTGTAGTTCCAACAGGTTTAAAATCAGGTAAAGCCTCTTCTAGTGGTGGTAAAGAAGCAGTAGTTGTTGGCTTTGATGTTATTTGTACTCTAGCATTAGTAGATCTTCTTACTGTTGAAATATTAACTGTTGCCATTGCTTTAGCTTTTTCATAATCAGATACATTCATTGAATTTCTAGCCTTCTTGGCAGCATCTTGATCAGAATATCCATTTTTCTTATAAAAATTAAACAAAGTTGAATATTCACTACCACCAGTACTTGAAGATGAACCTCCACTTGATGAGTTAGTATCATTATAATAACCAGAATTTCCTCCACTTGAATAAGATGAATTTCCTCCACTTGAATAAGATGAATTTCCTCCGCTTGAATAAGATGAACTTCCGCCATCTGAAGATGATGACTCAGAACTAGAAGAACTTGATTCTGAATCTGGATCAATTATCTCACCATCTCTATTATTCTTCTTATAGGATGATAAATTTGGTTTTGATGCATTTCTAGTAGCTGTTTCTAAAGATAACGCACTATAGCTCAAACTAAATCCTGGATTTTCAGGTAATTTAGATTCAAGTGTTTTTAAATTATCTATATAATTAGTTCCCCATTCTTTAATTTTATCTTTTTTATTTATAATTGCATCCATTTTATTAAGAATTTTTGTCCAACCATATAATAAATATTGGTCTGAAATTATGTTAGTAATTGCTTCTCCATAACTCAATGCATTTTTTAAGTTTGATTCATAAGTAGAAAACGAAGTTTCAATACTACTTACTTTTGAAGAAGGTGCTTTTAATATATCTCCCATTTTATCCCTCCTTATAAATTATCCAATTGCAAAATAATTGAATCTATTTCACTTGAAATAGAACTTGCTTTTGATACTAATTCATCATAATTCGCAATTGTATCCATTTTATCTTGCATTGTAACTACGCCATTTGCAGAATCTATTATTGTTTTGAATTTTTCTAATTTTGATACTAATTCATCTATTTTAGTGTTGTTTTCACTAAATGCATCACTAACTTTAGTTACACTATCACTTGTCCAAACACTACCATTTAAATATGTACTTTCTATATCACTTGAAGACGTTTTTGCTTGGTTTAGGTAATTAATAACAGTATCAATACTAGTTTTTATAGCATTTAAATCTTCATTTTCAAAATATTTTGTATAATAACTACTCATATTTTATCTCCTTTCTAATTTTCATTAGAAGCTTGTGCATAAGCTTTTACAACATCTTCTATACTCTCTGTTGTTGGAGTTGTTGTTTGAGCTTCTGATGAAGTATCAGCTCCTACATTACTATTTGTATGAACATCATTTATTGTATCAACATCAACTTTTGATGCATTTACTTCTACAGTATTAGATTGAATATTATCATTTGTATGAACACTGTTATTTAATTCATCATTTGTTGTATGTGCGTTTGGATCTGTAGCATTTGATTGAACATTATCATTTGTATGAACACTATTATTTAATTCATCGTTTGTCGTATGTGCGTTTGGATCTGTAGCATTTGATTGAATATTATCATTTGTTTTTACACTGTTATTTAATGCATCATTTGTCCCATGTGCATCTGTTACTACGCCAGAACCACTTATAACTGGCATATTTTTATTAATTTGTAATATATCTTGTTCATTAATTATTCTATCTGCATCTTTATTAAGTTCTATCAAATCCATAACTGCTCGAACATAATTTTTTAAATTTGTATCTATTTCTTGAGATTTAGCTTTTTTATAATTTATTTCTAATTCATCAAAATATCTATCTGCAGCAACTCCTTGCCACATCTCATCTTTTTTATTTATAACTGAATCCATTTCTGACCATAATTCACTTAAAGTTTCACATTCATTATTTAAGCTGGTACATGCACTTTCAAGTGATTCATAATCCATTTTTACTGATTCTCCACCAGAAACGCTACCAGAACTTGGAGTCTTAATAGCTTTTTCTTCTACTGGTTTTGATGAGGCAGTATCTGTTTTAGTTGTTGGTTTAGAAGTAGATGTTGGATTAGTAACTGGAGTTCTATCATTTTGTGGTTTTACAACTACTGTTGAACCTTCAGCTTCTTGTAAAGCTGAATCTACACTAGCAGAATTTGTTTCTAAAATTTCACTCATAATTTCCTCCTTCTTAATCTATACTCTTAGATTTAAACATATCTTCAAAATCTTGATAAGATTTATCACATAAATTTAAATTATTACTTTTTTCTTCTAAATAATTGCTATATTTTTTCATTTGAGCTATATATTCTTCAACTCTTTCAAAGAATAATTTAGCAGCACTTCCTTGCCAACTATTAGACATATCACTTAATAATTGTCCTATTTTGCTACATGAACTATCTAATGTAGTTCTTATATCATCCATTTTAGTTATTGATTCAGCAACAACAGAATGATTAATCATAATATCTTTATAAGTTGTTGATCTAGTAGTTGTTACTTTAATAGCATCTAATGTTGGTCTAGTTGTAGTAGTTTTTTTAGAATTAATCTTTTCTTGTATTTTTTGATTCAATTCTGAAACAATAGTAGAAGCTTTGTATTTTCCATTTGTATGTTCTGAAAACCAATTATTTAGTTTGCCACTAGTAACTTGTCTAGAAGTAGTAACAGTAAATGTACCATCATTATTCATAGTTAAACTAACTTCTACTCCATTATGTGATTTAATTTTTTGTTTAGTTTGATATGATTCAAATAAATCAGACAAACTAAATTCACCATTATATTTATGACTATCATACCAACTAACTAAATTATTAAGATTAATCTTATCACTAGTTTTAACCGTATAATAAATATCTTTTGTATTAGCAATAATTTTATCATTTTGAACTGAGTATTTTGCACTTTCAATAACTGAAATTGTAGAATCTCCATCTTTCTTTGTAACTCTTGCTAATTCTTTTCTTACAGTAGGCATAATTGATTCATTTGTTATTTCTTCGGCTTTAGTTTTAATATTAGTAGAAAAAGTTTTAGTTGTATGTTTTAAGGATGCTGTTTCAGTTTTTTTAAATGTATTGCTTTGTTCTTCTAATTTAGATTCAACTGCTGGTGCTTCTAAAGTTTCATACATATCAGATAAATGATTTGGTATATTAAAATTACTATTAGTATCTGTTGGCATTATACCTGCATTTTCTTCTGTAAAAGTATCTGTTGGCATTATACCTGCATTTCCTTCTGTAAAAGTATCACTCATTTTATTTCCTCCATTCTTTTTCCCCTCGTGAGTAAATATTAAGAGTTAATATTCACTCACCAGAGTCTCTATAAATATAGAGATTCTTTTTTTATCCTGAAATTTGACTATCAGCTCTTTGGTAGTTTTCAACTACTGTAGTTAAGTGAGCTGCTTCATCATTTACCGCTTTATAAAAATCTGCAAATTTTGCATTTAAAGTATCAAATTTTGATCTTGATTCCATAGCTGCATTTCCGCCCCAAACATCTTCATTTCCGATTTTTGAAACATATTGAGTTATTTCATCAAGGATAGCTTGCATATCTTTAGCATAGTTTTGAAGATTTTGACTAATTGTAGTAATTTGTGCGTAAGTTAAATTTGAACTTTCCATATTCATTCCTCCTTATTAATATTAACGTATACCATCTTGGTTAGCTTCATTTACTCTTTCGTAAGCATTGGCTGCATCAATTAAAAATTGTCCCATTTCTTCGATAGCTCTATTAAGAGTTCTCATATTTTCAATTTCTGCTGCTACTGCACCTGTATACTTATCAGCATCTGAACCTTTCCAATAATTTCTTAAATTATCATTTTCTCCTGTAATTTTAGTAAGTACTTCACTAAATTCAGTACCCTTATCTAAAATACTATTTCCTAATTGTCTTGTTTGATTATAATCAATACTTAAATCCATAACCAAATTCACCTCCCTCCGAATAGTATTTCTATAGTAGGATTAATTTTGAACCATTTTGTATTCCGGAATTTTTAACATAAACATTATCATCAATTACCTTATTATCTTGTTTGTTTAGTAATTGATAATTCTTTTGTATTAAATTTTTAACAGAACTTACAAAAGTATTCTTCACTGTCCCTACTTTCTTATTAATAGGAATGAATATGTCATAGTCTTCATCAAGAAGTGGTATATAAATTGTAACTAAAATTTTATTCATATTTACTCTTCCCTTCTAGATAGTGTGACCCTATGTCCCCATATCATACCTTATAATAAAGTATACTATTAATATCAACTAGTGTCAACAAAATAAAAAGGCAAATTATTGCTAATTTACCTTTTCTTTACTAAAATAATAAGTTATTTTCTTTTTCATTTTTTAAAGTAGTTTCTTCTCCATGACCTGGATATATTATTATATTATCTTTATACTTTTTTATTAACTCAATTGAACTAATCATTTCATTATAATTACCATATTCTAAATCAGTTCTTCCTACACTTCCTTTAAATAAGAAATCTCCAGTAAACATAATATCATTAAAATAATATGTGGCTGAATCATTTCTATGACCTGGAGTATAAATTACATTAAACTTAAAGTCATCAATATTATATTCTTGTTCTTTTATATCTATAATATTCTTATTTAATTCATTATTAATATTATGATAATAAACAGGAACATCATATACTTTTAATAATTCTTCTAATGCACCTATATGATCAAAATGAGCATGAGTAATAAGAATACCTATGATCTTAGTATCTCCAATCATATCAAGTATCTTATCTATTTCATCACCTGGATCTACTATAAGTCCTTTATTACCTTCTTTTATAAGATAACAATTTTCTTCTAAGTATCCTACTACTGTTTTTTTAATTTCCATTAAAATAACTCCAATAATTCTTCTAAAGATGTTACATTTTTAAATTCACATTCTTCTTTTTCTTTTGTATATTTAACACCTATTCCACCAGATGCTTCCCATTCTCTTAAATTACCAGAATAATCATCTACTAAAATAGCATTTTTTGTTTGAGTCATCATTGTTTTAGAACATGATTTAGGTACTGGAATAATAGTTAAATCATCAAACAAATTGTTTATAAATTCTATTTTAGCTTTAGCTTCTTTTAAAGAATTAATATGAGTTAAAATAGATATATTAAACTTTTTAGATTCTTTTAATTTCTTAATAGAATTAATACTATTAGATAATTCTTCACTTTCATCTATTAATGTTTCCCAATCTATTTTAGAAAATAATAGTCCCATTTCTTTAGTTTGAGTTTTAACATCTATATTTAGTTTTTTAGCAAGATTATAAACTGGAGTAATAGTATCTAATATAACTCCATCAAAATCTATATATAAATTTTTCATTATAAATCAACTCCTTCAAGTATTTTCCATTCTGGTAACTTTTTAAAAGTCATTTGTTCTTTTGTTACTGGATGAGTAAACTCTAATTTATATGCATATAACGCTAATTGTTTTTTATCTTGTGTTCCATATCTTTGATCACCATATAAAGGATGACCTATATTAGACATTTGTAATCTTATTTGATGATGTCTACCTGTTTCTAAATCAACTTTAATTAGTGATAAATCTTCTTTTTCATCATACTTTAATCTAGTATATGTAAGAATACTTTCTTTGCCACTTTTTTTATCTATATAAGAATTATTAGTTTTATTGTCTTTTGATATATAATCTACTAGTTTTTCTTTATCTTTAGTCTTTCCATGTGCAATAGCTAAATATGTTTTTTTAATTGTTCTATTTCGTACTTCATCAGATAAACGAGATGCTGCTTTTGAAGTTCTAGCAAAGACCATAACTCCAGAAGCTGGTCTATCTAATCTATGAACTAAACCTAAGTATACGTTCCCTGGTTTATTATATTTTTCTTTAATATAATCTTTTATTATAGTAAGCATATCAATGTCTTTTGACGAATCTTCTTGAGTAGGAATATTAAAAGGTTTTACTACTACAATAATATGATTATCTTCATATAATACTTCTAACTTATTCATCTTTTTCCCATCTTCCAAATATACCACATGGTAATACTAGATCAGAGTTTTCCATAGGAAGACCTACTTCACCTGAACTTAGTTTTCCTTTATGTTCTTTATTAACAGTTACGTTTAATATATTTTCTAATACTTTAGAACTAATTCCTGTTGTATAAGAATTGATTAAGAAGAATACAGGATCATCACTAAGTACTTTAGTACATAACTCAACTAAATCATATAGATTTTCTTCAAACTTCCATATTTCTTTATTTGCACCTCTACCAAATGATGGTGGATCCATAATTATCGCATCATATTTATGTCCTCTTCTAATTTCTCTTTCAACAAATTTAATTACATCATCTACAATGAATCTTACATATCTATCTTCTAAGTTAGAACTCTTTATATTTTCTTTTGCCATGTCTACCATACCTCTAGATGCATCAACATGTACAACATCTGCCCCAGCATATGCTGCCGCAACTGTTGCGCCTCCAGTATACGCAAATAAATTTAGTACATTTAGTTTTCTATCTTCTTTTTTTATCTTATCAATTATGAAGTCCCAATTAAAAGCTTGTTCTGGAAATAAACCTGTATGCTTAAATCCCATTAGTTTTAAATTAAAAGTAAGATCTTTATAATGCACTTGCCAAGAATCAGGTACTTTCTTAATGTATTCCCAGGCTCCTCCTCCAGTTTTACTTCTATGATAATAAGCATGTACATCTTTCCAAACATCTGGATTACTCTTCTTATTCCATATAACTTGAGGATCTGGTCTTCTAAGAATTATCCCATTCCAATTTTCAATTTTTTCTCCATTACTCATATCAAGTAATTTATAATCTTCAAATTTAGTAATATTCATAAAAATCACCTATATATAATTTTATCATATAAAAATAAAAGAATAAACAATAATGTTTATTCATGCATTTTAAATACTGTAACAATCCAATTTCCATCTACTTTTTCAATGGTAAATGCTTTTTCATTTGTATTGATACAACTATCTATATTTTCTTTACATTCTTTATTAAAATCAGTTACTTTATCATTTAAATATTTAGATTTAACTAAGAATGATATTTTATTAGTATCAATAGATACTATTCTCATATCATATGGTTCAATTTCTTTTGTATAATTTGCTAGATATCTAGATTCAAATTTTTCTTCAATAGTTGCTTTACAATATAATGAATTTTCATATGAAACATAATTTGATCCTGTATAAGTTTCATTAGTTAATAAAATTAAGTCTTTAATTACTTTTTCATTACTCTTTATATTATTTTCTATTAAGTCTTCAGATAAATAATTAGCTAAATATCTTTTTAATGTTTTTATATCTTTATATTTGCTTTTATAATAACTTGTTTCATTTTCAACAGTATCATCATCTTTTTCTAGTTTAGGTGTATCAGGAGCTGCATCAATTAATTCGTCTTCAAATTTAGTTAAAGTTTGACCATTAATCTCATTTAAATTTAAACCACAATAAGGTATTTTATTACTGTAAACAGTATATATTTCTGTTACTTTATCATATAATTCTTTTCCTTTTAATAGTGCTTCTCTTTCTGTTAATTTAGGATCTGCATTAACTAGTTTGTTATATTCTCTTTTTAAATTAGAATTATTCTTATATAAAGAAATATCAAAATAAGTTAATGTAATTACTGCGATAACTAGAAGCGCTATAAGAATATTTTTAGTTTTTAATTTTTTTCTTAGATTCTCTGCATCCATATTTTCCCTACTTTCTTATTTTCATTATAACATAAAAAAAGAGTTATAAAACTCTTTTTTAATTCTTGTTAACAAGTTTTAACTCTTTACTGTATCTTCTAACAGCATCTTTCCAACTTGGTAATAAATCAAAATCATTATCTATTAAAGCATTTTTACTTAATTTTGAATTTCTAGGTCTATATGCTTTTTGAGGATATTCTTCTGATGTAACATGATTAACTTTTACATTTTTATTATTTTGTCTGAATATTTCTTCTGCAAATTCAGCCCAATTACAATATCCTTCATTATTTGCATGATATAAACCATATTTTTCTGTTCCAGCCATATTTACTAATAATTTAGCCAAATCTACAGTATATGTAGGACTTCCATATTGATCAGAAACTACATTTAATTCATCTTTAGTATCAGATAAATTAAGCATTGTTCTCATAAAATTCTTACCATTTATACCAAATACCCAAGAAGTTCTAACTATAAATGTTTTAGGGTTATTTAATGCTTTTCTTTCACCTAATAGCTTAGTTCTTCCATATTCAGATTTTGGATTTGGTTCATCTGTTACTTCATATACTTCATTTAAATCTTTATTTCCATCAAATACATAATCAGTACTTATATATATTAATTTAGAATTATATTTTTTACAGTTTTCAGCAATATAACCAGTAGCATTAATATTAATACCTTCTACTATATCTTTAACCTTTTGAGCATCTTCCTTCTCTTCTTCTGTCATACCTTCTTTAATTACTCCATCTTCTGCGTTGTCTACAGCAGTATATGCAGCGCAGTGTATAACTAGATTTGGTTTAATTTCATCCATATATTTATCAACAGCTTCTTTATCAGCTAAATCCAATACTTCTATTGTTGGCGCAAATATATTATTCTCTTCATAACCTTGTTTTATAAGTTCTTTAATTACATCATAACCTAATTGACCTGCTCCTCCTGTTACCATAACTTTACATCTTGAATTATAGTATCTTTCTGAAGGTTTTAAATCACTTTTCTTAAATGGTATTTCATTATTTTCTAATTTTTCATCTAATGAACTATGTAATTTATCTTTATCTGATGTTAATAGTTCATCTTCTTTAATACCATTACTTTCAAATATTGATTTCCAATCTATATTGATTCCTTTATCATCCCAAGGAATACCTGCTTCCATACTAGGAGCATAATCATTATCTACTAAATAGTGAAATTTTGTTTCATCTTGTAATGCAATAAAACCATGTGCAAAGCCTTTTGGTACAATTAATTGATTTTCATATGGTTTTAATTTAATACCTAACCATTTTCTAAATGTAGGTGAATCTGGTCTTATATCAACTATTACATCAATTGCTTCTCCTTCAGTAACACCCACTATTTTTGTTTGGCATTTAGGATCTAATTGATAGTGTAATCCTCTAATTGTTCCTTTTGAACTTCCAGATACATTTTCTTGTCTAAAAGTTTCCCATACTCTATTTGGGATTCCTTTTTCTATAGCATCTTGAATTACTCTTGGAGAAAAGAATCCTCTTTTATCTCCAAATTTATCAGCTACTAAAATATAACAATCTTCAAGACCTTCACCATAGAAGTTTTCTCCATCAATCATCCCTTTATATTCATCACTCATTGTATTAATTAATTTCATCTTTATTTTCTCCTTGATTATTTGTTAAAATTAATTTTCTTACTTTTTTATTACTTACTTGTTTACTTTGAATTTCTTCTTTTTTTTTTGCAACATATTTAGTTAATAATTGACCATATTCAGTCTTTTTCATTAATTCACCAGCTGCTAATATTTGTTCTTCAGAAATCCAACCATTATCATAAGCAATTGTTTCAGGACTACATACAAGTCTTCCTTGATTTTTTTGTACACTTTCGATTAAGTCTCCTGCATCTCTCATACTTTGTCTAGTTCCTGTATCAAACCAAGTAAATCCTCCACCAAGTAATTCTGCTCTTAAGTTACCTTCTTGTAAATACATATCATTTAAAGTAGTAATTTCAAGTTCTCCTCTTGCAGATGGTTTAACTTGTTTTGCTTTTTCTGCTACTCCCTTTGGATAGAAATATAATCCTGTAATAGCAAAGTCAGATTTAGGTTCTTCAGGTTTTTCTTCAACGCTTAGAACATTATTATTTTCATCTATTTCCATAATACCAAATCTTTCTGGATCATCTACTCGATATCCAAATATAGATGCCTTTCCTTCTTCTGCTTTTTCTTTGGCATTAAGAAGCATTTTCTTAAAATCATTACCAAAATAAATATTGTCGCCAAGTATCATAGCACATTCATCATCACCAATGAATTCTTCACCTAGAATAAATGCTTGTGCAAGTCCATCTGGTGATGGTTGAATACAATATTCTAAATTAAGACCAAATTCTGAACCATCTTTAAATAATTTCTTAAAATTTGGTTGATCCTCTTCTGTAGTTATTAATAATATATCTTTAATTCCCGCAAGCATTAGAACAGATAATGGATAATATATCATTGGTTTATCACATATTGGCATTACTTGTTTACTAATTGCTTTTGTTATAGGATAAAGTCTTGTTCCAGACCCTCCTGCTAAAATAATTCCTTTCATAAATCATACCCTCCTAAATAAAATTATAACAATTATGTAAAACACTGTCAAACAAAAAGAATGAATTATTTTTCATTCTTTTTATTCTTTTCTTTTAATAACTTGTCAAATAGTTTTTTATACTTCTTAACAACTATTTCCCAAGTATATTCATCTTTTATTCTTTTCTTAGCTTTTTCCCCATATTCATTTTGATCTTTAATTTTAAATTTTTCAATTGTTTCTATTTGTTTACATAAAGATCCTTCTTCATTAGAGAAATAAATTGCTGCATCTTCACCAACTTCTTTGTTATAACAAGCATCATATAAAATATTAACATCTGTTATACTTAAAGCTTCAAGTAATGATGGATTTGTTCCTCCTGCAGAATGACCATGAATATATCCTTTAGCATTTTTTCTTAATCTTACTAACATATCTTGATCATATACTGGACCTACAAACTTAATTCTTTTATCTTTATCAAAACCAGTAGTTAGTTTTAATTTTTCATAGAATTTATTTTGTTCAACATTTGATACTATTACAAGATCTTTTTTAGTAGTAGATTTCATATATTCTCTTATTATTAATTCATAATTATTCTCTGGTACAAATCTACCTACTATTAAATAGTATTCTCTCTTTTTAATATCATATTTATCCATAAAGAATTTAGTTTTTTTATCTATATCTTTAATATCTTTTAAATATGCTCCATAAGCGATAAATGTTGTTCTATTTTCTTTTTTCTTATATTTATCTTTAATATATTTTTCTATATTTTTACTATCACAGACAACATAATCAGATGCATTAATCATAGTCTTTTCTGAAAATTTAAAATATGATTTTATTAAGAAATTCCATTTTGCTCTTTGCCATTCAATACCATCAGGATTGATAACAATTTTAACTCCCATTCTAGTTAATTTTCTATGAATCAAAGTAAATAATGGTCCTACTCTATAACCTAATGTATACATTACTACATTTTCTAATTTTTCTTTCTTAATATATTTCATAAAATATAAAGTAGCTTTAAATGCGAAAGTTAACATAGTTAATGAACCTTGTTTAGGTACATATATTTGTGGACATGTTACTCCATTTCTTACTTCTACATTTCTATTTTTCTTACTATGATTTAATTCTGGTACGAAAAATCTTGTATCTTTATCATTATAATTATTTATTAAGTTTGTTACGAAAGTTTCCCAACCTCCGTATTCTTTTTCGTATCCTCTTGCTCCTATTATAATAATATTTTTCATTGTTTTTTACTCCTTATTTTTCTAAAGAAACATACAATGTATGATATTCCTAAACTTACATAATATGTCAATCTAAGAATAATCATACCAAAAATATTAGTTTTTAAATAGTATTTAGCAAAATATTTTTGACTTTCTTTCAACATCTTATATTTATTTATTGAATTAAAGGATTTATCTACACTTACAGATAAATCATGAACTATTTTTGTACTATTATCTATATATGTTTTCTTTTCTATGTTCTTTAATTTTACTGCTAATATATTTTCTTCATAATATAGGAAAGTTGCTTCATCAAAATTACCTATCATATTCATGATATCTTTTCTAATCATAAAGAAACATCCTGATACTACATCTACTTTTGTTAAAGTATTATTATATTTCTCTTCTTTATAATTAAGATTCTTTTTTGCTATTCTTTGATAATAATTAATATTTTGAAGAATTTCATCTTTAATGGTTGGTAATCTCCAACCTTTTATTTCTTCATTTAATTGCTTAACTACAGGCGCAACTAAAGCTATATCATCATTAGTATCTAAATCTTTCTTTAGCTTTTCTATATCTTTTTCTTCTACAATAATATCTGGATTAGATATTATTATGTAATCTACAACAGAATGCTCATTTAAATAATTTATTCCCACATTATTACCATAAGCATATCCTTTATTTTTTTCTGTTTCAATTACTTTTATTTTATTATTTTGTAATTTACTTAATTTTTCAAATGATCCATCTGAACTTTTATTATCAACAATAACAATATTATTTAAAACTTTAAATTTTTGTATTTTATCAATATACTTCTTTGTAGTTTCATAATCGTTATAATTAAGTATAACCATTCCTACTTTTGACATATTTTCACCTACTTAAAAACTTCTAAAATCATATCTTTTGTATTTTTTGAATCATATTTAATTGCTGTTTCTCTTGCTTTTTTCTTCATCTTTTTTACTTCTTCGTTGTTAAGATTCTTCATAGCTATTATTTTCTTAACTAAATCTTTTGAATCTTGTGGTTTAAAGAATAATCCATTACTCTTATCTATAACATAATCTGTTGGTCCATAATTCTTACTTGCAACAACAAGTGTTTCACAAGACATTGCTTCTAAACCAACTAATCCTAAACTTTCACTCTTTCTATAAGTTGGAAATACGAATATATCTAAGCTATTGTATAGATTAACTAATTCTTCTTGAGATACCATATTTCTTATTTCTAAATATTCTTTAATATTTAGTTTTTTTACTAAATCATTAAATTGTTTTTCTTCTGCTCCAGCACCAACAATTAAGAATTTATAATTTTCAAATTCTTTATTCTTAACAAGTTCACTAGCAGCTTCTAAGAAAACATCCCAACCCTTATTTTTTTCTATTCTAGATATATAACCAATATAATTATAATTCTTATTTAAATTAGATTCCTTCATTGCTTCTTTTTTGTCTTTTTTTATAAATTTATTTGTATCTACTCCACCAGATGGATATACAAATAATTTATCTTTATCTATATTATATTTTTCAAATAATACAGACTTATAATATTTTGAAGGAACAACCACTTTATCAGCATATTTTAAATATTTTGAACTTCTTGATTCATTCTTTATTTCGAATGGAAAATCTGCAAGTACATCATTTCCATGTGCATTTAATATTAATTTTACATTCTTACTAGTTCTTTTTAAGAATACCGCACCTAAAGATGAATGGGATACAAAATGTACATAGACATAAGCATAATTATTAAACATACCTTTTAAAACAGTCATAGAATATAAATAAATATATGAGAATAACTTGGCGATTTTTTCTGTTTGCTTAGTCATTACAACTCTATCTACCATAAATCCATTGTCTTTAAGAATATCTTCTACGTTTTTAACAAATATTCCATAATGTTTAGATTTATTATTTGGATACATATTAGATACTAATAATATTTTTTTCTTTTCTAAAACTACTGAGTTTCTACTTAAAACATATAATAACGCAATAAATATTGAAACCATTGGTTTAGTTAATATATGACCACTAAATATAGACATTAAAATAAATAATGAACATGCCATTCCTTTATCTTCTCTTAAGCCAAAGAATTTTGTAGTAAATAGTATCATTAAAATATATATAAATGTACCAAATATACCAATACTATAAAATATATCAAATATATCTATCTCTATTACTTTTATGTCTAAAATAGCGTTATATCCTAAACCATAAATAATAGTTTGGGCATCTCCTCTTACAAACACTTTATTAACATCATTTAAATTAGATAATCTTTTACTAAATAATACATTATCAATATTTTCAATTTTAACTACATCTTTAACACTATTTATTTTGTAATAGTTTAATGTAGTTTTAATATTTTTCATCATAGGAGAAAAAGGAATTGCGCATATTACTCCTACTACTAAAAAGATAATTATAATATCAAATACTTTATTTTTCTTTTCACTTACTACAACATATGCATATCTTAAATGTCTATAATATAAGTATAATAAAGTAATTATAATTCCTATAAATAATGTTTTAGTACCTACTAAGAAAATAACTATAAATAATTCAATATATACTAATGCTTTTAATATATAACTTTTTGATTTATTAACGTAAGTTAATACTATTGGCGCAAGACCTACTAATATTCCACTTATTTCATTTCCACCAATAAATAAACCAAAATAACCAACTTTATTTGAATAACTTTCTGTTAAAGAATAACCTATGTTAAATAAATATGGAATAAGTATTAAATTTAAATATAATAAATAAATCTTAACAATTAATTTATCATTTATTTTTTCATTATTATATTTACTAAAGAATAACATCATTAAAGGTAAATAAAAGATTTGAAATATATTACTTATTTCAGTAAAAACACCTTCTTTAGTTAATCCTAAAAAATACATAAGCGCTAAAATGACATATAAAACAAATAATATTAAAACTTTATTATTTTTATAATTATTCTTTAACCATATTAAAACAAATAATAAAAATATTCCTCTTACTATTGTACCAATAGAAAATGGTAAATTAATATTTCTTACAAATATCGATGTAACTGCATCTAAAAATGGACTTAATAGTAAAAATATATAAACAAACTTATCAAAAAATTTATTAAATTTTATTGTTTTTTCCATTAATAAAACCTCACCATCTATTTACATTATTATATCATTTACAAAAGAAAAAAGAAATAGCCTCCCGCATATTTCTCTTTTTAACATATTTACCATCATGTCATTATTATTATGATTAAATTATTAATAATTATTCTATAGATCGAAGAAATCTCTTCTCATTGCTTCTAATTCTTTCTTTTCTTCTTGTTTTTTTCTTCTGATTTCTTCTCTTGTTAGAGGTATTTCTTCTTCTTTTTTAATTTCTGTAGTTTCTTCTTTAACTGGTTCATCTTGTTTATTCATTTTAACAGTATCAGTATTATTTAATTCTCTTTCTTTAGATATATTATCTGCTTTTTCTTTTATTTTTCTTTTTAATTCTATTTTTTTATCTTCTTCTTCATCTTCATCTTCTTCATCAATAACAGATTCTTCTTTTTCTACTTTTCCACCGTTTTTAATGAATTTTTTAGTCTTTCTATTAACTAATGCTTGTGAAATTATAATTATAAATAATATCGCAATTAAAGCACCTAAACCAATAACACCTATTTCTAATTTTTTTAATAGATCTCTATATATTTCAACTTGAGTATTATAAAATCTTTGGAATGTATTTTCTTGCATATCATATAAATAGAATGCTTTTTCACCTGTATCCATATTTAATGCATACACTAATCTATATGTAGATCCATATTGTAATGCATACCCATCTACTATTTCATTATTTATTTCTACCTTACATTTTTTATATTTATATGGAACATCTTTCTTTTTAGCCTCCATAATTACTAATCTTAAACCATTAGATTTAAACTCTGAATATTTAGTATATGTACCGTTCTTTTGATTATATATATACCAACTAGCATTACCTTCTTCATCTACTAAAGCCACTATTAAATAACCTGTAAATGAATTTGAATAACCAACAACTTCTTCTTTATTTATTACTACTGTAGTTTTAGTAAAACCAGAAGGAGCTTTTAATCCAATATCTTTTTTTACAACTGTATATTTCTTTTTATTAATTGTAACTTCAATTGGATTCTTTTCTTTTCTAGTTATAGATATAACATAAGTTCTCACTTCACCATTTTCTGCAGTTACTTTTACTTCAAACTTATTTAATCCTTCTTTTAATTCTTTTTCTCCAAAACCATCTACTGATGCAGTCTCATCTTCTACTTCACCATTAATAGTTATCTTTTCTTTATCACCTGGAACTACTGCTGCATATTCCATTTTATCTTTGTTAAATGCAGGACTATATTTTACTCCATCAATAGATAAAGATTTTAAATAACTATTTGATGATTTATCTTTTTCATCTTCATCATCATTGTCATTATCATATACATCATTTACATTTGCTGCTGCTCTATTAGGTTTAGAAGCTGATGTGATATTAACAGTACATGTATCACTACCAGTATATTCTCTATTTTCATCAGAAACATCTATATTACCTACATAGAAAGTTGCTGTTCCAGGATTACCTGCTGTAAAATATACCGTTCTGCTAAAACTAGCTCCATCAGACCATATATTTAAATCTCCTCCGGAATAACTAGCATTACCTTCACCAACTATAAGACCTGTCCATGTTGTTGAAGCAGATGATAAACTACCAGATATTGTTACTGATATAGTTTCACCTGATTCAACAGAAGAAGGAGCAGAACAATGATATACTGCTGCCTTTCCTGTTATAGGTATAAATAATAACGATATTAATAAATATTTTAATTTTTTCATATCAATTCCCCCTTACTGAGTTAATTTTTGAGTATTTTGAATATGTGCTTTTATTTTTGAATAATCTATTGTACTTATCTTTCCATCTTTATTTGTATCTGCTGCACTATTATATACTCCATTTAATTTTGATGAATTTTGAATGTGTGCTTTTATCTTTGAATAATCTATTGTACTTATCTTTCCATCACCACTAGTATCTCCGTATATTATAACATTATATGTTTTAGTATTACCATTAATAGTAATAGATATCTTTTGACCTGTCGCGATTAAACCACTTGTTACTTCTTTATTACTTGAATTTAAAACTTTAACTGTAGCTTTTGAATTTTTACCTTTAATATAATTTATAACTTTACTTACATCTTCACCTACAGTAAATCCAGATAAATTATCACTTTTATTCTTATATCCTGTCGCAGTTACTACATTATCTGGAGTAACTTTACTAGGATCAATTACTTCTGCTTCTTTTCTAGTTATAGTAACTGTATAAGTCTTTTTAGAACCATCTTCTGCTGTTACTTCTACTTTAATAGTATTTGATCCTACTTTTAAATCAACTTTACCAGTTCCTGTTACTGTAGCTTTATCATGTGCTTTAGTAGCAGATACTGTTACACTACTTACTGAATTTTCCACAGTAGAATTATATGTAGTAATACTTGAATTAAATGCTGGATTTAATGTTACACCTGAAATACTTAATGCATTTAAATTGTTATTATTTGATTTAGTTGCGATAACTGTTCCTGATGGCATATCAGAATAAACAGGTATTTTGAAAGTATAACTATTATTTAATAAATTATTATTAAAATATGAAGAATAAGTTGTATAACTTTCTTTATATGGAGCTTGTATATTAGCCATATATTGATGCCAATATCTGTTAGAACCAATTAAATTAAATTTTTGATAGAATAAAGTATCTTGATTATTAGATATATATCCATCTGCTATTCCTTCTTCTCTTGAGTAGTACTACCTGACGCATTAAAATTGAAATAGTTATGATATGTTTGTTCATTATAATTCATATTAGTTGTTGCTGAACCATTTGTTCCTTGTTCTTGAATTACTCTTGCTGCTAAATGAACTGGATTAACATTTGTAGCTTTACCTGCTTCCATAAATGCTTTTGCATAAGTATATGTTTGTCCATTATAAACAAATGATCCTGCCATAAATGTACCATTAAGCATAGCTTGAACATCTGATTCAGTTACGTTAGGATTATAAGATAATTGTTCAAACATAAATATACTATTATCATCTAAGAAATTTCTAGGATCCATATAGTATTTTAATGTATCTTTACTAGGTGCATACCAACCTGGTTCAAATTGAATATAATTACCATTTGAATATGCAGCGCTATCTGTTGATAATTGATTTTTATTTGTTGTACTTATTAAATTTTTATAAACTGGTGAATATTCTCCATTAACCGCATCTGTTAAACTAACATTTGTCTTAGATACTTCAAAATTCCATTTAGGATGAATTGCATGCATCTTAGTTAATTTTTCAACATAACTTTCAGGGAATCCTTTACTTCTTAAAGTATTGGCATAATTTTGATCTAAAGTAACTGTTTTCTTATTACCTAAGTATTCTTGTAAAATATAACCTGTATAAGTAAATCCCCAATAATTAAATCTGATTTGAGCCCATGATCCTGAATAACCAATTACTTCAACTACTCTAGGTCTATATAACCAAATAATTCCACCTTCATCATGGTATACTCTTCCACAATTAGTACTAGGACAAGTTCTAGGTCCTAATTCAGTCGCATCTATATAAGCATAAGTATATGTAGTTGCCATCGCATTTACTTTAGTAGGAATAAATGGCAAAATGCATGATAAAAACATAATAATACTTAAAAAATATGTATTAATCTTTTTCATAACTAGCCACCTTCTTTCTACTTTGTATATATAATTATAACAAAAAATACTACATTTTTTTTATTTAAGCAAGAAAAAAAAGATATGCTATGTAAAAATATGTAAAAAAAATAGATGATTACTCATCTATCTTTTTCATTGTTATTCCTATAAAAATTGGCACTAATAAGAACAATGCATATAAATATCTAAATTCTGAATAAACTGGCGAAAATAATATTGAAACCCATAGGATAATAGTTGGAATATAATAAACTATATTCTTTTTGTTCTTTATATTATAAATTAATAATAAGAATGTAATTGTTACATAAAAACCAATATTAAATAATAAAGATATTAATGCATTATCTCTTATACTAGATGACATTGAAAGTATTATTGGTAACAATAACATAAATAGTAATATGTTTCTCTTTTCTTTTAAATTCCATAACATAATTAATAATAGTAAAACAAATATTAAAACAAAGAATAATAATACATATAATGTATCTACTTTAACATGTTTAACACCTGCTTCATCATTTGTTTGTAAGATTATAGAAGGATAATAAGAATTCATATAATAATAACCATAATTATTAGAAACAAATGATTCTATATATCTTTTACTATGTTTAAAGAATAAGCTCATATTTAATTTAAAATATTCTTTTTTATGTTTTAATAAATATTCTTGATCTAATAAATTCTTAGTATTATCAGAAATAATAGGATTATATACTTCACCTATTTTATTAGTGTAGAATAATTCTATTTGATTCTTTTCTTTTTTAGTAAGGTTATCATAATCATATTTATAAATTCTAGCGATTGATTGAGATGGAAATGAAAGAGTTTCTTTTATTTCATAATCTTTTATATTACATAAATCAAATATTATCATTTTAGATGATATAAATATTATTACAATCCCTAAAAAAATTGGTAATACTCTTTTTAATTCTTTTCTATAAATTATTGATAGTATTATTAAAGAAATAACAACAACATACACTCCATTATTTCTTAAATACATTAAAACAATTGAAACAAGCATAAATAAAATAATATTCTTTTTACTAGTAAAGAAATCTTTATCATTAGATAATTTATATATTAAAATAGTTAAATAAACAAAACATCCAGAAAACAAAACATCTTTCCAAAGACAAATGTTATAAAAAACTATAATTGGATGAAACGCAAAGAATAATAATGAAACAATTCTAAAAATAATTGGAACATTTTGCTTTGCCATAAAATATAAAATGTAAGAAAATAATAATGACATTATTATTATTTGAAATGTATTAAATAAGAAAACACCTAAATTAATACTCTTAAATAACATTCCAAACTTAACAAATAACATTAATAAACTTGTATGTAATACTGAATGATTATTCATTAAATGAATAGTACCTTTTGCCTGCATCAATTCATTATATGAATCATAAGTAAGATTACCAGGGTAAAATTTCACTAACACTAACATACTTATAGTAAATATTAATATAAAATTAATTATAAATGAATACTTAGAATCATTTACTATCTCTTTATCTTGTATATATATTTTTCTATCTTCACTCTTTTTTCTTATATAATCATCCATAAATCTAAATAAATTCATAATAGAAAAATAAAATATTATAAAATAACCAGATATATTTAATAATAAATATCTATTAAATATATCTATCATATATGTCTTTTCTACGCTATCACATATTACATAAATAATTGATAAAACAATAGAAACAATAATACTTAATCTATTATATTTCTTTTTAATATGTTTAAATGAGTAGTTTATAAGTATAAATGATACTACCAAAACTAATAAAGATATTAATGGTTCTATATTAGTTTTTAAAACTAAGAAAAATGTTACACATATTGATAAAAGTAATGAAATTATTTTTTTATCCACCCTGAATCACCTCTCAATTCTCTATTCTATTACAATTAATAATACTTTTCAACAAATAATTAATTATAAAATAAAAAAAGTAATTAAATATAATTACTTTTTATAATACTATATTATTTTTTTCACTTTTAGAACTATAAATACAACAAATATAATAATCGCAACCGCTAAAAGTAATATCATTTTAGTGTTACCTTCTTTTTTAGGTTCAGACATTTGATTTTGATTAGACATTTCTTGAATACTAGAACTTGGAATATCTTCACTATATGTTTGTTCTTCAAATTGAGTATTTGAGTCTTCTGATATTTCTGGCTTCATTTCTTGTTCTGATACCTCAGGTTCTTGTTCAAAAGATGGTTCTTCTGATTCTATTTCTGAATCAACTCCAATTATTGGTGTTGTCATAATTGGTTTAACTTGAACATCATTATTATCATCAATAGATGTTGATGGAACCTCAATTGTAGGAACTGTAATATTTGTATCAGGTTCATATTGTTCTTCAATATTATTTTCTGATACTGATATTGTAGGTTCAACAGGTACTTCTTCTGTTTCTGTTGGAATAGAAACTTCAGGTTCTTCTGTATTAAAATCTTCATTTTGAATTAAAGGTTCTGTTGGTATATCAGTATTTGTTTCTGCTACAGTATCACTTATATTATTTTCCATTTTTGGTGGTTCTGTTGGTATTTCAAAATCTATTACTTCAGCATTTCTTAAATCTTCATTCATATTAAAACTCCTCTATTATATTTATATTCTAACATATTTACTAAAATAAAAAAAGAGTAATAAATTACTCTTTTATGGTGTTGTTGTGTCATTTGTAGTTTTTTCTACACAGACACCATCTTGTTCTTCATAACCATAGTCACACACACATATTGTGTTATCTGCTGATGGTGAACTGTTTGGTTTACTACTACAATCTATTTTTTTCTCAGTTTCAGTATCTCCGCCACCAGTTGATGCATTAGGATAAGATTCAACTCCACCCCATTCATCTTCACCAATTATTTCTGGCTCATATGGATTATCAATTGAGAAACTAAATGATTTTTTGTATTCTTCTTTTTCTAATTCTAGATTAATTCTCATTGCTTTCTTAATTAGTTTTAATCCATCTTGAGATGGTACAAATTCATATAATCCAGTACCAGCGACACCATCATATATAATTCCTCCGCCACCTCTTAAATATGTTCTTTGCATGCTTATAACATCATTTTTATCAGTTAATGAATCTGTTGATAATAATACTTTCTTAAATACATTATAGAATCCTAATATTTGTTCTCTATCTAAGTTAGTATCCATACTCTTACTAATTGTATCTAATACTTTATATAAGTCATCAACTGTTCTTATTTCTTTAACTTTCTTTAGAATAGCTTTCATTACTAATTGTTGGTTTTGTCCACGGACGAAGTCATTTCTATCTCCTTCATTCCATTCTTCACCACAAGTTGGATAATACTTTCTATTTCTAGATAAACCTAATGCTTCTCTACCATTTAAATGTTGCATACCTTTTTTAACAAATACAGCATTATAGAAAGTTCTATTTTCATCTGTTTCACAGAAACTATATGGAACATCAACATCTATTCCTCCTAGAGCATCAACTAAATTCATTAATCCTCTAAAGTTAACTTTTGCATAATAGTCAATATCTATATCAATAAAGTTTTCCACAGTACTAATCATACATGAATCTCCACCTGAAGCAGCATGTGTGATTTTACTCATTGCATTACCATAACAAGTAATTGGAACATAAGTATCTCTTGGGATACTGAATAATGTTGCATTTAAAGTGTTAGGGTTAAAAGTAATAACCATTATTGAGTCACCTAACGCAACTGCATCTTCTATATTTTCTTCTGGAGAATCTACACCTAGTAATAACATAGTAAATGGTTCAGTAACACTTTTTCCACTTGATTTAACATGAGTTGAGCCTTGTTTTTTCATTAATTTTGAATATTTTTTAATTACTTTTACTTCTGATTTAATATTTTTAAATTTATCTAAATCAGAATATTTTTCTACATATCCACCAGATACAAATGCAGCATCTACTTTCTTTGAATAAAGATCATTTAACATAGTTATATAATCATCATATTTAACTAAATTATCATTAGATATATTACAACTTTTAATGATATTTTGCGCAAGTACATAGCCTTCTGTATCATCTGTATCACTAATTATAGCTACTTTATAATTCTTTACTGTTTTAGCAGTAATATCTTTATTTTCTTTTAAAGTTATTAATGCACTTGTATAAGTTAATTTATTTTTATTTAAATTATCTACAACATTAATACCTCTTGCAATTACATAACTTAAATACATTTCTCCTGCACCAAAAATTATTAGGAAAAATATTAGGAATACAAATTTCCATTTTTTTGGTTGTACTCTTAAAGAGAAATTCTTTTTAATTACATAAAGCATAAATAATATTAATAATCCTATTACTACATATCTAATTAATGTTTCAATACCAGTTAATTTCAATAAATTTAGAATGAAGTAAACTGTAGCAACTAGAAACATTCCAACTATAACACTAGAAAATAATCCTATGGTTTTATTTTTCTTTTTGAATTCTCTTTTTTCTTCTCTAGTATATTTTTTTCTTTTACTCATAGTTTCCTCCTATTCTTCCATCTTAGCGATAGATAATTTATCTCCATCTTTAACAACTGTTAATGTAGCTTTATCTTGGAAACCACTATCATTTTTATATTCCCAAGTTAAAGTAATTTCATAAGCATTTGCTTCAGTAACACCTTCAAAATCTTTATGTTCAAAAACACTTGAAGGTACTACTTCTTCAACACCTGTTACTTTTACTGATTTTACCTCAGGTAAATTTTGATTCTTTTTATTGTCTATACTATTAGGAACTTGTTTGTACATTCCATCTCTTGCATAATCTATGAAATCAGATTTATAACTAGAATATACAAATTGAACTCCACCTACGTCATTTTTACTAGATTTGTTATTTAAATTAAAGAAATCAATTATAAATAATTTTGAAACTGTTTCTGCATATTTTTTATTATCTACTTCTTTTGCATTTAAGATACTTTTTAATTCTTTAAATGTAGATTTAAATAATTTAGTATCTTTTTCATTAACTACATAATTAAAGTTTTTAATTTCATCAATAACTTTAGGAGCAGTTACTTCTGTTTCCTTAAAGAATTTGTTATATCCAAAATATCCACCAATTGCTAATATTATTAGGACAAAGCATATTAATAATTTTTTCTTATTACTTATTCTTCTTTTTTTTACTTTCTTGCTCATTGGTCTTCTCCTTCCACTCTATCTAATCTTTCATCTTGATTTTCATTTTTTATTAAATCATATAAGATTATATCGTTAGAAACTTCTAGTTTAGATGATGCAATATCATTATTTTTAGTAATTGTATCTTTATCTATTACTGCATTTGGATTGATTACCTTATATTCATCTTTTTGACTATTATAATAGATATCGTTTGTTAACCAGTTTCCATTAGGGAAAGGTACAACATTATCTTTTAAATTCATTATATCATTACCTAAAGCATACTTTGGTTTTAATCCTAACATATTACTTAATGTAGGCATTACATCTATCATACCCATAGCTGTTGTTACAGTTTTATTATATTGTTTATTTTTTGTCCAAATGATTAAAGGAACTGATCTATTTAATTCATAATCAAAATAATCTACTTCTTTATATCTTTCATCGTCTTTACTATAAACTCCATCTTTTTCTTTATCATAATTATTTAATCTTACAAAATCAGATTTTGGTAGTTTAGCATCATGATCACCATATATAACTACCACAGTATTATCTAGTAAACCTTGTTCATCTAATTCTTTAAATAGTTCTTCTAAAGCTGAATCAGCATAATGAACAGATTTAAAATAATTACCTAACTTTGTATCTTCCATATATGGATATGATTTTCCATCTTCTTTTATATCTACATCAAATTCACCATATTTATCTACTTCTGCGAATGGTGTATGGTTACTAAGCATTATTAATGTAGCCATAAATTTTCCGTTTTTATCATATTCTTTTTTTAATTTAGGAGTTAATTGTTTGAAGAATTCTTTATCTGAAAGACCTAAACCAATAATATTTTCTTCATCTACATCAAACGAATTCTTACTATAGAACTTATTGTATCCTAAAGATTTATGGAAATTATTTCTGTTCCAGAATTCACCATTATTAGCATGGAATGATAATGTATTATATCCTTTTTGTTCTTTTAATAGTTTTTGTAATGATTCATAATCTCTATTCCAATAACTTACCGCTACTGCACCATTAGTTACAGGTAATAGCGATGTGGAGAATGAAAACTCTGAATCTGAACTAGTTCCTGAACTTGCTTGAGCATAGAAGTTACTAAAATATATTCCTTCATCTTTTAATTTGTTTAAGAATGGAGCAACTGGTTTACCATTAAATGATTGTCTAATTGCAGCATTTTGTGTACTTTCAGCATGTATTATTAATACATTTTTACCTTCAAATTCATTTGTATAAGCATTCTTTTGTAACTGAATTTGATTTTCTTCATAATATTCTCTAAACTTTTTAGCAGCATTATCATAACCAAATAATGTATTAAATTTAGCATCTAAACTCTTAAATAAATCGTTTAATTGGTAAGTATATACACCAAATTTAGTAACTAAGAATTCTCTATTCCATTGTTTTGATAATCTACTAAATTCAACTGATGTTACTGTCATAAAGAATAAAGCATAAACTACTACACCTGAAATAATTGTACCAGTAAATCTTTTCTTTCTATTTTCCTTTGGTCCAGCAAATTCATAATATTTTGTTTTCTTTAAATGATGATGATAAATAAGCATAAATATTAATTGCCATAAGAAAATAAAATCTTTAAATTGTAATACATTCTTTATAACTGCATCCCCTACATCTACTACAGTTAATGAAACTGCGATTAATGAGAATGATGCAAATGACATATAATATGTATAATAAAGTGAATTTACAACACATATTAAAGTGAATAAGAACGAAATTACCATTAAATATGTAAACTGTTTCTTTGTTTTAAATAAATAAACAAATGATCCAAATAAAAGTATTATAGCTAAATCTGCAAGTAATGGTTTAATTGCAAAGTAATTATGAACAGTAAAAAATCTTAACATAGTTGCATTTATTAAATTACTAATTATAAAAGCTATAAATTGTCTATTTGTGCTTGCATATTCTATATAATTAAAATTAACAATTTTATTCTTAATATTTTTAAAATGATTTGTCATCTTCTTCATAATATTAACTCCTTATACCATATAAAATTATATCATTTTTTTGATATAATTTCCATATTTATAAACTTACTTTACTTATTTTTCATATTTTCTATCTTCAATAGAATTTATTATCATTCCTATAACAAATATTTGTGATATTAAATATACCCAAAGCATTAATACTACTAGATTTGATGCACTTCCATAATAATCGTTATATGATGCATATCTAGTAACATAAAATGAATAGATAAATGTTACTAATATCCACGAGATTGTTGTGAATAGAGATCCTTTATTAACACTCTTACTACTTATTCTTTTATTTGGTGTTAATGTATAAATCAACTTAATAGTAAAAAATATTACAAATATTGAAACAGGCCATCTTAATAAATTGATTGATTTTAATAAACTCTTTGTTATAAATCCTATTTCTGGAATTAAACTTAATAATTCTAATATCTTTTCACCAAGAATTAACATAATAATTATAAATACAAATAATAGAATTAATAGAACTGTAATTATAATTGATTTGATAACTTCTTGAATAGCATTTCTTGCCCCACCATAAATATTATTAGCAGACACTATTATTGCTTTAGTCGCACGAGATGCTAAATATAAAGATGAAACTATTAATAATACTACACTTATATCTAATGCTTTACCACTAAATAAAGGTAATATTAATTTACTTGTACTAGCAGGCATACTTAAAGTAATAAACTCTGCTATACTATCAAAAGATAATGAAAATGTTTTGGCAATAATACCAAATATTAAAATAATAGGAATAGATGAAAGCAACAAAAAGAAAGACAGATGTCCTGGTAAAACGGACATTACTGGCTTTCTCATTATATCTAAAACCTCTTTATAATAATTCTTATATTTATCTTTTAGACTCATTTTTCAATCACCTAATCTATTATTGTTTGTTTGTTTCTGCATTTACCTCTTTATTTGTTTTAACTTCTAATACAGCTTCATTTATAGCATCATCAATAGTTTTAATATCATCAACTATCATACTATAACCTAAAGTTGCACCAAAATTATATGGTAAAGATTTAAATTCTTTATTTAATTTTCTCATATAAGCAATTACTTTGTTTTCTTCATAACCAATCATATATATTAAGAATTCATCTCCATTAGTTCTTACTATATCACTTTGTTCTAATTGATTATTAATTAAAATATTTGCTGCTTTTTTAAGAACCAAATCACCCTCTGCATGACCATAAACATCATTTATATGACCAATTTTATTAACATCAACAATTATTATAGATTGTGGATATATTTTATTTGCTTGCCATTTTTCATAATTCTTATTTAAATAATGTCTATTCTTTAAAGATGTTAAACTATCTACATATTTTAATCTATCATTTTTAGTAATTCTATTCTTGTTATATTTAACTTTTAAATATATTAAACTAAAGATTAATAATACAAATAACGCTACTAAAATATATACAAATGTTAAATCTATTTTTTTGCTATCTTTTTGTAATTTTACTTTAGCTCTAGCCATATATAAATCTTGTTGTAAATTAGAAATATAGAACTTAAATAATCCATTAAAAGCTTTATTCTTATTAGAATTTAATACTATAAAATTATAATCTATATCTTTAGTTCTATCATCATAAATAACTTTAAAATTAGTTAATTCTGAGTTTCTATAATTATCATAAAGATTATAATCTAATACAACAATACTATCTTCTTTTACAGCATTGAATAATGAACTAGATTTTTTAAATGTTTTTACTTTAGCACCATAATTTTTTGATAAATATGTTGCTAATTTATTATCTACCATCATTACATCTTTATCTTTTAAATTCTTTAATGATTGGATAGATGTAGTTATATTATTAATATGAGTTAAAACTACTACTTTTTCATTATATGGTGAAAAGGTATAATCAAAATCATTTGTTAATCCATCATAATCATAATAATTAAATGCAACATCAATTTTACCATTATTTAAATTCTTTACTAAATCTTTTACTGATCCATATTCTTTAATTTTAAAAGTAATATTCATACTCTTAGCAAAACCATCTAATATTTCACTATTATAACCTATAAAATCATCATTAATCTTAGATTCATATGGTAAGTTCTTAACATATCCATATGTATATTCTTTTCCTTGAAAATTAGCAATTGTTTCATCATCAACTTCTTTTTCAGTAAAGTATAATGATAATAATCTCTTATTATAGGATTTATCCAAGTTTTCTTTACTCCATCTTGTATAGAATTTCTTTAAAATATTATTTAAAGTTTTTTCATCACCATTAATATTTAAAACATAGTTACTTGATAATTCTGAAACACTATGAACAATATAATAATTATTTGAGAATATTTCATTTATATATATTGTTTTAGGAATAATAGCGTATAAAATATCATTGTTATTTAAAGACGAAACTATTGAATCTATATTACTATAAGAGTTATATATTATTTGATCACTATCTTCAAAAGCACCTTTAACTTTATTTAAATCTGTTTCAAGAGTACCTATAGTAACACCTCTTAAATCAGATATTTTTTTAACTTCAGTATTATCTTTACTAATTAAAACATAATTATCTGTATAGAATAATAATTCTGTATCAGATAATGTAGTATTATTTGTCATTTCAAAAGCATATTTTGATGAAGTTGATCCACTTGTTTTATATGGTATCATATTAAATTGAATATCAGTTTCATCAGAAAAATCTTTTAAGAAATCAAAGAATACTCCATCGCCCTCTTCACCAAAAATTGGTAAATCATTTAAAACAGATATATCTACTACCTTAGATTTATTTTTTTCAATCCATCTTTTTTCTAATAAAGAGAATACACCATTTCTATCATTTTTATTATTTATCATAATAGCAAACATTATAATAAATGCTAATAAAACGACAGGAATTACTAATAATGCAATTCTCTTTTTATTTACATTTTTTTTCTTTTTCATAATAACACCTTTACCAAACTATTCCTTTAGATTTAGCGTTTTTATATCCCATTATTGGAAATACAGTTTCTATTATTTCTTCAGTTTTTCCTTCACTATTTGTAATAGTCTTTTTAGTACCATCTTCATCTTTTTTAGATATCATAAATTGAATATCATAGAAATTTTTAACTTCATCAGAAAATGATCCTAAAGAATCTCCAGCTATTTTCTTAGCGTCATCTTTACTTGTATCCTTTTTAACATTAAAAATAACATTTACAATTTTACCTTGTACATCTATTTTAGCTTCTGTTACTTTATCATTTTCTTTTAACTTTTTAACTATTTTATCTTTTTCAGCATTTCCGAATTTAATTTTATTAATTCCCTCTAATCTATCACCATATTTTGATGCATTACCAGGTAAAATTAATTTAATACCGATTATAATTACTGCGATAATAGCTATAAAAGCTAATAAATATCCAACTTTTAATCTTCTTCTTTTTTTAACTCTTTTTTTATTATTTTTATCATTCATATTCTTAACACCTCTAACTATTTAATTATACTATCATTCTTATAAAAAAACAATAATCAAGAATGATTATTATTTTTATGTTTATGCATAGTTGTAAGTTTTTACTAACCTTGGTTAGACATTTTATTAGTAAATATTTTATTAAATGCCATGTTAGCAGCCGACATCATCAAAGCCATTAAAGCCTGTTGTCTTTCTGGAGTTACAAATTCACTTCTTTGTTGAGTGGATCCTGCTGTTGCATTAGTAATTTCTCCTGCATTTACAACTTCTATATTATTTAATTCATCTTGTATATTTTGTGTTTCTGATTGAACTGTTGGTACTTGTGTTGGCCCAGCTAATTGTGTTTGAACTGGTTGTCCTTGAGCTACTTGCATTTCAGGAGCTGGTGTAGTAGCTGGTGTTGTTGTTTGTTCAGCTGGTGCTGCCTCAACTACTTGTTGTTGAACTGGTTCTTGAGCTACTTGCATTTCAGGAACTGGTGTAGTAGCTGCTGTTGATGTTTGTTCAGTTTGTGCTACCTCAACTACTTGTTGTTGAACTGGTTCTTGAGCTACTTGCATTTCAGGAGCTGCTGTAGTAACTTGTGCTGTTGTTTGTTCAGCTTGTGCTGGTGCTGCTTGTGTTGACCCAGCTAATTGTGGTTCAACTAATTGAAGTTGAACTGGTTGTTCTTGAATTTGTTCCACATTAGATTGTATATCTTCAGTTACTGTTGAATCAGAAATATTATTATCAGCTACATCTATATTATCTTGTATTTGAGACACTTCTGGTTGAACAAAGTTTGGTTCAGTTTCTTTTAATTGATTTTCTATATCTTCTCCAGTAAATGATATGAAATTATCAGTTTCACTTGGAGCTTCTAAATTGGCAAGTTCTACTGCACTTTCTATATTAGAAGTTTCTTCTTCTTGAATAGAATTTGGAACTGGAACCGGTGTACTTAAATCTATAGTATTAGTTTCAGGAACATTTTCAGCAGGTTTAGGTTCACTTATAACATTTACATTTTCTAATTGTTCATTTGATTTTCTACTTAATTCATCCATTACATCATTTAAATTTTCTGTTTTATCAAAGTCATTTTCTTCTATTGGCTCAGTAGGAGTATCTATTGGTTGTTCTATTTGTTCTTCAGGAGCAGTTACTGGTGTAGGCATTACAGATTCTAAATTAATTGTTTCAACTCTTTTGTTAAAATTGTCATTAATAGATATTATTAAATCTTCTATTCTATTTAATTGATCTTTAATACCAACAAAATTATTAGAAATCTCATTTATCTTTTCTTCTGATATACCTTCCTTTTTTACTCCACCTACTAAACCTACTGGATTAAATGTGTTATTTACTTGATTATCCATATTAAGCACCTCTTCCTAAAAGTTCTATGGCATTTTTTACTTTTTCCCATTCACTTTCATCTGTTATTGTATCAAAATAGTAATTTCCATTTTCTACTCTAAGCCTAGATGCATAATCTTTAATGTTGTTATTAGCATCTTTTTGGTTAAAAGTATAGACAACATAGTCACTATTTAAATCTTTTATTCTAAATATTGTTATTATATCCGCTACTGCTTTTTGACCTTGCGAATTTGTTATTGTAACCTTTCTATCCATACTAGTCCTCCCTTATTATATACTTTAGTATAACATTTTTTTATTAAATGTACAACAACTTTCAAAAAAAAAGTTCTTATTCACCTACATAAGAACCTTTTAAAATCACATTATTATATTTAGCGCCAGTAATTATTATTATTTTACCCTTTTCTTCGTTATAGTAATAATTTAATACTTTTCTGTTTTTTATAGTCTTAATATTGTTTCCTTTTGTATCAATTATCTTTATATATTTATCACTTTCTAAAATAATTATATTTCTAAATGGATAGTCATTTACTATTTCTTCTTTATTTTTCATTTCATAAACATATTCTTTTTTTGATAATAAATTTAGAAATTTTATTTTATTTTTATTCTTTTTTACTATAACGTTTTTATCGTATGAAAGATAATCATCTGATTTATATTTTTTAGTAAAGTCTGTTGAAACTATATATTTCTTATTATTTTCATAAGTATAGAAATATGAATTCGCAACTTTAATTTTTTTCGCAGATATATATTTTTTGTTTTTTAGATTATAAATATATACTTCATCATTTGTTTTTCCTTTTGTTACTTTGTGATTATTTAATACTATCTGTTTTTTTTGTTTTAATACTTCTTTACCATTTTTGTTATATAAAATATATTCTTTTTTATTCTTTTTAGTTTTATAACCATTATCAAATTTTATTATTTCATTTGAATTTTTAGTAAAACTTTTTATTTTTTTTCTTAGACCAGTTTTATATATTTTATAATAAGTGTCATTAGTTTTTATGTATACTAAATCTCTAATTTCATATGAATCAAACCCATCACCTATTATGTTTTCTAAATTAGTAAAAAAAGTATAATATTTATTTCCTTTTTTTACTATTAAATAGTCTGTTATTCCACCGTTTTTTATTTCATCAGATACATAAACTTTGTCTAATATAACATTACCTTTTTTGTCTGTTAAATATGTATTATTTATGTTGATATTGTTACTGTTATTAAATAATCTTACTGAATGTACATCACTAAATAATATTTCTCCATAATTATTAATTATTTTGTCATCTACTCTTATTAGATAATCATTTAGTGATTCTATAGAAGACGCTGATAATATTTTTTCACTATCTTCAGTATATAAATGGTAATTATCATCATATGTAATATAATATCTTTTTTTAACAGTAATAATATTTATATTTTTTTCACTTTTTATTGTATATAGTCTATTACCATTTAAATCATATATTTTATAAATATATTTACCATCTTCTTTATTCATAGAATAAATATAATTATTATTGTTTTTATAAACTATTTCTTCATTTCTTTCTTTTATTATATTTTTTATTATAGATATCTTTTTATTATATATATTACCTTTAAGATTTTTTGCCACTAAAAAAAATATGACTAAAAACACTATAAAAATAACAGATAATATAATTTTTTTTATATCATTCTTATTCATATTTTTCCCTCCATTAAATATTCATTAATCTATAAGTTACATATATTGTTAAAGCTATTACAATTATTAATGCTAAATAAATATATATTCTTTTATTTTCTTTCATATATTCTCCTAATTCAAATCTAATTCTATTGATACTGGGCAATGATCAGAACCCATAACTTCATCATGTATAGTTGGATTCTTTACTTTATCAATTATATCTTTTGATACTACAAAATAGTCTAATCTCCAACCAACATTATTTTCTCTTGCATGACCCATATATGACCACCAAGAGTATTGTACTTTATCTGGATTATAATATCTATATGTATCTATAAAACCTGCGTTTAATAGTTCTGTAAATTTACCTCTTTCTTCATAAGTAAAACCAGCATTACCAATATTTGCTTTTGGATTTCTAATATCTATTTCTTCATGAGCAACATTAAGATCTCCACACATAACTACTGGTTTAGTTTTTTCTAATTCTTTTAGATAATTTCTTAAATCATCTTCCCAAACCATTCTATAATCTAATCTACTTAAGTCTCTTTTAGCATTTGGTACATATTGTACCACTAAGTAAAAATCATTATATTCAAGAGTTATTACTCTTCCTTCATGATCATGTTCATCTATTCCTAAACCAAATGTTACATTAAGTGGTTTTACTCTTGTATAAACTAGTGTTCCTGAATAACCTTTTCTCTCAGCTGGATTTAAAATCATTTCATATCCATCTGGATTATATTCAAATTGATCAGGTAATACTTTTGATTCTTGAAGTGCGAATACATCTGCATCCATTTCTTTAAATACTTCATCAAATCCTTTTTTTAAACACGCTCTAAAACCTGCGACATTCCATGATACTAATTTCATAATATCAACTCCTAAATAGATTATATCATTTTTATAAGAATAAAAAAATAAGTTTGACAACTTATTTTAATTATTATTTTTATTACTTCCAAAATCTTTAGTAATATCTTTTTGTAAAACATAATTAGCTTCTGTAATAGTTGTAACTGTTGGATCTATTTGTTGTGCTCTTCTAATTGTAGCTTTATAGTTTTTAACATTAATAACTGCGATAACTATTATTACTGTAAACGCTGCGATAAACATTCCGCCAAAAATAAATGGAAATATATTTTCAAAAAAGAAATCTGCACTATTCATTTTATCACCTCTTATTATATTAAATTATAACATATTTTTATATTTCTTAACAAAGTTTTCAACTTGTTTTAATGCATCCATTGCAGATGTAGTTATTCCACCTGAATAACCCGCACCTTCTCCTACAGGATAAATACCTTTGATATTACTTTCACCATTTTCATCTCTTAGTATTGTTATTGGTGAACTAGTTCTAGATTCTATTCCTAAAAGAACACCTTCATCAAAACAATTAATTTGTTTTTTAAAATTAGGCATTGCTTCTTTAATTGATTTAGATATATATTCTGGTAGTAATTTATTTAAATCTACTGATTTATAATTACCTTTTGTATTTATAAATTTAAAACTTTTAGTTTCTTTTTTATTAACAAAATCTATATAACTTTGGCATGGTATTAAACCATTACCAAGTTTATATGCTTTTTCTTCTAAGTCTCTTTGAAATTTAACTCCATCAAATAAATCATCACCATAATCATTTGGAGTAACTGATACTACTAATGCACTATTAGCTATACCAGAATCTCTTAGATAATTACTCATACCATTTATTGCAAGTCTTCCTTTTTCTGATGATGCATTAACTACATATCCTCCTGGACACATACAAAAAGAATATACTCCTCTACCATCAGAAGTATTATAAGTTAGTTTATAAGATGCAGGACCTAGTTTATCATAGTATTCTTTATATAAACACTTATTTATATCTTCTTGTTTATGTTCTATTCTAACTCCTACCGCGAACGGTTTTGACTTCATATCTAGACCTTTTTCTTGTAACACTTTATATGTGTCTCTAGCACTATGACCTATACCTAAGAAAATATTATTTGTTTTTATTTCTTCTTTATCATTAACAATAATGCCTTCTAACTTATTATCCTTAATAATTAGATCAGTTAATTTAGTGTTATATCTAAATTCTCCGCCCATATCTATTATTTTATTTCTTAGATTAATAACTACTTCTCTAAGTTTATCTGTTCCTATATGAGGTTTATATGAGTACATTATTTCTTCTAGGGCACCGCACTCTACAAATATCTCAAATACTTTTTTCATTCTGAAAAATTTATCTTTAACTAGAGTATTTAGTTTACCATCAGAAAAAGTACCTGCGCCTCCTTCACCAAATTGTACATTTGATTCAGTATTAAGATTATTATCTTCCCAAAACTTTTCAACAGTTTTAACTCTATCTTCTATTTTTTCTCCTCTTTCTATTAATAATGGCTTATATCCATATTTAGAAAGCATATATCCTAAGAATAATCCGGATGGTCCAGTACCTATTATTACTGGCCTATGTTTTAATTCGTTTGTTCCTGTTAAATCTAATTTATATTCTTCTATTGGAGTTTTAATAACATTTTTATTTCTTAGTACTTTTTCTTCGTTTTTAATAGAAACATCAAGAGTGTAAACATATTTAATATCTTTTCTAGCATCTATAGATTTTTTTACTATTTTATAATCTATTACTTTTTCTTTTAATTCTTTTTCTAGTTTTTTTATGATAGTGTCTTTATTATCATTAAGAACATCTATTTTAATATTACTTATTCTTATCATACATGTACTCCTGCAATATAACCTGTTATAAAGCAAAGAGTTAAATTATATCCTCCACAGTCTCCATCTAAATCAAGTACTTCACCAGTCACATATAAATCATCTACTAAATTAGATTCCATTGTTTTTGTATTTATTTCTTTTAAATCTAAACCTCCTGCGGTTACTTGTGATTGATCAAATGATTTAGTTCCTGTTATTTTTACTTCATAATTAAATAAATAATTTATTAAATCTTCTTTTTGTTCTGTGCCTATTTTTTTCCACTTTTCATCTTCTTTTATATTAGATAATTTTAATATTACCTTAACTAATTTATAATTAAGTATTCCTTCTAGTCTTTCGAATATAGTATTATTTGATCCTTTCATAAATAAATTGAATTCCTTTATTCCAAAAGGCATAAAGTTAACTAATAATTTTTTATTATCTATACCATCTCTTAAATATGAACTAATATTAAAAGTACATATTCCACTTATACCATAATCAGTAAATTGTAATTCACCAAATTCTTCTTTTATTTTTTTATTTTTATCAAAAAGAGTTAAATTGGCATCACATCTAATTCCTGATAATTCTTTTAAGTATTTATTATCTGAAGTTATTTGAACTAGACTAGGACTTAATCTAGTAATCTTATGACCAAATCCTTTTAATAAATCATATCCTATTCCATCTGAACCTGTTTTAGGGTATGCTTTTCCACCAGTAGAAATAATTACTTTATCAAATTCTAATTCATTATTTATTATAAATTTGTTATTTTTCTTTTCTATTTTTTCTACTAAATAATCTGTTTTAATATTTACATCTAATTCATTTAGTTTACCTATAAGTAAATCTTTAACTGAAGTAGCTTGATTAGAATATGGATAATAATAACCATTCTTTACTTTAGGAAATAAACCTAAGTTAATAAAGAAGTTATCTAGTTCTTCTATATTATCCATTGTAATAATATTTTCAATTGCTTTCTTAGTATTAGAATGAAATTTATCAAGAGACATAACACTATTAAAATAATTACATCTACCATTACCTGTTAGAAGTAATTTTTTTAATAAAGTGCTATTTCTTTCTAATATAGTTACTTCATTATTATTAGATGCATATATAGCAGATATAACTCCACTATAACCTCCACCTATTATTGCGACTTTACTCATAAGAATACCCCATTTCTACTAAAATATTATAACATAAAAAAAGCAAATTATATATAATTTGCCTTTACATATACATTTTATCAAATGTATCTAATTTAGTTCTATATTCTTGGTTTACTTCATCAGTTTTAACTAGTTTTATTATAAAATCTGGTAATGCATCAGGAGATATTTCTCCATCATCTAATTTAGCACCTGGTTCTTTATCCCATTCTATTAAATAGACTGTTACTTTATAGTAACCTTTTTCTAAATTTAATTTTATTCCTTCGTTTTCTTTAACTGTATCTGAGATATATTCAATTCCACTTAAATATGCATCTCCATCAGTACAAAATAAATATTTTTCAGATTTATCTAATACATATTTACTTTCTCTTTCAGTTAAAGGTTCATTTATTTTTACCTTAAATTGAAAACATCCATCACTATGTATATATATAGGAACAAATCTATTAGTTTTTATTTCTTGTATTATATCTTGATCTTCTAAAAATACTTCTTCCCAATCATCATAAGATATTATATCTTTATAATTATTATAATCCCATAAACCAAACATTCCACAATCAGTAGATAATGCTTTTTCTAAACTATTTTCCATATTAATCCCTTCTTCTTCCTGTGAATATATAAACTAATCTAAGTATTTGAAGTATACTTGAGAATAGTCCTGCGACATAAGTAAATGCTGCCGCTCTTAGCATTGATTTAGTACCTTTTTGTTCAGCTTCATCTATTAATCCCATTTCTAATATTACTTTATTTGCTCTTTTAGATGCATTAAATTCACATGGTAAAGTTACTAATTGGAAAACTACTGCTAAAGATATTAATACTATACCAACTATGAATAATTCAAATAAAGATGCAGCTAAAGATACTATAATAGCTATATATCCTATTTTATTACCTATATTAACAATAGGAACTAATCTATTTCTTAATTTTATTGGACCATATCCATCTTGATATTGTAAAGCATGTCCACATTCATGTGCAGCTACTGCGGTTGAAGCAATACTTGTTCCTTCATAGATATCTTTTGATAAATTAACAGATCTATCACTATTATTATAATGATCTGTTAAATTACCTGATATTTCATTTATTTTTATATCATCTAAATCATGTTCTTTTAATATTTTTTCTGCAACTTCTTTTCCTGTTAATCCACTATTTATTTCTATCTTTTTATAATGTGCATATTTAATTGTTAAAATAAGTTGAGCTAAGCCTGTTATTGCTAAAGCAACTATAATGCAAATTACATCCATACTATCTTTGTTCCTTCCCTAGTATCTTTTATTTGAACTCCTAAATCTTCAATTTGTTTTCTAATTTCATCTGCTTTTTCATAGTTCTTTTCTTCTTTATACTTATTTCTTTCTTCAATTAATTTATTTACTTTTTCTTCTAGATCTTTATCTATTTCTATTTTTAATAAATCTAACGCTAATACTTTATCAAAGTTTTCTATTAGTTTTATTTTTGTATCATTACCTATATTATCTTTTAATACATCATATAATACTGTTATTGCATTCGCAGTATTTAAATTATCACCAATTGCGTCTTTAAATAAATTATTATATTTATTAAAATCTTCTTCAGAATAATTTCCATCAGATTCAATAGATAATGTTTTATTTTTTAATTTATTAAGTGTATCTTCATTTTGTTTTAATGCATCATATGAGAATACTAATTGTTTTTTATAATGAGAATTTAAACACATAAATCTATAAGCAAGTGGATTATATCCATCTTCTTTTAATTTTGTAACTGTTAGAATTGCTCCTGCACTCTTACTCATTTTACCAGTTTCATCTAATAGGTGTTCATTATGGAACCAGTAGTTACACCATTTATGTCCTAAATATCCTTCACTTTGCGCAATTTCATTTGTATGATGTGGGAATATATTATCTACTCCTCCACCATGTATATCTAAGTATTCACCTAAATACTTTATAGATATACCAGTACATTCTATATGCCATCCTGGATATCCTTTTCCAAATGGAGAATCCCATTGTAATTCATGATTTTCAAATTTAGAAGTAGTAAACCATAATACAAAGTCATTTTGGTTATGCTTATTACTATCTTCTTCTACACCTTCTCTAACACCTACAACCATTTCATCTTCTTTATGATTTGTTAATGCATAATAATCATCTAATTTAGTTGTATCAAAATATATATTTCCACCAGATTCATAAGCATATTCTTTTTCTAATAGCTTAGTTATAATTTTAATATATTCATCTATATTAGCTGTTGCTGGTGATACTATTTCTGGCATTCTACAATTAACTAAATCAAAATCTTTAAAGAATGCATCTGTATAAAACTTAGCAATTTCCATAGCAGTCTTATGTTCTTTTCTAACTGCCTTAAGCATTTTATCTTCACCAGAATCAGAATCTGAAGTTAAATGACCTACATCTGTTATATTCATACATCTAGTAACTTCATATCCTAAGTATCTTAATGTTCTATCTAAAATATCATGACCTATATAGTTTCTAATATTTCCAATATGCGCATAACTATATACAGTTGGTCCACAAGTATATAATTTAACTTTTCCTTCTTCATTAGGAATAAATTCTTCTACTTTTCTTGTTAAAGTATTATATAATTTCATAATATCACCTTCAATAAATTATATTAAAATTATAACATAAAAAAGCATACAAGTATGCTTTTTATATAAAAATTTTCTCTATTAATTTATTATCCAACTCTTTTTTTATATTTCTACTAAGTCTTCTTATTCCATAATTACTAATATCACTTTTTTCTTTAATAATATTAATCTCATTTAATTCTAATTTTAAATTACATCTATGTCTTTTATTATATTTATCTAATTCACTATATATTAATCTATTAATATCACTATCTGTAGGATTATTAAAATTAATAATTTCATCTATCCTATTTAAGAACTCTTTTGAAAAAGTATTAATATTTGTTTTATTATTTGATATAAAACCCACTTTATTAGATTTAATAATTTCGTTAGTAGTCATAATTATTATTACATTATCAAATCTTATTTTATTTCCCTTATTATCAAAACAATATCCTTCATCTAATATATTTAAAAAGAAATTAATAATAGATGGATGGGCTTTTTCTAATTCATCTAATATTAAAACAGAATATGGATTGATTCTTATACTTTCTAAAATATTCTTATTATCATCATATCCTATATATCCAGATGGAGAACCTATTAACTTATTAATACTTTCTTTTAATGAATATTCATTCATATCAATTTTTATTACATTATTAGTTATTAAAGATGCATATTTTTTTGCTAAAAAAGTTTTACCAACTCCTGAACTTCCTGAAAAAAGAATTGAATAACTCTTGTTTGGTTCTTTTATTCCTAATTTAATCTTTTTAGTTATTTCTATTAAATTATCTATTGCTTGATTTTGACCTATAATACTATTCTTTAATTTATTTTCAATTCTTTTTATATTATCAAAAAGATCATTTTCTTCTACTATTATAGGTATACCTGTTTTTTTACTAATAACTTCTCTAACATCATTTATAGTTACTTTTTTAATTTTTTTCTTTTTTAATACTTCTAATTCTAGTATATTTTTTTCTTTTAATAAAAATAATTCTTTATCTTTTATAGAACATGCCAACTGATAATCTTCTTTTTTTATAGCATTATCTTTTTTCTTTTTTAATTTTTCTAGATTTTTATTAATATCTATTATTCCTTTTTCTGATTCTATTTCTTTTAAAGAAACCTTTGAAGATACTTCATCTAATATATCAATAGATTTATCAGGTTCATATCTATCATAAATATACTTTCTTGATAGATTTATTATTTCATCTATTATTTTTTCTTCAATTACTACACCATGATAACTTTCATATATTTCTTTTAATCCCATAAGTATTCTTTTTAAATTATTTTTATTAGGTTCTTCTACTAATACTTTTTGAAATCTTCTTTCTAAAGCTTTATCTTTTTCTATTGATTTATTATATTCTGTTAGTGTAGTTGAACCAATTATCTTTACTAATCCTCTTGCTAAAAAAGGTTTTAATATATTAGATGCATCAATTGCTCCTTCAGCAGAACCCGCACCAACTAAAGTATGGATTTCATCTACAAAAAGAATTATATCTTCATTATTAATTAATTCATTTATTATTTTTTTTAACTTTTCTTCAAATTCTCCTCTATACTTTGTACCTGATAATAAAGATGCCATATCAATTGATATTATTCTTTTATTTAATAGATTTGATGGTACATCATAATTAATTATTCTTCTAGCTAGATTTTCTACAATTGCAGTTTTTCCTACGCCAGCATTTCCTACTAGTATTGGGTTATTCTTAGTTCTTCTACAGAGTATTTCTATTAATCTATTTGTTTCGTCTTCTCTACCATAAACAGGATCTATTTTATTCTTTTCTGCTTCTTTATTTAAATCTATTCCTATTTCTTCAATTAATAATTTTTTATTTTTCTTTTTTCTTTCAGAAGAAAAATCAGTTACTATTTTATCTAAATCTATTCCTAAACCAAGTAATAATCTATACGCTACTCCTTCACCTTCATTAATAATAGACATAAATAGATTAAAACATGTTATCTCATCATTAGTATCTTTTGAATCAATTACTACTCTTTCTAAAATTCTTTTTAATAATGGCGTAAATAAAAACCAATCATTTCCTTCTTTACCTATACCTACAACATTTATCAATTCTTCTTTGAATACTTTATATGTTAGACCATATTTTTTTAGCCTTTTTGTTAAATCATTATTTAAAGAAAGAATACCTAACAATAAGTGTTCACTTCCTACAAATGGATGTTTTAATTTACTCATTTCTTCTTTAGCGAGAGTTAAAACTTTTCTTGATTCTTCATTAAACTTACCAAACATAGTTTTCCTCCTTACTATATACTATGTTTGTTATGGCTTTTTTAAGAAAAAATATTCAAAAAAAATATTAACTATTTAGTTAATACTTTTATAAAAATTATATCTTGTTTCATAAGTTTTAATTAGTTCTTTATCAAATGGTACATCTTTATTATTAAATCTACCAATAAGTTCTTTTAATTTAAATTTTAATATTTCTTGTAGATCTGCTGGATACTTCATTATTTTTTTATGATATTCATATTCTGACTTATCTAATATTTTATATGAATTATCCGGAAAAATTCTTAAATCTAAATCGTAATCAATAAATTTAATTGTCTTATCATCAATAATAACTGGAGATGCGATATTACAATAATAGAAAATACCTTTTTTCTTTAACTGTGCGACTACATTATACCAATTGTTCTTAAAATAAAATAATATAGCAGTTTCTTTAGTATACCAACTCTTACCAAATATTTTAGTTACTTTTGTATTTCTATTACCAAAAACATAATATTCATCTGTCTCATCTAATAATACAGCTTCATCCCAAGTTTTATATAATTTACCATTATGTTTGTAACCATGAATCTTATACTTTTCACCTTTCTTCATATTTTAATTCCTCATTCCTTTAAGTATTATACTCTATTTTAACAATAAAAAAAAGGAAAATTTCTTTTCCTTAACAATTATTAATAATTATAATGTTCTTTTTGGTTTTAATAAATCTTCTTCTGGTTCTTCATCTTTAAATTTAACTGTCCCTATTACATTTTGATTTTCATCATATATAGTTTCTTCAATTTTTTTCCCAGTATCCTTGTATTGTTCATATGCAGATTCTATTCTTCCACCTTCACCATGAATTTCTACAGTTGCTTTATTAAGACCTTCTCCGATGCTTTTTATACATTCATCATATATTTCTTGTAATTCCTTAGATTTTGGATCTTCTCCACTTATTAAAGTCTTTATATGACCTAATGCTGCGCCAAAATATTTTAATTCTTTAGTATATTTTTCTTTCATTTCTTGACTTTGTTCTGCAGTTAAAGGTTCTCCATTTTCATCAATACCTCTTATATATAATTTTGCATATTTTTCTATATTTATTTCATATTTTTTTATATTAATATCTCTTGTTATATTACTTTCATTTTCTAATTGCTTATCTAATTCTTCTTTAGTTACTGGTAAACTCATAATAAAACCTCCTATCTAACTAATTCTAAAGCTTTTTGTAATTGATTATCATTTTCTCTTGATGGATTACTTAAATATTTTTCACCAAGTTTTTCTTCTACATCAGGTTTAATTCCTACACTATTTATACTATTTCCATTACTTGTTAACCATTCTTGAATAGTATATTTAATTAAAGTACCATTTTTTAAGTCTTTTGTTTCTTGAACAGTACCTTTACCATAAGTAGTTACACCTACTAAAGTTGCTTTATATTGTTCTTGCATTGCAGATGCCATTATTTCTGAAGCTGATGCACTGTTTTCATCAACTAGAATTACTACTTTATAATTTTTTGTCTTATTATTAATTGCATTAAATTTTTGAATATTATCTCTAGTCTTCATTTGATAAATTACAGTATCACTATCAACGAATTCACTTATCATTTGAGTAACAGTAGATAAATATCCTCCACCGTTTCCTCTTAAATCAATTATTAAACTTTTCATTCCTTTACTTTCTAAAGAATCTAAAGCTTCTTTAAATTGAACATAAGTTTTTTCTCCAAAAATACTAACAGATATATATCCAATATTATCATCTAGCATTTCAGAACTAACTGATAATAAATCTACTTTATCTTTTTGAATTATAAATGTTTCTTCTTTATCATTTCTTCTTACAACAACTGTTGCTTTTTCTTTTGATTCACTTTTTAAATTATTAGCAATTTCTTCAACAGTTGATCCTTCAACACTTTTACCATCTATACTTACAAATATATCTCCAGGTTTAAGTCCTGCTTTTTCAGCTGGTGAACCATCAAATACTCTATTAATCATTACTTCTTTTTCACCATATTGTTTTATTTCAGCACCTATACCATAATAAGAACCTGCTAATTCATCTTCAAAATTCTTTTTAGCTTTTTCATCAAAGAACATTGAATGTTCATCACCTAATGATTTCATCATTCCATCAATCGCACCATTAATTAAATCTTCATCTTTAACATCTTTATAATAATTTGCTTTTAAAGTATCATATGTTTCATATAATGATTCAAATTTTTTATCTCCATTAGTTTTAGTTATTGATTTTTCAACAACTTTACTTGGATTTAATAAAAATGTTACTCCAGTTCCTATTAGAACTCCTACAAGTAAAAATAAAATATACTTTGTGACTTGAATGACGTTAATGTTTGTTTTATTGTTATTCTTCATACTATCACCATATTAATAATAACATAAAAAAAACTATTATTAAATAGTTTTTTTATTTTTTAAATATGTTTTTAATCTCTTCTTCGCCTTCTGTATACTCAATTACTTTCTTATCTTTTACCTTAATTAAAGTAGGATTTTTAATTTTTAAATCACTATATCCTGTAGGATTTTTATTACTATCTTTTTCTACTATAAATTTATTATTTAATTTTTCACCGCTATCAACTACATATATTTTATCTGATGATTTTAAACCTTTCCATTTTCCTAATGAACTTTTTTCATCATCTACATCATATATTAATACATAATATTCAGCATCCTTTTGATCAAATATTTGACCCGCTAAAATTGTATTATTATCAATTGTAACTTCTTGTTTTTCTTCCTTTGTCTTATTAAATAAAGTTTTAGTAACAAAAGTTCCTATAAATAAATATCCAGCGATTAATACTACTAATACTATTCCAATTGTAAAGATAAATCTACTTACTAAATTATCTTCCTCTACAACTTTTGCATTTTTTTTATTCTTTTTCATGTTTTTTAATACTTGTTTTCTATTCATACTTCTCACCAATATGATTATATCATAAATATCAAGAAAAAAATAGATATTTATTATCTATTTCATTACCGCAACTGGAGAAATACTTTCTGCGATTTGCATCATTTCTTCTGTAGTTAAACTATCTGATGATAAATAGTATTCAACTCCATTTGATATAAAATCAATTGAATTATTAGATACTGCACCTACTGAATCTAAAACAAATGATGGATTACCCATAACTGGTATATCATCTATTTCTTCTTTTTTAACTGTTTCTTGTACTAATATGAATGGTGATTCTCCTGCAAAAGTTAATATAACTCTTTCACCATCTTCTTTAGCAATAGATTCTTCTCCAGATAAATAAGTACCACTTGGTAAATACATTGGATAAATTGTATCTTCAATTGAACTCATTGTTTCTTCTGTTTCAGTATTTTTTGATTTCATATTTTCTTTTACATTAAAATACTTATCATTAAATGAAGCTTTTTTATCTACTTCATTAAATTTCATTTTCATTTGAAGATTATTATCATCATCATATACTTCTACTCTTTTAAAATTTAAATTCTTGTCTAAAACTATTTTTTCTTTTACTAAATTTTTATTATTTGAAAATGCTATTTTACTTTCTAATATATAATCATTATTATTTTTTGTTAATTTTAAATTGTTATCATTATTAATATCGTTCATTAATGATTCTAATAAATAAATTTGTGAACTGTTCTCAGGCCAATTACTTTGAAACTTAAAACTTTTATTTAATGCAGGAGTTAATACATATACACCATCATTATTCTTTAGTATTATCTGTTCATGATTATTAGATTTATTTATTAAACTAACTCTATAGTTATCTCTATTCTTTGATGTTTCAACTTTATATCTATAAGTATTATCACCATTATAAATATTTAAATCACCTAATATATGATATCCCTTAATTGAACTTATATTCTTATTTAAATCTTTCTTTATAGTTTTTGCATTATAGTTTTGACAACCAGTTAATAACAATATTCCAGATAATAAACCTATTAAAAATATTTTTTTCAATTTTTCACCTCTTTACAATAAAAGTATATTTATAATTTTTTTAAATATTCATGAATAATTTTAAAAGTTTTGATTAACATAATAATGAATACAAGGAGGAAATATGAGAACAATAACTATAATATCTTTATTACTTGTTATTATAGGTGCCATTAACTGGGGTTTAATTGGATTATTTGATTTTAACCTAGTAGCATTAATATTTGGTGGCGCTGAAAGTGTACTTACTAAAGTAATATATATTTTAGTAGGTGTCGCAGGCTTATTAAGTATTAAAGAGTTAATTGATTTATTTGAAGATTAAAAAAAAAGTTAAATTAGTATTTAACTTCTTTTAAATATAATCCAGTTGCGGCTGCAGTCTTAGTCGTAACTTTTTCTTTTGATTTAAAATAATTATTAATTTTACCTTTTTCTCTTTTTCCTAAAGATACATCTATTAAATATCCAACCATTACTCTTACCATATATTTTAAAAAACCATTTCCAGTAAAAGTAATTATCAAATAGTTATTATCTTTTTCTACATTTGTTTTGAATATAGTTCTTACACAATCTTCTTTTTTATCTTCATTAGAACAAAAAGCAGAAAAATCATGAGTACCTTCAAAATCTTTTATTTCTTCTTTTATAACATCTACATCTAATTCTTTGCATAACTGATTAACGTAATCTTTTTCTATAGGATTATATTCTCCCATATTTATTTTATAAATATAAGTCTTTTCTTTTACCATATATCTAGGATGAAAATCTTCATCTACTTCTAATACATCTATAATATGTATTGAATCATGTAATCTACTATTTAAAGCTCTTTTTAATTTATATGGAGTTATTTTAACATCTATATTACAAGATCCAACTTGCATATATGCAGATACTCCTTTATCAGTTCTTCCAGATGAAGTAAACTTTGTTTCTTTATTATTATTAATATCTTTTAAAGCTTCTTCTATTCTACCTTGAATAGTATTACTTATCCCTTTTTGTTTTTGATATCCATTAAATTTAGAGCCATCATAACTAAAAATAATTTTATATCTCAAAATATCATCTCATTTCTCTATACATAGTTTTTAATAATTCATTGATTGAATCAACATTATCTAACTTAATATTATTATCTCTCATTTTTTTAACAAAATAAACTATATTAGGAACTCTTATGTTTTTTTCTTTTAATAAATCAAAGTTTTCAAGTAATATTTTCTTATTTCCATATATCAATACTTTACCTTCATCTATAACAATAATATCATCTATAAATTCATAAATATCATCTACATTTGAAGATACTATTAATATAGTTTTATTGAAGAATTTTTTTAATTTAATAAATAGTTTTAAAATCTTTTCCTTAGATTTATAATCGAAAGACTCTAACATATCATCTAGTATAATCATTTCTGGATTATATAATAATACTGATGCGATTAATACTTTTGATAATTCACTTTCACTTATTTCATATATATTTTTTTCTAATATATTGGAACTAATTCCTAACATTTGAATTATTTCTTTTTTTCTATCTTCTATTTCACCTAATTTATATTCATATTTTTTTACATAATATTCTATTTGATCATTTACTAAAGTTCCATTAATAATATCATAATTAACAATTCCAACTTTTCTACTTTCAGTAAAATTATTTATAAATGTTGATTTACCTGATCCACTATTTCCAACAATCCCAATAATTCTATTATTATTTATAAAACTATTTACTTGCATAATTCACCTACTAATTCATCTACGTTATCATAATTCTTGTCGATTAAATCATATAGCATTAATTTATTTGAAAACTCTAATTCCCAAGGACTTTTAAATCCTTCTTTTTTTAAATCAACATTATCAATAAATTCATTATATGAACCATCAAAAAATATATTGGAATACTTTAGTAAAATTACTCTATCAGAATAAATTAAATCATCAACACTATTAGTCGTTGAAACAATTGTAATACTATTTTCTTTAGCAAATTTTTTTAAATACTCAATTAATTCTTTTCTCTTTTCTATATCTAATCTAGAAAAAGCATTATCTAAGAATATAATTTTAGGTTTTTTAACAATTGCTTTTATTAAAGCGATTATTTGATTTTCTGCATAAGATAATTTTTGAACAGACATTTTTTCTAAATATAACAAATTAAAATCATCTAATATCTTTCTAACTTTATTTAATTCAAATACACTTAAATTATTTTTATCTTGTAGTATCTCTTGCATTACTGTCTTTGAAAAAAATTCATTATAAGAAGAAATAGTAGATACTTTTTTTGATATTTCTTCAATATTAAATTTATTTACTTGAATATTATCTATTTTAATACTATTATCTGTTATTATCTCACCACTTAATAGCTTTAATAATGTACTTTTCCCTACAGAATTTTCACCAACTATAGATACAAAGGATCCTTTTTCTATAGATAAATTTAACCCGTGAAAAATGGTTTTAATCGAATTATTGTAATTTATATCATTAGCTTCAATAATATTCATAAAACCACCTCTAAACAAGTTTATATTATACTAAATAAAATTAAAAAAAGAAATTACTTTTTTGTAATTTCTTCTATTTTATATTTGATTGTTTTATTTTAATTCTTTCTTCAAATAATGGAGATAATGTTTTTAATAAATCTTTATCTTCCAATGGAGTAAAAACAGTCTTTCCATTCTTTACTTCTTGAAGAACTATTTTAACATCGTTTTCATCTTCAACATTAAGAATTAAATCATATGTATCATATTGATATAAAATATCCTCTAATACAAAGTATTGTTTATTATTCTTTAAAGTAACTAAAGCGTATTCTAATTTATCCATTCTCTTCACCCCTTATTCCATTATTGACTTTAAATATGGAAATACATGACCTTCCATAATATCTTTAGATTGATATATATCATTAATAACATCTTCTCTAGCTTCATAATCTACAACTTCATTTTCATCTGAAATATTTAATAAATCTAAGTTATTATCTAAATTAATTTTTCCAGTTTCTAATTCTTTTAATAGATCTCTTTCTTTTTCTTCTTCTGTTCTGAAGTCTAAATTGATTTCTGTATCAGGAGTAAGATATGATTTGTTAATTTGTTTTTTAGAATCTCTTTCTTTTTCTTCATCAGTTCTAAAATCAAGATTGATTTCTGTATCAGGATCAATACTTGGTTCTGAATCAAATCCAACTTCTTTTAAAGCATCATTTAATTCTAATATTCTATCATTATAAGAAGACTCTAAAGTTTGTAGTAATTTTTCTTTTTCTTCTTCTAATGCTTTTGTTAAAGTTTCATTATCTTCACAAGCTTTAATAGCTTCTTCAATAGTATTTATTTTTGAATTATAAGTATCAGAGATTTCTTTTAATGAATCTATATAATTAACTTGTTTACTTTGTTGTTCTAGCTTAATATCTTCAATTCTAGATTTTTCAGCATCTAAGTCTTGTTCTCTTCTAGCAAAATCTTCTAATGCAGCTTCTCTTTCTTTTGCTATCATATCTTGGAATTCTGCTAATCTATTATCGAACTCTTTTTCACTTTCTTCTTTTTCTGAATTTAAAGATTCTTTTTTATTATCAATATCTTCTAATACTCCATCAATATCAGAAATAGCGTTTTCATCTGCTTCTAGATATTTTTGTAATTCTTCAGGTACTGAACTTTCTAAAACTTCTGTAGTTTCTTCATTAATTTTTTCTTTCATCATAAAAACACCTCTTCTTATTCTGTATTAAGTATATCAATTTTATTATTTTATGTCAATGAATTTGCGCTATTTATCTTTTCTTTTTTGGAAATTATAACAGATTTTTAATGCAGTTTTTATTGGTAAAAAATTTATAAAAAATCTTGATAATTTTACTGCTAGAGTTGGCGCAATTATTAACTTCTTTTTAAACAATTTATCCACAGCATATTTAGCAACATACTCACTTGTTACTGTGTTAACAGTAAATGTTACATTTGCTCTCTTTTGGAAATTAGTATAAACAGGACCAGGACATAAACAAGATATAACTACATTACTATTATCTTTTCTTAATTCTTCACTTATTGATAATGTTAGTTTATATACATAGCTTTTAGATGCATAATAAGTACTCATCAAAGGACCATAAGCAAAAGCTGCTGCTGAAGCCGTATTTAATATATATCCACTATTTTTCTCTTTCATATCTTTTAAATATAGTTTAGTAAGAATATGCATCGCAGTTATATTAACATCTATCATGTTTAATTCAGTTTCAAGATTCGTTTCATCAAAAGAACCAAATAAACCAAAACCTGCATTATTAATAAATACATCTATATCTTTAACAGTATCATGTAACTTATAACAATTTTCCTTTTTACTTAAATCCATTTTTATTAATTCTACTTTATTCTTAAAAATATTTTTATCTATATCACTACTATTACTAACTAAAACTAAATCATATCCCTTTTTATCTAACTCTTTTGCTATTGATAAACCTATTCCACTAGTTCCACCAGTTATTAATGCTTTCATATATTCACCTCTATTATAAGTATAACATATTATATTATAGTGGAGGAAAATATGTTTAGCAAAATATTATTACTTAATCCTATTATTCAAGCTTTGATAGCAGGTTTATTTACCTATTTTATTACTATTTTAGGTGCAGCATTAGTATTATTTATGAAAAAGATAAACAAAACATTTTTAGATGGAATGCTTGGTTTTTCCGCAGGTATTATGATAGCAGCATCTTTCTTTTCATTACTAGAGCCATCTATAAGAATAAGTGAAGAATTAAATATTAATCTATTATTTATAATTGTTAGTTTTATATTTGGAGGATTATTTTTATTATTAGGAGATAAGATGTATGATCACTTTGATAAAAAAAAGAAGAAGAAACAAAGTATTAAAAGATGTGTAATGTTAATAACATCTATTACACTTCATAATATACCTGAAGGTATGGCTATAGGTGTTGCTTTTGGATCTGTAATCTATGGAATTTCAGGAGCAAGTTTAGCAGCAGCATGGATAATTGCCTTAGGAATAGGAATACAAAATTTCCCAGAAGGAAGCGCAATTAGTTTACCGTTAAGACGTGAAGGTTTTTCTAGAAAAAAAGCATTCTTTTATGGACAAATAAGTGGAATTGTAGAACCTATAGCTGCAGTTATAGGTGCAATTTTAGTTATGAAGATAAGAATACTACTACCAATACTTTTATCTTTTGCAGCAGGCGCAATGATATATGTAGTTATAGAAGAATTGATACCAGAAAGTCAGAATAATAAAAAGAAAAATTTAATGACTATTTTTACTTTGATAGGTTTTTCTATTATGATGTTTTTAGATATATCTTTAGGATAAAAAAACACAGTTATTTAACTGTGTTTTTAATTGATTTAAAGAAATTAGTAATAACTGGTTTTTTGAATAAATCAAATACAACTGTATCTTCATTATAATTAATTGTATCTATCGCTACAAATAATTCTACGCAATCATGTTCTTTTTTATCTTCTTTTAAAGTTATTATTAGATTTAAACTATCTTTATAATTACCATATACATATCCATTATATTCACCAAATTTATATTCTTTATAATACTTATTTTCACTTCTATTCTTCTTAACATTTTCCGCAGTTTCTGTAGTAGATTCAGAATAATACATATCAAAGTTTAAATTTTCTTTTTCATTTTTAAATGTTATTTCTGAAAATCTACCTCCTGTTTCTTTACCAACAAATTCAAATCCATCTTCTTTATCATATTCAAAGGTAGTTACATAATTAAGTTTTGAATCTTTTATAGTAATCTTTTCTTTTTCTTCAACTTTTTTACCACAACCAGTAAAAATAAACATGCTTAGTATTAATAATAAACTAAATAATATTTTCTTTTTCATAATATCCTCCTAAAAGGATTATAACATAAAAAAACGCTTAGCGTTATACTAATTCAAGTATAACAACTAAAGCGTCGTCTCCTCTTCTATTATCTTTCTTAATAATTCTAGTGTATCCACCGTTTCTATCTTTATAACGAGGAGCTAAGTCATCAAATATTTTCTTAACACAATCTTTATCATTATGTAAGAATGCATATGCTTTTCTTCTTGAAACTAAATCACCTTTTTTACCATAAGTAATCATCTTTTCTACAAATTTTCTTGTTTCTTTAGCTCTGTCTTCTGTAGTTTCGATTCTTTCGTTTATGATAACGGCTTTAGTTAAATTAGCAAGCATACTTCTTCTATGTTTTGAATCTCTTCCTAATTTTCTATATGCCATATTATCCTCCTATATTAATCATCATTTTTGAAAGATAGTCCCATAGCTTTAACTTTATCTAGAACTTCTTTTAATGATTTCTTTCCTAAGTTTCTGATTTTCATCATATCACTTTCTTTTCTGTTAACAAGATCTTGCATAGTATTAATACCAGATCTCTTTAAACAGTTATAAGCTCTTACTGAGAATTCCATGTCATCAATAGAAGTTTCTAAAGCCTTAACTTTTGGATCTTCTTCTTTTTCAGCCATAATTCCAGTAATATCAGCGATTTCATTTAAATCAGTTAAAATATTTAAATGTTCAATTAGAATTCTACTTGCTAACGCAATAGCTTCTTCAGCTTTCATAGAACCATTAGTCCAAATTTCTACAACTAATTTATCATAGTTAGTAGATTGACCAACTCTTGCTTCTTCAACTTCATAGTTTACTCTTTCAATTGGAGAGTAAATTGAATCAATAGCAATTGTTCCTATTTTAGCTTTCTTTAATAATTTCTTGTTGTTTTCAGCTCTAACATATCCTCTACCATTAGAAACAGTCATTTCCATGTTTAATTTGCCACCTTTAACGATAGTACAAATTTCTTGGTCTTTATTGATTATTTCTACGTCAGCTGGACAATCAATATCAGCAGCTGTAACAACACCTTCTTTATCAACATTTAATGTTAATACTTGATCTTCTTCAGAATGGTTTTTAATAACTATTCCTTTTAAGTTTAATACAATAGCTGTAACATCTTCATAAATACCAGTTATTGTTTGGAATTCATGATCAACTCCATCAATATTAATAGAAGTAATTGCACTTCCTGGTAAACTAGAAAGCATTACTCTTCTTAATGCATTTCCTAAAGTTAAACCAAACCCTTTTTCTAGTGGTTCAAGTTCAAACTTACCATAGTTACTAGTTTCATCATATTCAGTAACTTTGTATTGTGGTTTTTCAAATTTTATCATATTACACACTCCCTTTTATTTATTATCCTCTTGGACGTTTTGGTGGACGACAACCATTATGTGGAATTGGTGTATCGTCTGTGATTGATACTATTTCTAAGCCTGCAACTTGAAGAGCACGAATAGCAGTTTCTCTTCCTGGACCAAGACCTCTTACAAATACATCAACTTTTCTCATTCCTTGATCATAAGCAGCTTTTGCAGCAGCTTCTGCAGCTACTTGTGCAGCATATGGTGTTGATTTCTTAGCACTCTTAAATCCTACTGCTCCTGGTGCTGACCAACTAATAGCGTTTCCGTCAGTATCAGTTATAGTTACTATTGTATTGTTGAATGATGCTTTAATATGTGCACATCCAACAGGTACGTTCTTTTTAACTTTACGTTTTCTTGCTTTATAAGCCATATACTTAACCTCCTAACCTATTACTTTTTCTTATTCGCAATTGTTTTTGGTTTACCTTTACGAGTTCTTGCGTTAGTTCTAGTTCTTTGTCCTCTAACTGGTAATCCTTTTTTATGACGAGATCCTTGATAAGAGTTTATTTCCATCTTATTTTTGATGTTCATAGCAACTTCTCTTCTTAAATCTCCTTCAACTAGATGTTTATCAATTTCTGCTCTTAAAGCAGCAACTTCATCATCTGTTAAATCTTTAGCTTTTTTAGCCATATCAACTTTTGCACCAGTACAAATATCTTTTGATAAATTTCTACCAATACCATAAATTGAAGTTAATGCTATCCAAATATTTTTTTCATTTGGTAGATCTACACCTTTAATACGTGCCATAATATTACCTCCTATTAACCTTGTCTTTGTTTGTGTTTAGGGTTACTACAAATAACTCTTACAACACCTTTTCTCTTAATTACTCTACATTTATCGCAGATTTTTTTAACTGAAGTTCTTACTTTCATAAATATACCTCCATTATCTCTTATTCCATATTATACGCCCATGTGTTATATCTGATGGTGATAATTCTAAAACAACTGTATCGCCTGGTAAGATGCGAATGTTATTCATTCGTATTTTACCAGAAACATGAGCTTCTACAGTAAATCCGTTTTCTAACTCTACTTTAAATTTACCGCCAGGTAAAACATCTATAACTTTACCTTCAACTTCTATAGCATCGTTCTTAGCCATTATTCATCTCTCCTGTCAAGATTATTGGTTCACCATTAGTGATTGCAATAGTATGTTCATAATGAGCTGCATTACTACCATCATATGTGTAAGCAGTTAAACCATTATCATCTATTTCTATTTCTTCACTTCCAAAAGTAAGCATTGGTTCTATTGCTATAACCATACCTTCTTTTAATCGTAAACCTGTTCCCTTTTTGCCATAATTTGGTACACTAGGATCTTCATGAACCTCTGTTCCAACACCATGACCAACAAATTCTTTTACAACACCTAGATTATGTTCTAAAGCATACTTTTCAACAGCATATCCTATATCTCCAACTCTGTTTCCTGCTACTGCTTCTTTTATTCCTTCATATAAAGCTTTTTCTGTATGTTCCATTAAAAACTTATCATCATCAGAAATATTTCCCACAGCATAAGTCCATCCAGAATCTCCATGATATCCTTTATAACATGCTCCTATATCTAGTGTTATTATATCTCCTTCTTTTAATTTATAATCTGATGGATATCCATGCACTATACAATCATTAACTGACATACAAACTGCATTTGGAAATCCTTCACATCCTTTAAAAGATGGAGTACAACCTTTACTTCTAATAAAGTCTTCACATAATTTATCTAACTCTTTAGTAGTTATACCAGGTTTAATAAATGGTTTAATATACTGATGAGTTTGATAAACTACATTCCCGGCAATTCTTAGTAGTTCTATTTCTCTTGGAGATTTAATTGTTACCATATTATTCATCTCCTTTCAAAATCTTATCAACACTTTCATAAACATCTTCTAAACTAGTATTATTATATATAGTAATAACTTTATCACCATAATATTTTAATAATGGTTTAGTTTGTTTTAAAAATGTTTCATATCTTTCTAAAAATGTTTCTTTTGTATCATCATTTCTAGAAGATAAATTACCACCACATTTTGTGCATTTATCATCTGTTATAATACTTTTATTATAAACACTTCCACAACTTTCACAAATAAGTCTGTTTTCTATTCTATTAATAGCAACTTCCTTATCTATATCTATATTGATTACATTTGTTATCTCTACATTACCATCATTATTATCAAGTGAATCTAACATCTTAGCTTGATTTAAAGTTCTAGGAATACCATCTAATATAATATTAGATTTAGTTTTTCTAAATTCTTTTTCAAATACTTCTTTTATAATGTCATCTCCCACAAGTGATCCTTTTTCAAGTAGAGGTTTTATTTCTTTACCTATTACAGTATTCTTTCTAACCTCTTCTCTAAGAAGATCACCTGTTGAGATATGTTTGTAGTTATATTTGTCCTCAATATATTTTGAAATTGTGCCTTTACCTGCAGCTGGAGCTGCAATTAAAATAATGCACTTCATTTAAAATCTTCCTTTATATTCTTTTTGTTCTAATACACTTTCAATTTGTTTATAAGTTTCAAGTGCAACACCTACAACGATTAATAATCCAGTACCTCCAAGAGAAATATTCGCATTTTGTACATTTGAATACTTTTGGAATAATATTGGTAAAGCTGCTATTACAACTAAGAATAATGTACCAAATGTAGTTATTCTTAATAATACTGTTGTAATATACTTTTTAGTTTCTACACCAGGTCTTACTCCTGGAATATATCCACCGTTTTGTTGTAAGTTCTTACTAATTTCTTCTGGTCTGAATTGTAATATAGTATAAACATAACTGAATATTACAATTAGTAATAAATATATAATTAAACCTATTGTTGTGTTATATGTCATATATTTACTTACAAATTCTTGATATCCTTTATTTGTAATAAATCTTGCTAATACTTGTGGAATTGTTAATACTGCTGAAGCAAATATTACTGGAATAACATTAGCTGCATTTACCTTAAAAGGTATATATGTTTGTTTTGCTCCATAAGCACTTGTAGTTTTATTTGCATATTGAATAGGTATTCTTCTTTCAGATTCTGAAATAAATACTACACCTACTACTATAGCAAAGTAAACTGCTAAATAAACTAGGAATGAAATAGTACCTATAAATTTATTAGGATTTTGAATAATAAATGTTTCAAACGCTTCTTTCATCATGTAAGGAATTGAAATTACTATACCAGACATGATAATAAGTGATAAACCATTACCAATACCTTTTTGAGTAACTTGATCTCCTATCCATAATAAGAAAGCAGTTCCTGCAGTAAGTATTACTGCAACTTTTATATATTCAAATGTATTTGCATCTCCTCCAAGTAAGCTTATTGCTAAAGCTAATCCTTGAATTAAAGCTACAAATATACCGATATATCTTGTTATTCTATTTAATTTTCTTCTTCCTGCATAACCTTCTTTTGCAAGGTCTGAGAAATATGGAATTATATCCATTTGAAGTAATTGAATTACGATTGATGCACTAATATATGGCATAACACCAAGTGCAAATATTGATGAGTTCTTTAAAGCTCCTCCACCAATAACATTTAGTAATTCTAAGAATCCTAAGTTTTCTGTTGTTTTTGGAACACCAGGTACTTTAACATTTGTTCCTATTATAAATATTGCAAGTGCACCTAGTGTAAATAAGATTCTTTTTCTAAGATCCTTATTTCTCTTTGCAAAAATATCTTTAAACTTTGCAAACATACTAGATCACCTTCGCTTTTCCACCAGCATTTTCTATTTTTTCTTTAGCCACTTTTGAAAATTTATGTGCATTTACTGTTAATTTTTTAGTTAATTCTCCATTACCTAAAACTTTAAGACCATCTTCTAATTTTTTAACTATTCCCATTTCTTTTAATAATTCTGGAGTAATTTCTGCTCCATCTTCAAATTTTTCTAAATCACTAATATTAATAACTGCATATCTAGTAGCAAATTCATAGTTATTAAAACCTCTTTTTGCTATTCTAAATACTAATGGATTTTGTCCACCTTCGAAACCAACTCTAACTCCACCACCTGAACGAGAGTTTTGTCCTTTTTGACCTCTTCCAGATGTTTTACCATGTCCAGTTCCGATTCCTCTACCTACTCTTTTTCTGTTCTTATTAGAACCAGTAGTATATTTTAATTCATTTAATTCCATTATCCTAAAATCTCCTCTACTGTTTTACCTCTTAATTTAGCAATATGTTCAGCACTTCTTTGTGAAACTAATGCTTTCATAGTTGCTTTAGAAGTATTTATTTTAGTGTTTGATCCTAGTGATTTAGATACAACGTCTTTAAGACCAGCAAGTTCTAATACTGTTCTAACTGGACCACCAGCTATAATACCAGTACCGGCTTTAGCAGGTTTTAATAATACCTTAGCAGCTCCTGCTTCTCCAATAACGTCATGAGAAATAGTTCTTCCATCAATTATGTCAATTTTCTTAACATTCTTAACAGCTTGCATTCTTGCCTTCTTAATTGCTTCTACAACTTCTGAAGACTTTCCTGATCCAATACCAATTTTTCCTTTTCCATCACCTACAGCAACGAATGCAGAAAAATGTAAAGTACGACCACCTTTAGTTACTTTTGTAACACGACGAAGTGATAATACTTCATCTTTGTATTCATCTTGTTTACGTGGGTTATTTACTCTCTTTTCCATTTGACCCTCCTTATTAGAATTCTAATCCATTTTCACGTGCAGCTTCTGCTAAAGCAGCAACTCTACCATGATATAGGTATCCACCTCTATCAAATACTACTTTTGTAATTTTAGCTTTTTTAGCTCTTTTAGCTATTTCTGCACCAACTATTTTAGCTGCTTCTATGTTTCCACCATTAGTAATTTTTAAATCTTTATCCATTGATGAAGCTGATACTAAAGTAACACCTTTTTCATCATCAATGATTTGTACACTAATGTGTTTAGCAGATCTAAATACATTTAATCTTGGAATATCTTTTGTACCAGATACTTTTGCTCTTACTCTAGCATGTCTAGCTAAACGAGCTTCATTACGTGATACTTTCTTAATCATATATAAGACTCTCCTTTTCTACTATTTAGATGCTTTCTTTCCTTCTTTACGACGAATGAATTCATCTTTATAACGAATACCTTTACCTTTATATGGTTCTGGTTTTCTTAATTTTCTAACTTTAGCAGCGAATTCACCTACTAATTCTTTGCTAATACCTTTAATTGTAATTTCTGTATTACTTACTTGTTCTACAGTTAATCCTTCTGGAATCTTAACTAAATCTTTATGAGATTTACCAGCAGTAACTTCTAATTCTTTACCTTTAACTTGAAAACGATATCCAACACCGATTATTTCTAATCCTTTTTCATATCCTTTACTAACACCAGTAATCATATTAGAAATTAATGCATTAGTAGTTCCATACATTGATTTAGATTGTTTATCTTCTTTGTTACAATTTACTGAAAGTTTTCCTTCTTCAACAGAAACAGTTAAACCTTCATGAAGTTTTAATTCTAAAGTTCCTTTTGAACCAGTAACTTTAACAATACCTTCTTCAACTGTAACTGTAACTCCAGTAGGTACTTCTAAAACTCTTTTTCCTATACGACTCATTTTTCTATTCTCCTTACTTTTGTTACCAAATATATGCTAAAACTTCTCCACCAACATTTTCTTTACGAGCAGTTTTATCTGTCATAATACCTTTTGATGTTGATAAAATAGCAATTCCTAATCCGTTTAATACGTATGGAACTTCTTCAGCTTTGGCATAAACACGTAATCCTGGTTTTGATATACATTTTAATCCAGAGATTACTCTTTCTTTATTATCATACTTTAATGATAAAGTTAATGTTTTATCATCAACAGTATAATTACTAATATAACCTTCATCTTTTAATATACTTGCTATTTCTACTTTCATTTTTGAAGTAGGCATACTAACTTCTTCATAATGAAGTGCATTAGCATTTCTAATTCTAGTAAGCATATCTGCGATTGGACTTGATACTACCATAACATATCCTCCTTACCAACTTGATTTTTTTACACCTGGGATTTGTCCTTGATATGCTAATTCTCTAAAGCATATTCTACAAATTCCATATTTTTTAAGTACTGCATGTGGTCTTCCACATCTTTGACAACGCGTATATTCACGTACTTTGTACTTTTGTTTTCTTTGTTGTTTAACAACCATACTTTTCTTTGCCATTTATTTTCCTCCTATTACTTTCTAAAAGGAATTCCGATTTCATTTAATAAATCAAACGCTTCCTCATTTGTTTTTGCTGTTGTTACAAAAACAATATCCATTCCACGAGTTTTTACAATGTTATCGTATTCTATTTCTGCAAAAATCATTTGTTCTTTAATTCCTAAAGTATAATTTCCTCTTCCATCGAATGCTTTTGGTGAAACACCTCTAAAGTCTCTAACTTGAGGTAATGCTATTCTTATTAATTTATCTAAGAATGTATACATTTTTTCTCCTCTTAGAGTAACTTTACAACCAATAGCTTGACCAGCTCTTAACTTAAATCCAGCTATAGATTTTTTAGCTTTAGTAACTACTGGTTTAGCACCTGTAATTAATTCAAGTTCTGAACAAGCAGCTTCTAAAAATTTACTGTTTTCAGTTGCATCACCACAACCAATATTAATAACTATTTTTTCTAATTTTGGTACTTGCATAACTGAAGTATAATTATATTTTTCTACTAATTTAGGAATTATTTCCTTTTTATATTTCTCACTTAGGCGGTTCATACATTGTCCTCCTTCCACTATTTAAGTATTTCTTTAGTTTTTACTGAAATTCTATTTTTATTTCCTTTTTCATCAACTGAGTGAGCTATTCTAGTTCTCTTTTTAGTCTTTGGATCGATAATCATAACATTAGATGCATGAATTGGTGCTTCTACTTTTATAATTCCACCATTTTCGTTTTGAGCATTTGGTTTAACATGTTTTGTAACCATATTAATACCTTCAACTACAACTTTATTATCATTTTTTAATGTTTTAATTATTTTACCTTCAGAACCTTTATCTTTACCAGAAATAACTACAACTTTATCTCCTACTTTTAAGTTCATAATGTCCTCCTTATTTCCTATAAAACTTCTTTAGCTAGTGAAACAATTTTCATATAATCGTTATCACGAAGTTCACGTGCTACTGGACCAAGTACACGTGTACCAACTGGACTCTTATCATCGTTAATTATAACGCATGCATTGTCATCAAATCTAATATAAGAACCATCATTTCTTCTAACTGGTTTTTTAGTTCTAACAACAACAGCTTTAACTACTTTTCCAGCCTTAATTGTACCGTTTGGTGTAGCTTTTTTAACTGTAGCAACAACTACATCACCAACTGTGCCGAATGTTTTATTTCCACCAAGAACTCTAATAACTAAAACTTCTTTAGCTCCAGAGTTATCTGCTACTTTTAAGCGACTTTCTTGTTGAATCATATTAATCCTCCTTTTTCTTTAGAGATTATAAGATTATTGCTTCTTCAACAATCTCAACTAAATTATATCTTTTTGTTTTTGATATAGGTCTAGTCTCTACTATACGTACCTTATCTCCAACTTTTGCTTTATTTTCTTCATCGTGAGCTCTATATTTTTTTGAAGATTTAACACGTTTTCCGTATAATGGGCTTTTCTTATAAGTTTCAATAGTAACTGTTATTGTTTTATCGTTTTGAGCACTAGTAACAATACCAATTAATTCTTTTCTCTTTGTTTCCATTTAAGCCTCCTACTTTTCTTCATTTTCGCGTTCAGTTAAAATTTCTTTAATTCTCGCGATTGTCTTTCTATCTTCTTTTATTTTTGAAGGTTTTTCTAAATTTCCTGTTGCATTAGCAAATCTTAAATTATAAAGTTCTGCTTTTAATTCTTCTTCTTTCTTTAGTAACTCTTCAGTGGTTAATTCTCTTAATTCTTTAGCCTTCATTTACTTCACCACTTTCTTCTTTTTTTACAAATTTACATTTAACTGGTAATTTATGTGAAGCTAGTCTTAATGCTTCTCTTGCGATTTCTTCAGTAACTTCAGAAATTTCAAACATAATCTTACCTTCTTTAACTACTGCAACCCAAACTTCTGGATTACCTTTACCAGTACCCATACGAGTTTCAGCAGCATGTTTTGTTAATGCTAAGTGTGGGAAAATGTTAACAAAAACTTTTCCTCCTCTTTTCATATAACGTGTCATAGCAACTCTGGCAGCTTCTATTTGTTGTTGAGTAACCCAAGCTCCAGTTTTTGCTTGTAAACCAAATGTACCAAAATGTAATTCAGTATTACCTTTAGCTTTTCCATCATAGTAAACTCTATGGTTTTTTCTATATTTAGTTCTTTTTGGAATTACTGCCATCAGTATTACCTCCTTTTACATTTTTCTTTGGAAGTACTTCACCTTTGTATATCCAAACTTTTACACCAATTTTACCAAAAGTTGTATCAGCTTCTGCAGTTGCATAGTCGATATCAGCTCTTAATGTATGTAAAGGTGTAGTTCCTTCATTATAACCTTCGCTTCTAGCAATATCTGCACCATTTAATCTACCAGATACAGATGTTTTAATACCTTTAGCTCCAGCTTTCATTGTATTTCTAATTGCTCTTTTTTGAGCCATTTTGTAAGAACCTCTGTTCTCAATTTGTTTAGCAATATTTTCAGCTACTAATTTAGCAACTAAATCAGGATTTTTAACTTCAAATATTGAAACAATAATATTTTCTTTTGTTAATTTATTTAATTCGTTTTTAATCTTTTCGATTTCTTCTCCACCATGACCTATTACTACGCCAGGTTTTGCAGTATATATAACTACTTCAGTCTTCTTGTTATTTCTATTAATATCAATTGAAGAAACAGCTGCATCTTTTAATTTTTTGTTTAAATATTTTCTAATATCATTATCAGCTTTTAAATATTTAGCAAAATCTTTCTTTTCAGCAAACCATTTACTTGACCAATCTTTATTAATTCCGATTCTCATTCCAACTGGATTTACCTTTTGTCCCATAAATTAACCTCCTTCACTAATTTTTTTCTGCTACCACAACAGTGATATGACTTGTTTTCTTATCGTGTCTATCAATGTGAGTTCTTGATCCAAATCTGTGTCTTTTTAAAATTGGACCATCATTTATGTATGCTGATTTAACATATAAGTTGTTTCTGTCTAATTTAAGATTGTTTTCAGCATTAGCTACAGCAGAAACTAAAACCTTATTTATTAAACGAGCAGACTTTTTATTCATATTATTTAAAATTGCACTAGCGTCAGCTATACTTTTACCTTGAATTAAGCGAGTAACTAATCTTGCTTTTCTTGGAACAAGTAAAACTGTTCTAGCAGTTGCTCTTGCTTCCATTTTAAATCTCCTTCCTTAAGTTAAGTTCAACTATTTATTATCTTTTCCGTGTCCACCGAATTTTCTAGTTGGAGCAAATTCACCAAGTTTATGACCTACCATATCTTCAGTAACATATACTGGAATGAATTCTTTACCATTGTGAACTGCAAATGTATGTCCAATAAAATCAGGAAAAATAGTTGAACGACGTGACCAAGTCTTAACGACTTCTTTTTTTCCATTTTTATTCATTTCTTGAACCTTAGCTAATAACTTTGGAAATACATAAGGTCCTTTTTTTAAACTTCTAGCCATTTATATTCATCCTTTCCTTATTTATTTACGACGAGTAACAATTAATTTTGTTGAACTCTTCTTATTCTTACGAGTTTTGTAACCAAGTGCAGGTTTACCCCAAGGTGTCATTGGTTTCTTATGACCAACTGGAGTTCTACCTTCACCACCACCATGTGGGTGATCATTAGGGTTCATAACAGAACCTCTAACTGTTGGTCTTATTCCCATGTGTCTAGTTCTACCAGCTTTACCAAGTCTTACTAATGAATAATCTTCATTACCAACTTCTCCGATAGTAGCCATACATGTTCCTAAAACTTTTCTTGTTTCTCCTGAAGATAATCTAATTAATACATATTTATCTTCTCTACCAAGAATTTGAGCACTTTGTCCAGCAGATCTAGCAATTTGTCCGCCTTTACCAAGAGTTAACTCAATATTATGAATAACAGTACCAACTGGAATATTCATAAGTTGCATTGCGTTTCCAACTTTAACATCTGTTTTTTCACCAGATATTATTTTCATTCCTACTTTTAATCCTTTTGGTGCGATAATATATCTTTTTTCACCATCAGCATAATTAATTAATGCAATATTTGCACTTCTATTTGGATCGTATTCAATAGTAGCAACTGTTCCTTCAATATCGAATTTGTTTCTTCTAAAATCAATAATACGATATTTTCTCTTTTCTCCGCCACCTTGATGTCTAACAGTTATCTTACCAGAATTGTTACGACCAGCGTTTTTCTTAACAGTTTTTAGTAAACTTTTCTCTGGAGCTGTTTTAGTTAGCTCTTCATTTACTAATGTACTTTTCTTTCTTTGTCCAGGTGTCATTGGACGAAAATGTTTAATAGCCATTCTAAAACCTCCTCCTATAATTCTATATTGCTACCTGCAGCTAAAGTAATATATGCTTTCTTATAAGCTGTAGTAGTACCTGTATAACGACCTACTCTTTTCTTTTTAGGTCTTACATTTAATGTATTTACTTTTGTAACTTTTACATTATATATTTTTTCGATAGCTTGTTTAATTTGAGTTTTGTTAGCGTCTTTTCTAACTTTAAAAACAATTCTATCTCCATTAGCAGCTACATTTGAAGCTTTTTCAGTAATAACTGGTGCTAATATAATGTCTCTATAATTTCCTATCATTATTTAAGTACCTCCTCAAGCATTTTAACGGCTTCTTCAGTAATAACTATAGTTTTATAGTTAAGTACGTCATAAGTGTTGATTTCATGAGATTCGATTAACTTAATATTACTTAAATTACGAGATGCTAAGATTAAATTTTCATTTAATTCTTTAACAACGATTAATGCTTTACCTTCAATTTTTAATGTTTCTAATACTTTAGTAAATGTTTTAGTCTTGTTATCTTTAACTTCGAACTTATCAACAACAATTACTTCTTTATTAGCAACTTTTTGAGATAATGCTGATCTTAAAGCTAATCTACTTTCTTTTCTATTTTGTTTCTTTTCATAATTTCTATTAGTGTTTGGTCCAAATACTACACCACCATGATACCAATGTGGAGCTCTGATAGAACCTTGTCTTGCTCTACCTGTTCCTTTTTGTCTCCATGGTTTAATACCACCACCACTAACTTCACTTCTGTCTTTAACAGCATGTGTTCCTTGTCTTAATGATGCTCCTTTTCTAACAACTGCATCATATATAGTTTGATTATTTGGTTCAATACCAAATACTTCGTCATTTAGTTTTATATCTTTTAATTTTTCACCTTTTAAATTTAAAAGTGTTACTTTAGGCATATTATTTCCTCCTTTCATCACAAATCTTTTTGTTAATTATTATTATTTAATTGAAGATTATTCTTGTGATGATTCTTCAGTTTTTTCTTCAGTTACTTCTTCTTTTACTTCTTCAGTAGCTTCTTCTTTAGTTTCTTCAACTGGTTCTTCTACTGGAGCTTCTGTAACTTCAGCAGTTTCTTCAGTTTCAGTAACTTCTTCTTGAACTGGTTCTTCTACTACTTCTTCAGTAACATAAGTAATTAATTCATCTTGTGAATTAACTTTACCTTCGTTTTTAACTGCAGATTTAATAATAACTAATGACTTCTTTGGACCAGGAATATTACCTTTAACTAAAATAATATTTCTTTCTAAGTCAATTTCAATTACTTCTAAGTTTTGAACAGTAACTAATTTATGACCCATATGTCCTGGTAATTTCTTACCTTTTAATACGTGCATTGGAAGCATTGTTCCAAGTGATCCTACACCTCTATGGTATTGTGAACCATGTCCCATAGGACCTCTACTTTGATTATGACGTTTAATAACGCCTTGATAACCTTTACCTTTTGTAATACCAGAAACGTCTACCATTTCCCCTACTGCAAAGATATCAGCCTTAACTTCTTGTCCTAATGTATAAGCACTAACATCAACATTTCTGATTTCTTTAACGAAGCGCTTAGGTGTTACATTAGCTTTCTTTAGATGACCAAGTTCTGGTTTGTTGCTAAGTTTTTCTCTTTTGTCGAATGCAGCTAATTGAATAGCATTATATCCATCATTTTCAACAGTTTTAATTTGTGAAACATAGTTTGGTTCAACAGATATAACTGTTACTGGAGTTAACTTACCATTTTTTGCAAAAACTTGTGTCATCCCGATCTTACGACCTAAGATTCCTTTTTTCATATTTCCTCCTACTATTTAATATTTATTTCAACACCACTAGGTAAATCCAAACGAGTTAATGCCTCGATTGTGTCTTTACTTGGGTTATTGATAACAATTAATCTTTTGTGTGTTCTCATTTCAAATTGTTCACGAGAATCCTTATATTTGTGAACTGCTCTAAGAATAGTAATCTTTTCGATTTTAGTTGGTAGTGGGATTGGTCCACTTACTTCTCCACCTGTTCTTTTAACAGTTTCAACAATTTTTGAAGCAGCTTGATCTATTGTTCTGTGATCATATGCTTTTAAATTGATTTGGATTTTGTTTGTCATCATTAATCCTCCCTTCGCCTATATCTTGTATAGACTTGCTCCGCACAAAAACCTGAAAAACACCATTTTTAACTATATTTTAAATAGCAACTTAACCTGGTGTATCAGCAACCTTGCACATCTTTGCCAGTCACACATAATCAATTATATCAATCTTTCCCTTTAAAATCAACACTTTTTTTAAGTTTTTTTACTTTTTTTAAAAAAAGAAAAATAGGTTCTATAACCTATTCTTCTAAATTATTATCATCTATTTCTTTTTTTTCTTCTTCTACCTTATTCTTTTTTGCTTTTTTCTTTTTATTTATTAAAAGAATTATTGCTAACGCTGTTAAAGAAAGAATTACACCGCCTGCTACACATACTGCAACAAATTCATTTTTATTCAAATTAAATAATTTCTTTTCTTCCTTTTTAGGTTCTTCTTTTTTAACTTCTTTCTTTTTTGCTTCATCTAGCTTTGCATATTCTACTTTATCTCCATATTCAATTTCAAAATCATCATATGTATTAAATATCCAACCTCTTTTGCCATTATATTCTACATAATGAGCATCTACAATACCCATTTGTGAATCTGAACCAGTATAATAAGTAAAGTCTGATCCAGCAGGTATAGTCATTATAAGATTAGATTTATCTGAATCATCATACATAGATAAATCTACTTTAGATTTACCCTTTCCTAAATATAATGGGAATATATCATCAGATTTAAATACATCTAATAATGTTTTACATCCATTATATTCAAATAAAGCTGATTTTGACCATTTATCAGTTGCGTATTCTGGAGTTAGAATTGTATTCTTAGGAATAGTTCCACATTCTGATTCTACATCTACTCTAAAAATATATTGTATTTCATTTTCAATTAAAACATTTTTATTTAATATTTCTACCCAGCCTTTTAGACCTTTATAGTCTACATAGATATAAGTTAATCCGCCTTCTCCATCTATAGCATATTGATATTCTAATTTAATACCTTTTTTAATGCTTCCTAGATACTTATATACTTTAGATGGACCTGAATATACACTTACACCTTTTTCATTATATACTAGTGCCTGTTTTTTAGAGTCAAATTTTTTAATGTCTTTAGTTGTTTCAGTTGGATCAACTTCTTCTTGAACTATACTAAAACCATCTAAAGATCTTATTTGACCTAAAATAGAATATGTTCCATCGCTATTTTTTAATCCTATATCATATTGATTATCATATTCACTAATTACTACAACAACATCATCCTTATTTAAATGCCCTGTTGCTTCTTCATTATAATCATTTGGGTCATAGTCTATACCTTCTGGATTTACTACAACTATTTCAAATTCTCTAAGCATTGGTGCGCCCATATCAGCTTTTGCGATACATGGTACACATAATATTAATAATATAAATAATTTTTTAATAAATTTCATATTCTCTCCTACTTTCTTTTTTTCTTATTTAAAACTATCATTGATACTACTACTAGCGCTACTAATAATACTGCTAATCCAATAACAATATATAAATTTACATTACTTGTTGGTTCTATTGGATCAGGTGCAGCTACATCTAAAAAACTAATCATATATTTCTCCTTTCATAGATAATTTATTAATTCACCAATCAAATAAGATGATAAATTCAATAATAATGATATTAAGAATGGATTTAACTTTTTATAATTTAATACTTTTAAATATATAAATCCTTCTACAAACAAAGTTATTATTTCTAATATATATAAGGATAATCTTTCATATTTATATCCAAAATATAGATATATTAATATAGGTACAGAAACCACTATTGGATTTGTTACTACATTTACTAATATAATATTAAGAATATCCTTTTTATTTCTTATTCCTATTATTATACCTACTATTACTTCTATTATTATTGTTAAAACTAGACATCTAACCATTATTATAGGTAAATCATTTATACTCATTTTTTTAATTCCTTTTTAACAAATATAATAGATAATATAATAATTAAAATCATAGATATTACATAAATCCAAAACAGTAATTCATTGCCTTTTATATAATTCAAATTAAATATATATTTCATTTTTTATCCTCCTTTAATACATAACCTAACGCTATAGCACAAAGGATAGACATAGTAATTATAATTATTATGTTTCCTATATAACTTAACTTTATAAAGAATATTGGTGCAGTTCCTAAGAATAAACCTATAGTAGTTAAACCAAATGCTAAACCCGGACTCTTTTTTAGTACTGAAACTAATATTCCTAAAGTAATAGCCATTGTCATTGAAAAGAACATTACTCCTATAAGTGAAACAATCATAATATTATCACCAAAACATAAGAATGGTATTGCAAGTAATGTAGACATTATTGCAGTCTTTCTAATACCTATTAAGTCAGATAATATTCCACCAAGAGCTTTACCTAATCCCATAGTACAAAAAAATATAATTAGTTGTACTGTTGTTTTATTCCATGAAGTAGGAATACCATATCCCATATATCCTCTTATTATTACTACTAATACTCCTACTAATATTATAAATTCTTTATTTATATTTGTTTTAACAAAATTAAACTTTTCTGTATTACTTGTTTTTGTAATATAAGTATCTGCTAAAAATACAAATGGTATCATTGTTAATATTGGTACTATTAATAGTAATGGATTAATACTTGTTCTAGCAAGTAATCTTCCTGATACTACTCCAAAAGATCCACCAGATACAAATATAGCAGCTGGTGATAATTTACCATCAGATACTTTTAATGTATTTTCAGCACCTGCAACATGTAAAAAAGCATTTCCTAAACATAGTATTATTAATGATACATATACACTTATATTTGTTAAACCATATATTAAATATGATATTAGTAATAATATAACACCTATTATGCCCATATTAATCTTTGGATATTTATCTGATATATATCCAATTATACTTTGAGGAACAAATGCTACTCCATCATATATAAAAGGAATTAACCATACAAAATATGAATTATTTGTTATTCTAGATAAATAGAAGAAACATACTACTTCAACTATAAAATGAATATAAAAGTATAAATATCCTGTTCTTAAATTTTTACTTTTAAAATGAGTTAATACATCTTTGATAAAACATCACCGCCTTATTTATCAATAATATAAGGGTTAAACTTAGTTCCCTCACCCATTTCATGTGAAATATCATTTTTTAAAACTATTAAAGGAATTACATCAGTTTTTTCTTTATTGTCCTCTACTTTTTCAGTAACATAATTATATGTTTTATAATCATTTCCTATTTTAACTAATACATTATCTTCTAATTCAAAAGCATTACTTTCTTTTAAATCTTCTAAAGATATACTTATTACATCTTTTACCATCATTTTATCTAATTCATTATATTTCTTTTTTAAATAAGAATCTATTTCATTTGTATTTATAGAATCACTTTTATTATTTGTTAAATATATATATCCTTCTTTATCAACTTTAACAATTCTATATATATCATTATTGAAACCAATATAATTATTCTTATTAATATAACAAATACTATCACATGGAAATAAATCTTTAAAGAAATTGTTTTTAAAATATAAATCTTCTATTTTATTATTATTAATTATTGCCACTATCTTCTTATTATTCTTATTTATATTTTTTTCTTTTATATATCCATTTTTTATTAATTCTTCAGTATCTATTATTACTTCTCCATCATATTTATCTATATTATCTATAATCATATTTTTAGCAGCATTTAGCGCTATTTTATCTGAATCAGAATCTATATTTACAGAAGCACCTAAAGCATTTGTTTTAATATTTTTATTAGATGCCATTAAAGCAATAATACTTATAAAAAATATTCCTACAAATATATATATAACTGCCACCTTGTTTTTCATAACCCACCTACTTTACTTTATATATTAATTTACCAGAATAGTTATAATAATTATTATCTATAACAAAATAATCATTTCTTATTTCTATATCATCAGAATCTAATTTAACTTTCAATTCTTTTCCTGTTGATAAATTAACTAATACTTTTTTATCTTGAGATTTCGCTATAACAAATGGATATTCATCTGATATAAAATTCAAATCTTGATATTTAGATTCTATTTCTATTTTGTTTTTATTATTAATAAAACCATAATATCCATCATTATTAGCGTATATAAATAATTCTTTATTATATGTATCCTTTATTTTTTTAAACAAATCACTCTTAAGGAAGTCAATATAATTATAACTCATTTTAACTACATCTTTACCTTTTTTATCTATTATTCCATATGATTTATCTAAAACCACTATTGCATAACCAAAATCATTAAAATCTGTAGTCTCATCATATGCATTACTATTTAAAAGATTTCCTTCTTTATCTATAAAGTTATATTTATTCTTATGTAATTCAACATTTAATATATCATTATAAAATATATTATTAACAGGTTTATAATCTTTAAATGTTCCTAATGTCTTTTTAGCAGAAATAATATTATATACATCTTCATTTCTATTAAAATCATGTGATTTTTCTAATAATAATCCATTTCCATAATAATAATCATTATTCTTATTTTCATTAAGAACTTTTTGAGTTAATAAATTAACATATGATATTGATGAATCATCGTTGACCGCTATTGCCATATCAGAATTATAATCATCTACTCTAACTCTCTTGTAATTAGTTGTTTTTAATTTTATTTGATTATCATTTATTACAATATAAATACTATTTTCATCAGGATTATCTGTTTTTATATAAAATACATTATTATTTAAAACATTAATATCATTTAATGTATAACTATATATTTCTTTTCCTGTTGATAAGTTAATTATAGTTGATGAATCATTTACTTTTACTTTTGCATATCTTTCTGATAAAGGTAAATCCATATCCACTTCTGATATTTCTATATCAATATTCTTATCATCAACTTCATCTACTTTAAATGAATATATTTCTTTTCCTTCTTTATTTAGAATACCCATTGTTTCATCTCTAGTGAATAAATACATACCATTTTTTGAATAACTAATACTATCATATTTAAATCCAGTTAATTCATCTAAATCAGTATCTAGTAAAGCTTGTTTTAAACCACTATTTGTAATTCTACTAGCTACATATCTATTACCAAATAAACCTATATAATAATAATTACCAAAAGGGACTTCTATAACACCTTTCCCATTAATAACACCATATAAGTTATTTGTATTTCTAACAATTGCATAACCTTTATAAAATTCTGTACCAGAAATATATTTTGGTCTTGCGACTATTGTTCCTTCATTATCAATATATCCAAACTTTCTATTTTCTTCTATTCTAATTAAATTTGCTGTATCTGCCTTACTATGATTAACAAATAAGTACATACCTAAAATTGAAACAAATACAAACGCAATTACTGGTAGAATAATAGATGTTTTTTTAAAAGATACTTTTGCATTTCTAGCAGGTATATCTTTGATTCTATCATCTAAAAAAAGTATGTTGTTATTAGTAACTTGAGGGACTACTTCTTCAGAAAACGGTATTTCATCAAATGATGAATCTGATGAAATATTTGATTCATTAGAAGACGCAAATGGTATATCATCAAAATCGTTCATATAATCCCTCCTATTCTCATATTATTTTAACATAAAAAGAGAAGAATGAAAAGAAGTTATAGAAAAGTAATCTATAACTTTTTATTATTCTTCACGGTCTTCTAATTCAACTAAAACTTCTCTAGGTTTAGAGCCTTGTTGAGGTCCAACTATACCTCTTTCTTCCAATAAATCTATTAACCTAGCAGCTCTGTTATAACCAATCTTAAATTTTCTTTGTAATAGCGATGCAGAAGCCTTTTTTGTTTGTACAACAAACTCAACTACTGATCCATATAATTGATCATCATTATCAACATCATTTGGATCATATTCACTATGAGTACTTCCATCACTTGATTGAGCATCTAAATTAAATCTATCATCATAAACAGCCTTTTGTTGTTTACAAACAAAATCAACTAATTTATTTATTTCTTCTTCAGATACAAATGCACCTTGTATTCTTTGTGGAATAGATTCACCCATTGGTAAGAATAACATATCACCTTTACCTAATAGTTTTTCTGCTCCTCCCATATCAAGAATAGTTCTACTATCAATTTGAGAAGAAACCGCAAACGAAATACGAGATGGTATATTTGCTTTAATAACACCTGTAATAACATTTGTAGATGGTCTTTGAGTCGCTACAATTAAATGTATACCAGCTGCTCTAGCCATTTGAGTAATTCTTAAAATAGAATCTTCAACTTCATTTTTAGCAACTACCATTAAATCAGCAAGTTCATCGATTATTACTACAATATATGGTAATAATGGTAACTTAGATTCATCTGGTAGATTTTTATTTTTCTTTTCAAGATAAGCATTATAACTCTCTATATTTTTAGTTTTAGAATCTTCAAACTTATCATATCTATCCATCATTTCAGCAACTACTTTTTGAAGCGCAATACTTGCCTTTTTAGGATCAGTAACAACTGGTTGTAGTAAATGTGGTATTCCATTATACATAGAAAGTTCAACTTTCTTAGGATCTACCATTATTAATTTAACTTCATCAGGTCTTGCTCTCATTAGAATAGAACCAACTATACAGTTTATACAAACTGATTTACCTGATCCAGTAGCACCTGCAACCAATAAGTGTGGTGTTTTATTAATTTCACAATATCTTGGAACACCCATTATATCTTTACCTAAAGCAACCATTAATTTATTACTTTGTTTTTCTTTAGGAAAACTAGATATTATTTCTCTAAAACCTACAGCACTATTTACCTTGTTAGGTATTTCTACTCCTACTGTACTCTTTCCTGGAATAGGTGCTTGAATTCTAACATCTTTAGCAGCTAAAGCTAAAGCTATTTCACTATGTAGAGTTGTAATTTTACTTGTTCTTGTACCAGATTTAATTTCTAATTCATATTGTGTTACAGAAGGACCTACATGGACTTCACGTACCTTTGCATAAACTTCAAAATCTTTTAATACTTGCTCTAATATTCCTATGTTCTTCTTGATTTCTATTTCATTTTCTTTTTGATTTTTCTTCTTTATTTGATCCAATAAATTAATACTTGGTAATTCATAATTAGCATATAAATTTGTAGTTGGAATATTTCTAGAACTCTCTTTAAGAGCTTCTTCATATTGTTTTTCTACTTCTTTTGTATTTGTAAGTTCACTTAATGAAGAAACAACAACTTTCTTATCTTCCATATGTGAAGGATTTTCATCATCATATTCATCTTCTTCGTCATCATCCTCATCGTCATCTTCTTCATCTTTTCTAAATTTATCAACTATAGAACTAAAGATATCTGATATAGAAACATCAAATAATAGAACTAATCCCGCAAACATAATAGCGAAAATAATAATTAAACTACCTATATCTCCTACTAAAGCACTAAATAAAGAAATAAAGAACGCTCCTATTATTCCTCCACCTTCAAACTTTGTTTCATGCGCAATACTACTAGAAAAACTATTGATTGTTGCATTTATAGTTTTAGAAATAGTATTAGATAATGTTCCGTCTGATATTAAATAGTTTTTATGCGCTAATGATAAAATACAGATAACTATTATTACTAAACCGATTATTCTTTTATTAAATAATCTTTGTTTTTGTCTCTTTATTAGCAAGTATCCACCATAAATAATTATTAAACTTAAAACTATCCAATCAAAAGAACCCATCAAAAACATAGCAAAGCCTTTAAAAACTTTACCTAATATATTTGCTTTATATCCAAGGAATCCAATTATTCCTATTACTATTAATATTATTCCTGTTAATTCAACTGGAAACTTTTTTGATGAATCTACTCTTTTTTTTCTTTTAGCCAAAAGGATCACCTCTATCATCATATTAATTATATCATTTTTAAAAGAAAAATAAAAACACTTTTATAAAAAAGTGTTTAAATTTCATTAATAATTGTAATTATCATTGGCTTACATTCTGTTTCTTCAAATAAGAACTTTCCTAAATCATCTCTTAATTCAGTTTTTATCTTATTAAAATCAACATAATTATTAGCTATATTACTATTAATAATTTTTAAAGAGATATCTTTCATTGCTTCTATAAAATCAGCATTTTCTTTTACGTAAATAAAACCTCTAGTTATAATTTCTGGACCTGCCATTATTTTTTTACTCTTTTTATCAAGAGTAGTCGCTACTATAACTATTCCGTTTTCACTTAGTAATTCTCTATCCTTTAAAACAAGTTCTCCAATATCTTTAGTTGTATTTCCATCTATTAATAATTCATCTATTTTTATTTTTTCAATGTCATCTGTTAATTTACCATTAACAAAAGTCGCTACTTCACCATTTTGTTTTAAAATGATATTTTCTTTAGCCATATTTAAACTACTAGCGACATCAGCATTAGCTACTTGATGTCTATATTCACCATTTACTGGGAAATAATATTTTGGATTCATAAGATTTAACATAAGCATTAAATCTTCTATTGATGCATGGTTAAGTAAATGCTTCTTAGGTGATAAACTAATTGTTTTAGCACCCATTTTAGCTATTTCATCACTTAATTTAACTGCTATTGTTTCACTATTAGTAGAAACAGGATCTAAATAGAATACTGTATCTGTTGGTAATATCTTAATATATTTATCATAACCATTAACAATTCTTTCTAAATTAGCAAATGGTTTTTCATTTTCATTAGATATTAAAACAACAGCGTCTTTATCTTCCAAATTATTTAAACTACCAATTCTAGTTTTATCAAATTTAACATATCCATTATCAATTACATAATTAATCATTTCTTGTAATCTCTTACCCATAATAACTACTCTTCTTTGAGTATTCATTATTTCTGTTAATAATTCTTGAATTCTACTTATATGTGCAGAAAATACAGTTACAATAATTCTTCCTTCATTATGCATTAATATATCTCTTACAGTAGAAGCAATTCTATTGTCAGGAGCAGTATAACCTGGTCTATCAGAATATACACTCTCACTCATTAAACATAATACTTTTTGTTTTCCAATATATGCTAATTTACCAATATCTGTTTGATAAGCTCCTTGCATTGAAGAATCAAATACAAAGTGTCCTGTATAAACAATAGATCCATCTTCTGTATTTAATACATATCCTACATTATCAGGAATTGAATGTGTTAATCTAATTGGGAAAACACTATTTTTTCCAAAACTTATTTTCTTATGTGGTTCAATTTCATGTAAATTATTAAATTCTATTCCTGCTTCAGCAAAATTTCTTCTAATAATATCACAAGTAAATTTACAAGAATATATATCAATATCCTTTAATTCTTTAACTAGATCAGTTAAAGCTCCCATTGCTTTTTGATGCCCATGTGTTATAAAAATACCCTTTATTCTTTTTTTATTTTCTTTTAAATATGAAAAATCAGGAATTATATAATCTATACCTAACATTTTATCATTCGCATATTTTAAACCTGCATCAAAAACAAATATATCATTATCAACGTCAACGATATACATATTTTTTCCTTCTTCATTTAGTCCACCAAGACTAAATATTTTAATTTTACTCATTTTTCTCTCCTTTCATAAAATATTAAAGAACTCACGCAATAGTAATTATAACAAAAAAAGATAAATATTAAAAGTATTTACCTTAATTTAATTACAACTATTTGACTCATCTAGTAAATCATCAAGTGATACTATTTTATATCCTTTTGATAATATATACTTAATAGAAGTAGTAATTTCCTCATAATTATTACTATTAAATAGGAATATTTTTCCATTTGATAATTCTTCTTTTGTATAAGTTAATATATTTTCATTTATAGATTCTACTTTTATACTTTTCATATTATTAGATGTGCAATTATTAAAATAATCGTTATTCTTTTTTTCAAACAAGCAATAAGATGAATTGTTATTAAAATTTGTATATATAATTGTATTATCATATGACATATATTTTTTTAAATACTCTTTATTTCTTCCATAACTATAAATATTAGAATAATTCTTAATACTAATTAAAGTATCTATATTATCTATAATATATTTTCCATCTAAAAAATAATTAACTTTAATCTTATTATTTTTTAAAAACTTATTTATCTTTTTATCATAATCAGTAAATAGAATGCTTATATTTCTTTTTTTCTTATTTCCTCCAATAATATATAAATCTTTATTCCTTATTTTATCTTCTTTCATAACAATCAGATCTTCTTTAAAAACACCAACATCTTTCATCTTATTATAACTATTTACTTCATCAACTTTGCATCCATTTATTCCTGTAATATATTCATCATTTATTATTATTGGATCTACTTTACTTACCTGCATATCATCTTCAACATTAATTATTTCTTTCATAATTGGATCATTATTTTTAATAATCTTTGAAACTTCTTTTGTATAAAAGAAACTAAATCCAGCGAGTAATAGTATTCCAAATATTTTAACTTTATTATTCATATATTCACCTATTTAAATATATGAAAAAAAGAAGATATTAATACCTTCTTTTATCTTGTTCTTACACCAGTTTCTTTCGACAATGCTTCTATTGTATTAAGTTTTATTTCTTTTGCTGCTTTTAAATCACCATCACATTGTAAATGAAATTTTTCTACAGCTGCCTCTACTGTTTTTTGATCATATCCTTCTTCATACATTCTATCAGCAAGTCTTACTTCAAAATCTCTACCATCATATGGAACTTCACATCCATGTTCTGAATATGGATCTATGTGGTGTCCATCTGGTGTTTCAGCAATACCTGAATGAATATCAATTTCTAGTTGTACTTCACTTAAAGATAAATGATTGATATCATATTTAATTCCTCCATATGCTGCTCCAAATAATAAACCTGCTCCTATAATAAGTGATACAAATTTTCTTCTTTTTAATTGTCTCTTTCTTTCGTCTGTTGTCATTTAAATCCTAACTCCCTTCATTTTTAAATGCATTTAATATTTTATTATGTATCCCTGGTTCTACATAATCTATTGCATCCATCGCAACTTCTAATGACTTTCTATATGAACCTTCATAAAATAATTGTTCTGCTCTATTTAAACCTGCATTAACTTGTTCTTTGACACTTCTATATCTATTACCATAAACAATAGTTTCTTCTGCCATCATTACATTTTTGATAATATCATTTGTTGTATTAAATACTTTAAATGCTAAATCTCTAGCTGTATCTACTCTTATATTAAGTGTTTCTATATTAATTGGTTTTTTATTAAGTTCTTTATTTATTTCTTGAATTGCATCTGAAGCATCTTTTAATTCTACATAATAATTATCTGGTATTACAGGAATATTATATAGTCTTACTCTATTTCTAGCTTTCTTTATTAAATCTTTAATACTATCTAATTGTTCTCTTGCTCTAGCTTCATCTTCTTTCATACTTCCTATAGTTTGAACATCATAATCTAAGCTATCATCTATTTTTGATAATTTGATGATTAGATAATCAAGTTCTTTAGATAGTTTACTATAAGGGAAAGAATGATTCTTACTGCAATCATTTAAATCACTAAAACTTACACTAATAGAATCAACTTCTTTATTAATTACTTTTAATCTATTAACATCGTTATTTGATAAGTCATAGTTATTTTCCATACTTTCTACTTCTTCTAATAATGATTTAATAATTTTTTCAGTTCTAGTAAGTTTAAATTTGAATGATTTCATATTATCTTCAAATTTTGTTCTCGCTAATTTTTCACCTTCAAAATCATTATATAAAGAATCAAAATAATTAATTATAGTCTTTAATTCAAATACTACATCTTCTAGATTTAATACTTTAATTCTATCTAAAATATCACTTATTTTTTTATTAGTTTCTGAAATATTATATTGAACATTTAGATAATCTAATTGATATTTTTGTTTTGTCATAGTTTCATATATATCAGAAATATCTTTTATTTTATTTGGTATTAATTCATTACACATTATTAATATTGCAGGTACTTCTTTAATAACATATCTAATATGTTCAACCATTTCATCAATACCTTTTACTATATAGTTAATTTCATCATAATCTTTCTTTTCCATTGCAACTTCAAATTCTTGAAATCTTTTTTCAATGCTTTCAAATTGCAATTCTATAGCTTCTCCTACATTACCATAAGAATCCATATCTTTTTCATAATCAGATTTAATCAATCTATAATCAGATTTTAATTTAACTATTCTTTCTCTATTCTTTTCTTCACTTAAAGTAATTTCTTTTATTTCATCTAATAATGTATTAGTTTTTTCTCTTAATCTATATATTTTTAATTCTATATGCGCTAGATGTGGTTTTAAAGATTTATAATCCTTTGATTCAACATAAGAATCTGCTTGAAGAAGCATATCTGTTACTTCAGGTATATCTTTATTTCTTATATTATCAAATCTATTTTGCCAATTATCGTATTTACTTTTAGTTTTTTCATCTTTTGCTAAACTTTCAGCTTTAGATAATTCATTTAAAATAGGCGCGCTTAAAATAAGATTTTTCTCTGTTTCCAAATCTTCTATGTATTTCTTAATCTTTTTACTAATTTTTATATTTCTAATTACAACTATAACTATCAATATTATTATAACAACTATATATGCTGTAATTGGAATTAGTTTCTTCATATAATCGCCTCTATTATTAATAATTTTACCACAAATTTCTACTTTTTTACATATATTTCTTCTTTTTTTATTTTTTTTAATTATTATTGACTATTTGCTTTGTTTTGTTATATAATACTTACGCAAACATTTTGTAGTCGTTTATTTTGTTTGTAATGCGTTATTAGCGTAAGCGTTATAAGTACTGTGCCTTAAACTACACATAGGAAAGTATTAATAATGACACCCTATGAATGAAATAAATATACTAAAAGTTTGAAATATAGTAAAGGAGGGAAATGTATGTCAAGATATACTGGTCCAGCTTATAAGAAAAGTAGAAGAGTTGGTTTCTCAACACTTGAAAATGGTAAAGACTTAGCTAAAAGAAGTTATAAGCCAGGTCAACATGGACAAGATAGAAAAGCTAAACCATCTAACTATTCTGAACAATTAAATGAAAAACAAAAAGTTAAATTTACTTATGGAATGACTGAAAAACAATTCCATCAATTATTTAACAAAGCTGGTAAAATGGAAGGTATTCATGGTGAAAACTTCTTAAAACTTCTAGAATCTAGATTAGATAATGTTGTTTATAGAATGGGATTATCTACAACTAGAAGAGGAGCTAGACAAGTTGTTAACCATAATCATATCTTAGTTAATGGTAAGAAAGTTAATATTCCATCATATATTTGTAAACCAGGTGATGTTATTAGCGTTAAAGAAAACTCTAAAGATCATAAAGCTATTAAAGCTAGTTTAGAAGCTATTAACCATACTGTAGATTACGTTAATTTTGATAAGAATAAACTTGAAGGAACTTATGTTAGATATCCTGAAAGAAGTGAACTTTCTGCAGAAATTAATGAACCATTAATCGTTGAATTCTATAGTAGATAATAAAAAGAACCAATTATTTGGTTCTTTTTTTATTATGTTTTACTTTTACTATATGTTCTTCAACAGGTAAGTTATATTCAATTACTCTATTATTGTTTTTTAAAAAATCTATTGCTTTATCAAGTTCATTCTCTTCATTTTCAAAAAATACTCGATGAGTATCTTCTTTTGAAAAGTTAATTGGATTATATTCAGTCATTTCGACTTCTGTATATACATTTAGATTTTTTAATATATCATTAATTGTTTCTAATTCTTCTAATTGATATGGATTAATATACTTAGGAATACTTATTCCAGCAAAAGAATATACTGTAGCATCTTCAATACTAGGTTTATTTATTATATATCTTATTGTTATTAAGTTATGTTCTGCATTAGGAATCTTTTCACATATTTTTCTATATAGTACTACATCATACCCTATTATTTTATCATTATATTCTATATTAAACATATCTTTTAATATATGTAATAACGTTGTAAAATGAAGACCTAAACCATCTATTAATTCTTTATTTTTATTTTTACCTGCAACATTGATAACTTGAACTGATTGAGTTGGACTTATTACTCCTACTCCACCCAATTCTTTTTCATCTAAATAAGCTTGTTCTTTTTTAAAAAAATTTTCAAAATCTAATTCTTTTAACATATAATCTCCTTAAAATAAACTTAATTGATTAGATTCATCCATACCTTCAAAGATATTCATTCTTTTCATAGTTTCAATTATGGTTTCTGATATCTTACATCTAACTTGTAATTCTTCTATAGATAAGAATTCACGTTTCTTACGTTCTTTTACTATATTTTTCGCAACTACATCCCCTAGTCCTTCAATTGAATTAAACGGAGGAATTATTTCATTATCATTTTTAACTTTAAATGTTGTTGCTTCTGATTCATATAAATCAACATTAGTAAATTTAATACCTCTAGCAGTTGCTTCTAGACAAACATGAAGTGATTCTTCTACATCTAATTCTTTTTTAGTAGCTTCTCCTCTTCCTTTATTATTAATTTCTACTAATCTTTCTTTAATAGCATCATATCCTTTTATCATAGTTGTTACTTCTGTATCTGCAGCTTTACAAGATAACCATGAGGCATAATAGTGTACTGGCATATGAACTTTATACCAAGCAATTCTAAATGCCGAAGTAACATATGCAGCAGCATGTGCCTTAGGGAACATGTATTTTATTTTATGACATGAATCTATATACCAATCTGCTATTCCATTTTCTTTTAATATTTCTTCAAATTCTGCCCATTTAGCAGGATCCTTACTAGGTTTACCTTTTCTAACAAATTCCATTATCTTAAATGCAGTTATCGGTTTAAGGCCATGATTCATTAAGTAAACCATAATATCATCACGACATCCAATAACTTCACTAAATGGTACTACATTGTTTCTAATTAATTCTTGTGCATTTCCAAGCCAAACATCAGTACCATGAGATAAACCAGATATTTTAATTAATTCACCAAAAGTTCTAGGTTTAGAATCTTCAACCATTTGAAGAGTAAATTTTGTACCAAATTCAGGTATTCCTAATGTACCAGTATTACACATAATTTGTTCTTTAGTAACTCCTAATGGTTCTGGTCCTAAGAATATAGCCATAGTTTCTTTATCATCAAGTGGTACTTTAGTAACATCTGTTTTAGATGTATCTTGAATCATACGAAGTTGTGTTGGATCAGAGTGACCTAATATATCTAATTTAAGAACATCATCTTCAATCTTATGATAATCAAAGTGTGTTGTTCTCCATGCTGATGTTGGATCTTCTGCAGGAAACTGATATGGCGTAAAATCATATACATCCATGTAATCTGGTATAACTACTATACCACCTGGATGCTGACCAGTTGTTCTTTTAACACCTGTACAACCCAAAGCAAGTCTTTCAACTTCAATAGATCTTTTATTTATACCTCTATCTTCAAAATAGCCTTTAACAAAACCATATGCAGTTTTATCTGCGACAGTACCTATTGTACCAGCTCTATAAACATTATCTACACCAAATAATACTTTAGTATATTCATGTATAGCAGCTTGATTTAAATCTGAAAAGTTTAAATCTATATCTGGTACTTTATCTGCATTAAATCCTAAGAATGTCGCAAATGGTATATCTTGACCATCTTTAATCATATCTGAGTTACAATTAGGACATTTCTTATTTGGTAAATCAAATCCTGAAGAATATATAGTTCCAAGAGCTTTACCTTCTAGTTCAAATATAGAATGTTTACATTTAGGACATCTATAATGCGCTGGAAGTGGATTAACTTCTGTAATACCCATCATTGTCGCTACAAATGATGAACCAACAGAACCTCTTGAACCAACTAAGAATCCATCATCGTTAGATTTTTTAACTAATCTTTGTGCAATTAAGTATATAGGATCAAATCCTGCACCTATTACTCCACCAAGTGCTTTCTTAACACTCTTTTCTAACGCTTTATCATCTAACTCTTCTTCAGATGTTTCTTTGATATATTCACTAACTAATTTAATAACTTCATCTTTACCTTTAAGAATAGTTTCATGTAATAATTCATATGCTTTTATTTCTAAATCTTCTCCAGTAAAACTTTCTTTTTCTAAATTATGTTTAATTGCGGTATAAACTATATCACCATATAATTCTGTACCTAATCTTCCTTCAATATTATATGGAAGTGGATCTCCATACCAATCTTTTGCTTTATCATAAACTAGTTCTGTTACTACCTTTGGACAATCTAGGTATGTTTCTCCATCATCACTTCTAACTCTTGGAGAAAAAGGAACTCCACCAGTTTGAATAATAACATCGAATACTTCTACCATATCTAATATTTTATTAGGATTAGTGATAACAATTTCTTTTGCTTTATCTTTTCCTAAGAATTCAAAGTTTTCAAGCATTTCTGTTGTTGTTCTAAAATGTTGTGTAGGTACTTTACCATTACCATTTCTAGAAAGTGGATGTCTTCCTCTTCCTGGAACTTTTTGATTTATAATAATTTCTCTATATATCTTATCTTCTTTTTTAAGATGGTGTACATCACCTGATGCGACAATTATTTTACCTGCATCTGTGGTTACCCTAACTATCTTTTCTATATTTTGAATAAGCTCTGCTTCATTTGCAAATACACCAGGTACTAAATGACAATATTCATCTACTGGTTGAACTTCAACATAATCATAGAAATTAATAATATTAGTTAATTCTTCATCTGATTTAGTTGCTGCTTGAGTAAATACTTCTCCTTCATAACAACCTGATCCTATTAGTAAACCATCTCTTAGTTTTTCTATTTCACTTCTTAGTATTCTAGGTGTCTTATATAAGTATTTAGTATTCGCAAGTGAAACTATCTTAAATAAGTTTTTTAATCCTTTTGAATTTAATGTAAGTATATTGATATGATGTGCTCTACCATATTTATGTATCTCGTTTTTAGGAACTAAATTATTTAACTTATCAATAGTAGTAATATTATTATCTACTAATTTCTTTATCATTTTAGCAAGTACTAATGCAGTTCCTTCAGCATCGTAATTAGCTCTATGGTGTGCATCTTCATCAAATACTACATTATATCTTTTAGTAATTGCAGAAAGACTATGTCTTGCTTCTCCTTTATCAAGTGCTCTTGATAATTCTAATGTATCTAATATTGGATTATTAAATTCACCTAAATCATATTTTTGATATGCCATCTTAATAAATGAAGTATCAAACTTAGCATTATGCGCAACTAATGGCAAATCCCCATACCATTCCATAAACTTTTTAACACCAGTTTCTTCATTCATTTTACCTTTTAACATATCATCAGTAATATGAGTTATTTCTGTAATTTTTGAAGATAATGGTTTGCCTGGATCAATAAGTTCATCAAATGTATCTATTATTTCACCATTTTTTAATTTAACAGCACCTATTTCAATAATAGAATCTGCACCACCGGCATTAAAACCTGTTGTTTCTAAGTCGAATACAACAAATGTAGCTTCTTCTAATTTATCTTTAGATGGATTAATAACAATATCAACTGAATCATCTATCATCGTTATTTCAGCACCATAAATAATTTTAAATGGTTCTTCTCCTTCAGCTAAATCGCTATTCATTCCTCTAACTAAATTAAATGCATTAGGGAAACTTTGTACTCCATCATGATCAGTAACTGCGATACCTCTATGTCCCCACTTTTTAGCTGTCTTAATTAGATCTTCAACCGCTACTACTCCATCCATCTGACTCATTAATGTATGTGCATGAAGTTCTACTCTCTTTTCTTCTGCATCATCATTTATTTCAACATCTTTTGAAGGAATATCCATAATATTATTAGCGTTTAAAACAAAATCTCTAGCAAAGTCATCATATTTGATATTACCATTAATTCTATACCATTTACCTTCTTTAAGTTTAGATCCTATTCTTTCAAAATCTTCTGCATTTCTAAAGAATACTTTTACAAAAAAACTATCTGAGTAATCTGTTACTTTTAAAGTGATTATTTTAAATGCAGTTTTAGTAGATTCAAATAAATCTTTACCAAATACTTTTACTTCTATATTTATATTTTCCATTTCACCATCAAGTGAACTTAATGATGATATTTCTCCTTCAAATTCTCTTCCTAGTATCGCACCACTATCTTTTATTTCTTTTGTATCCGCAAATTTCATAGGCTCTCTTTTTTTGTTTTCTTGTTTTTTAGGTACTACTATCTTTGATGTATCAATATCTAAGTCATTACTTATTTCTTTTTTTACTTCTTCTTCATCAACTACCAAATTAATTTCTATATCAAAACCTATTTGTTTAAATTTATTATATATATTTTCTTTTTTATTATTAAATATATTTTCCATCGCTTTATTATCTACTTCCAAACATAGACCATTTGTAGTAAATTTTATATTTTTATCTTTAAAAATCTTAACCATTGCGGAACTTAAACCAACATTTTCTATAATATATGGATAATAGTTATTAATAGATATTTTATCTACTTTTTTAGGAATGATAGTATATGTTACTGAGTTTAAATTAGAAAAACCAGATGAAATATTTTCATCTAAAAACTTTATTACCTCTAAAGGTAATAATTCTTTAGTTTCGATAACAAAATTCCAATTTAGTTTATCTTTTGATGATTTTATTTTTAATATTTTACCATCTTCAAAAAATCTATAATAATCATTCTTACAATTTATTTTTTCTAAAAATAATTTTAACTTACCATCCATATAACCACTCCTGATTTTTCTCTAATAACATTATATCAATTTTTTCTTTTATTTAAAAGAAAAAAGCATAAAAAAAGTCTATTTTATTATGTCATAGACTATCTTTATATTTGGAATATTTTCATTAGTAATTGTTATTGTTTTTAAATATTCTTCTTCATTAATTTCTTTATCAGTATATATACTTAATAATATATCTCCTACTTCTACTTTTTCATTTATCGTTTTGTTTAATTTAATTCCAACTTTTGGATTAATTATATCATCTTTTTCTTTTCTACCTGCGCCTAAATCATTACATAATTCTGCAAGTTTTAGCGTATCTATATCAGTTATATAGCCATCACTATTTGAATAAATATTTACGCATTTATTTTCCACAGGAATATCAGATATATTTCCTCCTTGATATTTAATAAACTCTTTTAATTTACTTAATCCTTTTTTATTATTGTAGTTTTCTTCTACTTCTTTAATAGCTTCTTCTATTGATATATTTTTACTCATAGATACCATATAACTAGAAAGTACTAAACATAGTTTTAAAAATCTTTCTTCTCCTCTTCCATCTAATGTATCTATTGCTTCTAAAACTTCTATGGAGTTTCCTATAGTTCTACCTAATGGATAATCCATATTTGTTAATACTGCGATAGTTTCTTTTCCATATCTATTACCTATTTCTACCATTGTTTTAGCAAGTTTTTTTGCATCATCTAGATTATGCATAAATGCACCTTTTCCAACTTTAACATCTAGTACAATTTTATCAGAACCAGACGCTAATTTCTTACTCATTATACTTGATGCGATCAATGGTATAGATTCAGTAGTTCCAGTTACATCTCTTAAAGCATATATTTTTTTATCAGCTGGTACTAAATTACCAGATTGTGATACTAAAGCAATTTTAATATCATTAACTTGTTTTATGAATTCATCATTTGGAATACTAGTTTTAAAACCAGAAATTGATTCTAATTTATCTATAGTTCCTCCAGTAAAACCAAGTCCTCTACCACTCATTTTAGCGACAGGTACACCACAAGATGCGACTAAAGGTCCTACAACTAAAGTAGTTTTATCGCCTACTCCTCCTGTAGAATGTTTATCAACTTTTATTCCATCTATAGAACTTAAATCAATCTTATCTCCACTATTTAACATTGATGTAGTTAGATTATAAGTCTCATCAAAAGTCATTCCATTAATACAAATACTCATCAATAAAGAACTCATTTGATAATCTTTAATATTATCATTAACATAATTATTAACAACAAATTCAATTTCTTCTTTTGTAAGTTCTTCTTTAGCTTCTTTTTTATTAAT